>DASCNB010000223.1:0-13096 GCA_036011265.1 Nitrospinota bacterium | reverse complement strand
GACAGCGCTCGTAAACCTGAGGCGAGTCAACTATTAACTGGTCCACATCTTGAGTGAACAGATCCCTCAGCGTACGATATATTAAATCCAGGTCTTTATAAATTAAAGCAGGCACCGTGCTGTTTTCTGCCTTGTTTTTAATATCCGACCACAATTTACCGAGAAAATTAATATCTGATTCAAATTCTTCCTTGTTCTTCCCCTCGCCTACTGTACGAACGATATACCCCGCATCAGTACCTCTTATATCCTGAATCACTTTTTTCAATCTTTTGCGTTCTTCCTCATCTTCAATTCTCCTCGAGATTCCAATATGGTCGATGGTAGGCATAAAAACCAAATATCTCCCTGGCAGTGTTATATATGTTGTAATTCTTGCGCCCTTAGTCCCAAGAGGGTTCTTTGATACCTGCACTAAAATTTCCTGGCCTTCCTGCAAAACTTCTTCTATCAAATATGAACGATCAGAATCTTTTTTATTTCTTCTTCGTTGAAAATTGATATCTTCCTTTTCCGTATCTTCGTTATCTTTTTTAGTCAAAAGGTTTTCATGTTCTTCCATTATATCAAGTATATCAACGTCAGACACATAAAGAAAGCCAGCCTTCCCCTGGCCAATATCAACAAACGCCACCTGCATACCCGGCAAAACACGAGTAACCCGGCCTTTGTAAATGTTTCCTACAATATCTTCATCCCTTTTATGGTCGATGTAGAATTCCACTGCTACATGGCTTTCCATTACACCAACTCGAGTTTCTCTGGGATTTGCATTAATAATAATTTCAGACGACATAATAAGCGGCCTCTTTTACCATTCGATAATGTCCCATCTCATTTTTTAACTCCGGATAGAGGGTACTCAATATTTTACGAGGTGATACAAGCCTCCCGTCGTTAACTTTAGCAATCAGTTCCAGGATTAATCCTTTTTTACTCATTGATTGAATTTTCAGACTATCAAACCATGAGTTGAAAAAAATCTCTTCCATTGCTCCGTCTTTTTCAGGGAAAAGATTTATTTTGTTCCGGGATAAAAACTCGGCAAGCCGTTTCTCATGCAAAGGTAGATCTAATGGTTGAATTTCCCTTATCCCGTTAATATAAATCTTAAAGTGGATCTTATTATTTATAGCGGACAATGGCTTGGAATTCAATGGAATTTCCACTATCGAATGGATTCCCATCCGCAGCGGCATCATATTATTTAACTTACTTCTTATAGAATCTGGTCTCATCTCTTCTGTTAAAAATATATCAAATAATTCTTCTTTACTTTCCATTCCAACCGGCAATGCAAAAGCAAATGATATTCTCGGGCGTGGATGAAAGCCCTTAGAATAAGCAACCGGGATTTTCGCTCTACGAAGAGCCCTAACCAGTAAAGAACTTATTTCTAAATGGGATAAAAATCTCGCCAGAAATGTTTTCGTAAACTGAATACGATATTTAAAAACTGTATCTTCTTGTTTAATCGCATTTTCCCCTGTCAATATTTTATCATATTGAGCAACCTCAGGTTTTCTCTTCTCTATCTCTTTTAGTCCATTAGAGAAAGTCTCAGGTAAAATCGGTGGGAAAGTTACAGAACCTGGTGATGTCGAATTAATGTTATGATCTGCCGACACTTCTCTAACGTGGTTTATACCAGTACATATGTTCTCAAGACCACACACAATGCACTTTCCCTTGCGACAATCTTCCTCTTTTATCTCTTCTTTTGATTGCAAATATTCCTTAAACAAATACTCTTTTTTTACTCCAATATCGATTAAGTCCCACGGGAATATCTCATTTTCATCAATCCTGTTTTGTGTATAGAATTCCGGGTCTATCTGAGCTTTTTCAAATGCAGCCATCCAGCTTTCAAAGTCAAACCACTCCGACCAGCCATCAAATTTACAACCAAGTTGAAAGGCATGGAGTAAAACTTTTCCAAGCCGACGGTCGCCACGCGCAAACACACCTTCTAAAAAGCTTAGCTTAGGATTCTGCCACTTAATTTTGTATTTCGACCGTGATTTAAATTTACTTTTAAGAAATTTAAGCTTTTTCTCCGCACTAACAAAATTGACCTGAGAAACCCATTGGAAAGGTGTGTGGGGTTTAGGCACAAAAAATGAAACCCCGATATTCAGTTTCTTGAACCTTGGATTCTTTTGCTTCGCTTTGGAAAATATTTTTTTGCAAATCAAGTAAATTTCTTCCAGGTCATTATCAGTTTCAGTCGGCAAACCAACCATAAAGTAAAGTTTAATGGTCTCCCACCCCGCTTGAGCAAAGCTTTCCGTTGTTCTAAGAACTTCTTCATCAGTTATTTTTTTATTTAAAACATTTCTCAAGCGCTGGCTGCCGGACTCAACTGCAATAGTAATTCCACCCTTCCCTGTTAATCTCATGCAATCAATCATATCCTTTTTAATTGTTCCCGGCTGCAGCGACGGCAAAGAAAGAAAAACATTAGATGAAGAAAAAGAGCTAATGAATTCCGGAAGCAGTCTGCCTATTTTAGAATAATCTCCCGAGCTTAACGAAAGAAGGGAAATTTCGCCACAACCTGCTTTTTCTATAGAGCTTGCTGAAAGCTCTAAAATCTTTTCGACTGTTCTTTCTCTAACAGGACGATATGTAAATCCAGCCTGACAAAATCGACAGGCCTGAGTACAACCTCTGTCTATTTCTATAGAAATCCTGTCATGAACCAATTTAGCAAAAGGCACTACCGGCGCCACCGGATAGTCTGCCTTATCCAGATCCAGCAAAATTCGTTTTTCGACTTTTGCATACCTTTTATCTTCAGGCTCAATTTGCTTAATACTCCCATCTTCAAAATATTTAATTTTAAACATTGAAGGAACATAAATTCCCTTAATTTCCGTTAATCGCCGGAGGATTTGATTTTTTGTTTCCTTTTTCTTTTTAGACGTAGCAAACAGTTCAAGAATTTCAATAATAACTTCCTCTCCATCGCCAACGATGAAGCAATCGAAAAAATCTGCAAGTGGCTCAGGATTGTATGAGCATGGACCACCACCTATAATTAGCGGATGCTCCTCACCTCTGTCTTTTCTTAAAAGCGGGATATGTCCTAAATCCAATATATTGAGAATATTGGTGTAGCTCATTTCATAGGGTATTGTGAAACCGATAATATCAAATTTATTTAAAGGCAACTTGTTTTCTAAACTTGCCAGAGACATACATTTTTCTCTCAACAACTCTTCATAATCAAGATCCGGCGCAAAAACTCTTTCCGCGGCAAATTCTTCTCTTTTGTTAATAATATGATAAAGAATTTTTAAACCAAGATGCGACATGCCAATCTCATACTTATCAGGGAAAACCAGAGAGATAGAAGCTTGAATCTTTTTCAAATCCTTTTTAATAGAATTCACCTCTTCTCCAATATATTGAGATGGTTTTCTAACAAAAGGAAGTAGATCTTCATAATTTAACTGGCCCTGGCTATCCATTGGAAAACCTCCTCATCCCAATATTTAAAATAATTCCAATTGCTATGTATGTTGACACAATGGAAGACCCACCATAACTCATTAAAGGAAGTGGTATTCCCACCACAGGGAACAGGCCGATAGTCATACCCAGGTTAAACACCACATAAAAGAATAATGTACTGACAATCCCTAATCCCAAAAGCATTCCGAACCGGTCTTTGACTTTGGATATAAGATCTAACGCCCTAATAAATAATAATAAATATAAAATCAATAATGCACAACTCCCGGCAAACCCCATCTCTTCTGCCAGGACAGAAAAAATAAAGTCTGTATGCTGTTCCGGTAAAAACTGTAACCTGCTTTGAGTCCCAGCCAGCAAACCTTTTCCCCAGAATCCACCGGAACCAACAGCTATTCTGGATTGCAATATATGGTAACCAGAACCAAGTGGGTCAATGTTTGGGTCTATGAGAGTTAGCAACCGTTCCTTCTGGTAATCTTTTAAAAAAAACCATGACAAAGGTAAAAATAAGATAGCGGTTCCCGTTATTAAAAGAAAAGTTTTCTGATGAGTTTCTACAACCAAAATCATCACAAACAAAATAAAAAGCAAGACTATTGAAGTACCAAGGTCAGGCTGTTTGACTATCAAAAGAAATGGAATAATTGTTAAAATGCCCGGGACAACAAAATCTTTTAATCTGTAATCACCAATAAGCTTTCCGCCACCAAAATATTTTGCCAGAGTAATTATAAGAATTATTTTAGCCATTTCCGATACTTGAAAAGTAAAATTTCCAATAGTCAGCCATCGTTGAGCCCCTGAAACTTTTTTCCCAAACAAGAGAACTAAAACCAGTAATATCAAAGAGAGAAAATACAGTAAGTAGGCAAACCTCGCTAAATGTCTGTAATCAAAAAGCAATACAAAAAATAAACATGCCAACCCATACGCAACCCATATAATTTGTGTCATGTAAATATTTTTTAAGCTATCACTTGCTACACCATGCATAGCGCTATAAATAAAAACGATACCTACGGATGAAATAATTAAAGTAAGAATTAGAATCGACCAATCAAAATTTGTGACTATACGGCGATCAAACATTTTTTAAAGGATATAACTGAAAGTATTTTTTTATAATTTCTCTTGCTATCGGCGCAGAGGCACTACCGCCATGCCCGCCGTGTTCAACAATCACGGAAATAGCAATTTGAGGATTTTCTGAAGGTGCAAACGCTACAAACCACGCATGATCCCTGAATTGATAAGGGGTTTCTTCTTTATTTTCTTCCTCTTCCTCGTCACTTTTCATTCGAATCACCTGAGAGGTACCGGTCTTTCCTGAAACTTTAATTCCGGGGATTCTTGCTCGGTATCCTGTACCCCTTTGTTCAATAACAACACCTGATAATGCTTTTCGGATAATATTCAAATGCTCTTCAGATACCGGAAGTTTTTTTAAAATTTGCGGGCTTGTTTTTTTTGTCACAGTTCCATCATTAGAAATAATTTTTTTAAGAACATATGGTTTCCAGAGAGTTCCGCCATTTGCAACTGCACTGATAAGGTTTGCCATCTGAAGAGGGGTTACGAGGTTATAACTTTGTCCAATCGATGCGGATATCGTTTCCCCTAAATACCACTGCTCATTTCTATTTTCAATTTTCCAGGTGGTGGAAGGAACCAATCCCTTTTTTTCTTCCGGCAGCTCAAATCCAGCTTTTTGCCCAAGCCCATATCCATAAGCGTACCTTGCCAACTTGTCGATACCAACGCGAGACCCCAATTTGTAGAAATAAACATCACAGGATTGAACCAGGGCTTTGTGCAAATTGACTTTTCCATGACCGGTTTTTTTCCAACACCTGTATTCTCTATTGCCAAGTTTAAACCTTCCTTTACAAAAAGTCGTAAACTTTTCATCGACCATCCCTTCACCCAGCCCCGCGGATGCCGTAATGATTTTGTAAACAGAACCTGGAGCATATTGCCCCTGTATTGCCCTGTTCTGTAGGGGATGCAAGTTATCATAGATAAGCGCATTCCACGTTGCTTTAGAAAATTTTCCCGCAAACAAATTTGGATCAAAAGAAGGGCTGCTTGCCATAGCTAAAATAGCTCCTGAATTCGGGTCTAATACGGTAACCGCTCCTTCCTTTCCTACGAGTAATTTTTCCACTTTTTTTTGAATTTCCACATCAATAGTCAAAACAAGATTCTCTCCTTGTTTTGGAAAAACCTGATGTAAAATTTTAAGCTCCCTCCCGGAAGCATCTACTTCTATCTCTTTACTCCCCTTTTTACCTCGCAAGCTGCTTTCGTATATCTTCTCCAATCCATATTTACCTATATAGTCCCCTTGCCGATAGTCTGAATCATTTGCGGCAGCAAGTTGAGTTTTGCTTATCTCACCAATATAGCCTAAAACGTGGGCGGCTAACCTACCTTCTCTATAATTCCGTAACGGCTCCACTTTAAAAAAAACACCGGGTAAATCTATTTTATGTTCTTCTATAAATGCCACATCTTCCCTGCTTAAATCCCTTTCGATCAATATATCTTTATAGGAAGGCGCGCTCTTAATTGTTTGGTAGAATTCCTTTTCATCCATGCTAAGACGACGGCTGATAATTTCATAAATGCCCTTAATGTCCTTTGTGTCTTCGGGAGTAATATAAAGGTTAAAAGACGACCTTATATCAACAATCACATTATTGCCTGTATCAAGTATTTTGCCTCGATAATCCGATTGTAATACTTTTTTTGTTCGATTATTTTCTGACAAAGTCTGAAGAACATCTTTTTGAAGAATTTGCAAATGCCATATTCGCAAAATTAATACTCCAAAAGAAAGAATGATCACAAAGAGAAAAAATGTTATTTTTCTTTTAATATGTTCAATCAGTAAAGGATTGTACGGCTCAAATTTCATAATAAAGCCTTCAATATTATTAAAAGGAGAAAAAACGTGGCAGTCTGCCTGGCGTTATCTAATTATTAGTTGCCCTCTAAGCCCTGCCCCTCGCCTCCTTTTTTTAAAGGAAACGACCGCTTTATTTTTAAAAATCAGCATAAATAAAGGTGCGACTATAGTTGTGTAAGCAGATGACAATAATAGCTTATTCAGCACTATTGTCACCTGTGTTTTATCTGGAATCGTCAGGAATAAAATTAGCGAGATAATGGCAGCATCAATAAGGGATGCTAAAAGTACAAAAGCAAATTGTGAAAGAGCATTTTCAAAAAAGATTTTATCTCTTAAATAGCCAAAAACAAAACCAACAACTCCTTTCGAAAAAGCATTCGCACCCAATAAATTGCTTGATAAACAATCCTGGATAAGCCCTAATCCAAATCCTGAGATTGCTCCCCTATCTTCTCCTAAATTAACACAAATAAAAAAAGTTAGTATTAAAACAATATCAGGCCTAACTCCCAGAATAGTAAAGCTGTGTAAAATAGTCGTCTGGAATACAAATAACAGAATTATAAAAAAAATATTTAATGCCACATTCATTTGAGAACAAAGACTTCTTCAAGAAATGAAATTTTAACAGATGGGGTTACAACAACATTTTTAAACAAACCTTTATTGGTCTCTTCTACCTTGCTTACTTTTCCTATCAATAAACCTTTCGGAAACACTCCACCTAAGCCTGAAGAAATAACTGATTGCCCTACCCTGATGTCAGCATCCTGCGGAATATATTTCATTTCACAAATATCACTCCCTTTTCCAATAACAACTCCTCTTGTTCGTTTCTCTTGATCTAAAGCATCTACCGCGCTTCTCACATCAGTAATCAAAAGAACTTTCGAGTAATATGGAACCGTTTGAATAATATGTCCCACCAGTCCCTCGTGAGAAACTACCGCCATATTTTTCTTTAAGCCGTCATTAGATCCTTTATTTATTGTAATCATCTTAGACCAGCTGATAGCGTCCGAACCTACCACAGATGCTAAAATCATTTCTCTGTCTGATCCCGATTTGTATTTCAGCATTTTGCTGAGACGTTCAAAAGATTTTTTTTGCTCAGTATATTTCAGGACCTCATGATTTAACTTATTAATCTCTTCTTTGAGATATAGATTGTTTTTTCTGACCTGGGTTAATGAAATATAATTGTTCCATGTATCTTGAACCTTTTTTATCGAATAAAAAAATATCGACTGAAATGGAGAAACAATAGAAACAACTGCTGTCTCTAGAAAGGTCGGACTTTTGATTTTAGTGCTTATCGAGATAATCAGAAGGGAGAAAAAACATATAAAGACAAAAACTAAGAACTTTTTTTTTTGTGTATATCATTCCTCATACTGAAACTTTCTTTAGAAGTTCTATTTCATCAAGAACTTTCCCGGTTCCTAATACAACCGCAGAAAGGGGGTCTTCTGCCAGGCTTATAGGTAAGCCTGTTTCTTCCCGAAGAAGAACATCCAGTCCCTTGATCATTGAACCTCCGCCGGCAAGAACAATACCTTTATCAACAATATCAGCCGCTAATTCCGGTGGTGTTCTTTCCAGGGTTATCTTTACGGCATCAATAATCATATTAACGGTTTCCGACAATGCCTCACGCACCTCGTCTTCTGTAATGAGGAGTGTTTTAGGAATACCTGCTACAAGGTCCCTTCCTTTTCCTTCAAGTGAATCATTGTTGCCTGTGGGATATACAGTACCAATTTTAATCTTTAAATTCTCCGCTGTTCGCTCTCCTATAAGGAGGTTGTATTTTTTCTTGATATAATTGACGAGTGCTTCATCCATTTCATCTCCGGCAACTCGAACAGATTTGCTAAAAACGATACCCGACATGGAAATAACAGCAACTTCAGTAGTCCCACCGCCAATATCTACAATCATATTTCCCGATGGTTCCTGAACAGGAAGACCAACTCCAATGGCTGCTGCCATCGGTTCCTCAATCAAATAGACCTCCCGTGCGCCCGCTGATTCCGCTGAATCTCGAACAGCTCTTTTTTCCACCTGTGTGATTCCAGACGGAACCGCAATAATGATCCTTGGCCTGACAAGAGCTTTCCGGTTATGCACTTTCTGGATGAAGTGCCTGATCATGGCTTCTGTTATTTCAAAGTTTGCGATTACGCCGTCCTTCATCGGCCTGATTGCCTGAATGTTACCAGGAGTTCTACCCAGCATCTGTTTGGCGTCTGCCCCTACCGCAAGTACCTGGCCGCTTCCTGCATGAACAGCGACAACCGATGGTTCTCTTAATACTATGCCCTTCCCTTTCACATAAACTAAAGTATTAGCAGTACCAAGATCTACTGCCAGGTCATTTGAAAACATGCCGCCAATTATATTAAAAACCACTTTTGCTCTTTCTCCTTAATTTAAGTTTTGACGTTTCAATATATCAACAGGTTTCAGAAATATCAATATTAAAAAAAAATCATTTTGTTCTTTTTTTAATCAAAAAGAAAAGTCTCCCTTCTCTATTCATGGCGCCCGCCAGCTTTGACGGCTCTTTTCCCGTACCAAAAAAAATATCTACACGTCCTGGTCCTTTGATTGCTCCACCTGCGTCCTGGGCTACTACAAATCGTGAAATCTTTTTCCATCCTGTAACATTCCCTTCCACATCCGTTACAGGTATCTCTGTTTCAATATAGGCCAACCCACCTTTTGGAAACATTCTCGGATCCGATGCAATAGACCTTTCTGCTGTTACCGGAACTCCTGTGCTCCCTATCGGTCCCTGCTCCACAACTCTGAAAAACACATAACTCTCATTGTAGAAAAGAACTCTCTCTATCTCCTCAGGATGAGATTTCAGATACTCACGGATTGCTTTCATTGACATCAGCTCTTTAGGTACCTTCCCCTCCTTGATCAAAAACCTGCCTATGCTTCGGTATTGTCTTCCATTCGCTGCAGCATAATTAACGTTTACTTTAGAACCATCCGGCATCTCTATTATGCCTGAGCCCTGTATATGAAGAAAAAAGGCATCTACCGGATCAGACAACCAGGCAATTTCAAGCCCCTGCCCTGAAAGAAAACCAGAGAGGTCAATTGATTTTCTATCATGGTATGGAACCACGGCCCCGTCTTTTATACGCGCAATGATTTTTTTTCCTTTAAAACCTCGCTTAAAATCTCCAAGGTTGATTTCAATTAAATCATCCGGTTTACTATAAATTGGATATTGGTAAGCATCTGTCTTTTTGAAATTCCCCTTTATAACCGGCTCGTAATACCCGGTAAAAAGCACCTTTCTTGTGTTATCAAACCCAACAGAAGTATAAATATTGAAATCTCTTGCTATCCTGTAGTTAAAGTCCGATCTATCTTCAGACTTTTTTAAAATCGAAATGAAATGTCTAAAAGATTCCTTGATCTCTTCAACACTGTATTTTTGATTTCCATACGTGAAAACCCTGTCTGCAGGGAGTCGATTTAAAAACTTGTTATTTTTTTCAATAGCAGAGAGGAGTGACTCCATCTCCAAATCATTATAGAAATTAGGACGGCCCCACCAACCGATCTTTTTTAATCCATCAGAGGGGGGCAATTCATCGGCAGGCTTAAAATAAGAAGCACAACCGCCAAGGAAAGAAATATAAAATATGAGCAGGAAAAATTTGAAACTCCATGCTGCAAAACCAAAGGGAATACGCTCGCTAAACAGATTCCAAAATGGATTTAAAAATCTACGGGACATAATTAATAAAATCTTTTAAAAAATGAACATTCTCTACCATTGGTGAAGCTAAAAAACGACTAATAACAACGACCGCGAGATTCTTCGCTTCGCTCAGAATGACAAGCGAAGGACTCAGACCTGTCCTGAACAAAGTGAAGGAATGACAATCTAAAACCTCTCACGTGTCATTCTGAGGGAGCGTAAGCGACCGAAGAATCTAATTTTTTGCAACATTAAGGTAGAGTATGATTTATTTTAAGTTCGCTCGCTAAGCACTTTCAATATGATATAATTTTTTTATCGAATTGTATAAAGGTTTCTTCATGAAAAAAATCTTTTTCTTTAGTTTATTTTTTTTTACTCTGCTCGGCTGTGGCACTTCCACGGACAGGGATATGACAGCCTGTTTCATCATCATTCCAAACAATCTTGAATTTGTGCGAATTTCTTATTACTACATTAACAATATTGCTTATGGCGACGAAGATCCTCTCCAATATGTCGTTGAGATAGAAAACGATTCCAATCAGCCTTTGAATGATTTATACCTTACCATTAACTACAAATGGAGGGCTCCTTTAAAAGACATTTATTATTATCAAGGCTTTTTAAAAGGCTACAAACCTTTTGGACAATCCTCATTTCCTGAAAAAAATAAACTGCGATTCACATTTAATAAAAAATCATCAAACCGTTTGGTATTTACTGATTCAGACGGCAAACATATGTCTGATCTCACTTTTTTTCATTCCCTTCACCTGAAAACAGACCAGGGGTCTGGAACCTGGGGTTTCCCTGATCCATAGTTGTATCACTTAAAAAATACACATATACTCTTTGTTGAATGGCATCTTCATTTAAAGAAAAAGCATTAAATTGGAACCGCCCTTACTGGCCAGGCCTGTTAATAATTGTTCTCCTGACCTTCCTTGCTTATTCACCTGCATTAAATGGCGACTTCCTTTGGGATGATGACCTGCATATTACAAAAAAAAAAACCGTCATAGGTGAAGAAAGCTTCAAACGAATTTGGACAACTTCGGATGCCGTTTATTACCCGCTTGTCCTCACAACTTTCTGGGTAGAGTGGCGGTTATGGAACGGACAACCAATGGGGTTCCACATTGTTAATGTGCTGCTTCATGCAATAAATGCAGTCCTACTATGTTTTTTATTCCAACAATTGGGTATTAAGTGGGCATGGCTGGGAGGAGCAATTTTTGCGTTGCACCCCGTTCATGTCGAATCTGTGGCATGGATTACAGAACTTAAAAATGTTCAGTCAGGCTTTTTTTACCTTTTAGCTTTATTATTTTATCTCAGGTTTCTCGACAACCGGAAAAAACAGTGGTACTCAGCCACATTAATAATGTTTCTGGCAGCGCTTCTCAGCAAACCTTCAACAGTAATGCTGCCTGTAATTCTGCTCATTATTCACTGGTGGTTAAACCGTTCTTTGCAAAAAAAGGACATTTTTTATATCGTACCTTTTTTTGTTTTATCCGCCTTAGCCTCTTTATGGACTATATGGGAACAGCAATATCATTCAGGAGCCATAGGTTCCGAATGGTCTATTGGACTGTTTGAGCGAATAGCAATAGCCGGGTATAATATATGGTTTTATATCTCCAAGTTGATATTCCCGTATAATCTTATGTTCTTTAATCCTCACTGGTCAATTGATCCAACATCTATCAACTCCTATTTTCCATTAGTGCTTTTAATAGTTCTCTGCACTGTGCTTTTACGGAAGTACAAAACATGGGGAAAACCTGTACTTATTGCAGCAAGCTACTTCATTATTACCCTGTTTCCTATCCTCGGTTTTTTTAATTTCTACTTTATGCGTTACTCTTTTGTAGGCGATCACTTCCAGTACCTTCCCAGTATGGGAATAATCGCGTTAATTACGTCCGGAGCTGCCTTGCATTTTGAAAAATGGGATTTGGCGCAAACGAAAAAGACATTTAGCTGGCAAAAAGCAGGGGCGGGTATGGGACTGGCAGTGTTATTAATCTTCACGGTATTGACATGGAAGCAAGGACATATATATAAAGATTTGGAAACCCTTCTAAGGCATTCTATCGATAAAAATCCAAAAGCGTGGATGGCTCATAGCAACCTTGGTATGATGTACGCGGAAAAAGGATTGTTGGATAAAGCGTTATTTGAATTTAAAGAGACAGTCAGGATTTACCCTGAGCACTCAGCAGCCCATAATAGCCTTGGAAACATATATCTTCTTCAAAAAAAATATGTACTGGCTAATGAGAAGTACAGGGATGCCTTAAAATTCGCCCCTGAGGACAAAGGTTTTCTATACAATCTGGCGCTCTCTTATGAGGGTGTGGGAAATTTAAAATTGGCCAGGGAGTATTATAAAAATATTCTTGAAAACGCTTCCCCTGCGGAAAATCAGGATATGATTAAAGAAGTTAAAAATCGTTTTTTAAACTTGCAAAGAAGACAAGATAAATAAATTTACACTGAAATCCAAAATCTACAATCCTCAATCTAAAATCAAACTACATTTCCACCCCATCAATCTTTGTAAAACAAAAGGGACATTTTGAATTTTTTATTTTGTTCTGTATCACAGAAAAACCATATCTTTCGATTAAAAGTTTTTTACATTTGTAGCAGTAACTGTTTTCTCCTTCGTTTCCCGGGACATTGCCCGCATAGACATACCGTAAGCCTTCTTCAAAACCGATCTCCCTTGCTTTCTTTATGATAGATAAGGGGGTCCTTGGAAATTGAGTCATTTTATATGTGGGATGATAAGCGCTGATATGCCAGGGAATCCCCTGGTCGACACCATATATAAATTTTGCTATTTCTCTTAATTCTTCTTCTGAATCATTTTTTGTCGGAATAATCAGGGTTGTTACTTCTATCCACATCCCCATCTCTTTTAAAAACTTAATTGCGTCCAAAACAGGAGCCAGTTTCGCCTTACA
>DASCNB010000222.1:0-10973 GCA_036011265.1 Nitrospinota bacterium | reverse complement strand
TTTTTAAATATGGGTGTAGCCGAGCAGGATATGATGGGCATGGCTGCCGGGTTGGCTGCGGCAGGGAAAATCCCTTTTGCAAGTACTTTTGCTGTTTTTGCTACCGGTAGAGCCTGGGAACAGATCAGGCAATCCATTTGCCTGCCTAAATTTAATGTCAAGGTTGTGGCGACGCACGGCGGGATTACTGTCGGCCCTGATGGAGCATCTCATCATTCGGTTGAAGATATAGGCTTAATGAGAGGACTTCCGAATATGAGTGTCATCATGCCCTGTGATGGCCATGAAACAAAGTCCGTGATTGAGTTTGCCGCGAAGCATAAAGGCCCGCTATATATCCGGTTGTCCCGGGAAAAGTTTCCGGTTATCTTGGATGAGAATTGTTCATTTGAATTGGGAAAAGCGTCTGTTGTAAGAGATGGCAATGATTTGACTTTCGTAATGTGCGGGATTATGGTCCACATTGCCCTGGATGCCGCTAAAATTTTAGATAAAGAAGGGATCAAAGTCAGGGTCATTAACTCTTCTTCCATCAAGCCGCTTGATAAAAACCTTATCCTCGCGGCTGCCGAGGAAACCGGCGCGATAATTACCGGGGAAGAACATTCCATTATTAACGGGCTTGGAAGCGCGGTGGCCGAATTATTGTCGGAGAATTGTCCGGTCCCTTTAAAGCGTGTCGGTATTGAAGATCGTTTTGGCCAAACCGGCGACTCCCCGGAATTAATGGTACATTATGGATTAACTCCGGAAGCCCTGGTCAAGGCCGCAAAGAACATTTTAAAAAAGAAAAAGAATAGTCCTTCAGAAAAACTTTATTCCTCCTCCCCAGATGCTGTTTTAGAACAGGTTTAACGCAAAAAAACAGCAATCAGCAATTCACAAATGTAAACTATCTTCCGTCATCTGCCTTCTGTCTTCCGTTCTCTGTCGTCCGGTTTAACACCTTAAAGGTTGTCTGGAATTAACCCAACTCTCTGCTATCTGCATAAAAAATAATAAATGGAATTTTGGATGGTATTGTGATTTAATTATTTAAATTTTTTGGATATAACAACAATGAATAAACATAAAATGAACGGAAATTCTTACAATCCACAAGAGGAGTTGCTCAACCTCCTGAAAGTCAAATTTCCTGAAATTTTAACCGAGGGGAAGGTTGATACTAAAAAGCTAAAAATCACTCTCGGGGATAGTGTAAATAGAGACACTGAAAGATACGGTTTGTCCTGGGCCGGGAAAAGCGACTGCTTTCGTCATATTCAGGAACCAACAACAGCAACTCTTAAACCGGTAAAAAAGGAATCTGTTGATTTTGATAACACTCAAAATCTTTTTATCGAAGGGGACAATCTTGAGGTCCTGAAGGTTTTACAAAAATCCTATTACAACAAGATAAAGATGATCTACATTGACCCTCCGTACAATACCGGGAATGATAGTTTTATCTATCCTGACTGGTTTCAGGAATCCCAGGAAGAATATTTGAAGAGAGCGGGAGAAATAGATGAAGAGGGAAATTTAATGAAAGACGGGATGTTTCAGAAAAACAGCAAAGAAAGCGGACACTTCCATTCCAACTGGCTTTCTATGATCTACCCCCGTCTCTTTTTAGCCCGAAACCTGCTGCGCCAGGACGGAGTGATTTTCGTAAGCATTGATGATAATGAAGTGCATAATTTACGAATGATTATGAATGAAATTTTTGGAGCAGAGAATTTTGTGGCTCAGTTTCTTCATAAAAATAACTCCAGCAAGAACCAAGCTAAATTAGTAAGCATATCTTCCGAGTATATTTTTTGCTATTCAAAAAATCTTAATATATTAAGGCAAATTGAGTGGAGAATTGAAAAGCGTGGTGCTAAAGATATTGCTGCCTTATTTGAAAAACTTAAAAGCCAGGGGGTATCTTTAGAAGAAATAGATAGTGAAATAAAGGATATGTTTAAAAGACCTAAGTATGCTCATTTAAGTAGATGGAATAAGGTTGATGAAAAAGGTGTATTTGGAGATGCAGACTTGTCTCGTGAAGGAGGACCAAAAGATTACACGATAATTAACCCAGAAACTGGGGGAAAATGTTTAATTCCTGATCGAGGATGGGGGAGAACTCATAAAGAGCTATTGCAATTCCAAAAAGAAGGTTTAATTTGGTATGGCGATTATAAGACACCTCCAAGATTAAAAGATTACCTAACAATAACTGATATATCAGTACCTGATAACTTTTGATATTTCGATAATTCTTCTGACACTAGATGGATAAAAAATATTTTTGGCAGTCTAATATTTGAGAACCCAAAGCCATTAGAAATGATAAAGCAGATGATTAAAATGAGTACGAATTCTAATGATATCATCCTTGATTTTTTTGCAGGTTCAGGCACAACTGCACACGCAGTAATAGCACTTAACGCAGAAGATGGTGGAAACCGTAAATGTATTTCCGTACAACTTGCCGAACCCTGTGATGAAAAGAGTGAAGCTCATAAAGCTGGTTATAAAACCATTGCTGATATAGGAAAAGAGAGAATCCGTCGCGCGGGTAAGAAAATAAAGAAAGAAAAAGAAGGGCAACTCAACTTTGAAGGTAAGAAATTAGATACAGGTTTTAAAGCTTTTAAGCTCGATGAAAGCAATTTTAAAATCTGGCGGACTGATTTAAAAGACAAAAAAGAACTTATAAAACAGATGGACCTGTTTGTTGACAATGTAAAAAAGGAGAGCACACAGCAAAATATTCTGTATGAGCTGATTTTAAAAAGCGGTCTTGACCTTAATGTGCCAACAGAAAAGAAAAAATATAACGGAAAACAACACTTCTCGCTCGACGGTGGCAAGCTAATTGTCTGTCTTGAGGACAAAATAACTCAAAAACTATCCGATGTCATTCTTTCCGCAAAACCGGAAAAGGTCATTTGCCTTGACAAGGCGTTCGGCAAAAACGACCAGCTAAAAACAAATACCATCCTCCAAATGGAATCCGCAAAGATTGATTTTAAGGTAATTTAAGGAGCCTTATCATGTCAATAACTCAAGAAGAATTTAAATACCTAATAGGGTTAAAGAAGGAGTTCAAAGAAAAAGATGAAATTCTTCTTGGTCCATCACCTATGACCTGGTCAAGAGATTTAAATTCATTGAATTCTAAGGATACATTTATTGTTGATTTTTATAGAGGTTCTATCGAAATAAAAAAATACACTTTTAACAAGAGACACAGGACATCTATCGTGATGCTGCGTTACGACTCGCAAGGAAGGCATACCAACCCGCCCGGAACTGATGAGCGATCTTTTGATGGTCCTCACGTCCATATTTACCGTGAAGGATTTGATGCTCAATGGGCTTTTCCTATTAGCGAACTCAGTTTGGCAGAGGATAAAAACATGGAAGAGGTTCTGAGGAAAATTTTTAATTATTGTAATATAATAAATTACCCGGTTATTAAGCGATCTCTATTTTAAAAAAAAAGTTTTATGTCTATTGATTGCCAAAATATTATTGATGAATATCTTAAATGGATTAAGGATAATACATCCCTAAAGACCATAAAAGATGGCTCTACCTGTGCAATTTCAACTCCTTTTCTGGACAGGAATAACGACCACCTAGAAATTTATGTTCTAAAAAGTAACGGGGACTTTGTTTTAACGGATGATGGTTTCACAATTGAAGATTTAAAAATGTCCGGAGTAACGTTAAATTCACCGAAAAGAGAAAAGATATTTAAAACAGTACTTAATGGTTTTGGCGTGAAATTAGGACAAAAAAATGATCTGTTTATCAAGGCCAATCTGAACAATATAGGACAAAAAAAACATTATCTCTTGCAAGCGATTCTTGCTGTGAATGATATGTATACACTTTCTCAAGAGAGTGTTGCTTCTCTTTTCAAGGAAGATGTTGAGAGGTATTTTAAGAGCAATGAAATTGTTTTCAGTAAGGATATTAAAATCGGAGGAAAAACAGGGTTTGACCACAATATCGACTTCCTAATCCCTGCTTCGAAACAAAAACCTGAGAGATTAATTCGTACGATTAATACTCCCAAAAGAGATTCTGTAATGGCTACCATTTTAGTCTTCAACGACATTGCGGAAATCAGGGAAGAAAAAATGCTGAATTATGTGATTTACAACGATACAGCAGATAAAATGATTTCCTCGAACTTAATCTCTGCTTTTTCGAATTATGGGTTTAAGCATATCCCCTGGAGCCAAAAAGAACGGTGCAATGAAGAACTTGCACTAATCTAGCCATAAGGAGTACCCAATTTCGAGCTTTACTAACCAATGGTGTAGCGGAAATAGCAGTAAATAAGACCAAAATTAGACCAATGAGTTTGTAACCTCTTAATTTAATGAGGTTAAACGAGTTTAAATAAAATCAAATAAGGTCAAAATTAGTCCAATGGGCTTGTAATCTATTGATTTGATAAGGGAAAGCAAGGTCAAGTAAAATCGAGGTTAGCCCAATAATTAGATAGTCTCTTTGTATTGATAGTCGGAATGCATGAAAATGAAACTTCAATTTGATCCGAACCAGCCATACCAAATCGACGCCGTCAATTCTACCGTTGATATTTTCAAGGGACAGCCTCTGAATAAGGGGGATTTTGAGGTTGAACTGAACCAGCCGGAAGGGCAGCTCCTGCATCATGGGGAAATCGTAATCGGAAACAACCTCCTTCTTGCTCAAGAAACGGTCTTGGAAAATTTAAGGTCAATACAGAAGAAAAATGATATTGAGCCTTCAAAGAGATTAGGTGGACTTCATTTTTCCTTGGAAATGGAGACAGGAACAGGAAAAACCTATGTCTACCTCCGCACCATTTACGAGCTTAATAAAAAATACGGGTTTAAAAAGTTTATTATAGTTGTGCCGAGTATTGCTATTAAAGAAGGGGTCGTAAAAAACCTGGAAATCACCAAAGAACACTTTGGAATGCTATATGAAAATACGGAGATGGATTATTACGTTTATGATCCGAGAAAACGCGGCAATCTTAAGAGTTTTGCCACAACTAACGCTTTACAGATACTCGTGATAAATATCGACTCTTTTGCAAAGTTCAATGAAGAAAAAGCAGGGAAAAATATTATTTATAAAGACAGCGACTGGGGTGTTCCAATTGAATATATCCAGGGAGTCAGCCCGATTGTGATTGTGGATGAGCCGCAAAATATGGAAACGGAAATCAGGAAGAGAGCGATTGAAAATCTTAATCCACTCTGTACCTTTCGTTATTCGGCGACGCATAAGTTTCATTATAACCTGGTTTATAAACTCGACCCTGTTAAGGCTTATGATTTGGGATTGGTAAAGAAGATTGAAGTGGATTCCGTTATAGAAAAGAATAGTTTAAATGATGCTTTTGTTGAGCTTGTTTCCATTAAATCGAGCAAAAACACAATATCCATTAAACTTAAAATAGACGTAAACACGAAAGACGGTATAAATCGAAAGTTGGTATCTATTAAAAAATCTCCCAAAAAGACTTCGGTAAGCGATCTCTATAAATTATCCAATGAAAGAGAAGTTTATAAAGACGGGTTTATTGTGGATGCCGTGGATATTGCAGGACAATCCATCACTTTCAGTAACGGTATGGCTATTAGAGTTGGACAAACTCAGGGTGGAATGACGGATGAAATTATGAAGTTCCAAATTAAGAATACTGTGCAAAATCATTTTGAAGTAGAAAAACGTTTAAAGGACAAAAACATCAAGGTGCTTTCTTTGTTTTTTATTGATAGGGTTGCGAATTACCGGAACTATGATAAGAGTACAGAGAAAAAGGGGAAGTTTGCAGACTGGTTTGAAGAAGCTTTTAATGAAATAAATCGTAAGCGGGATTATAAGGGTTTAATACCCTACAAAGCAGCGGAAATTCATAATGGTTATTTTTCTCAGGACAGAAAAACAGGGGTGCTAAAAGATACAAAGGGCGATACTAGGGCGGATGACGATACTTATGCCCTTATCATGAAAGACAAGGAACGACTTCTTTCTGTTGATACTCCGCTTCGTTTTATTTTTTCTCATTCCGCTCTACGCGAGGGGTGGGACAATCCAAATGTCTTTCAAATCTGTACTTTGAACGAAACCCGTTCTGATTTGAAAAAAAGGCAGGAAATAGGGAGAGGATTGCGGCTTCCTGTTAATCAGGATGGAGAAAGAGTTTTTGATGAGAATATTAATATTTTAACTGTAATCGCAAATGAAAGTTACGAAGATTTCGCGAAAACTCTCCAGACAGAGATTGAAGATGAATGCGGGGTGGCTTTTAAGGGAAGAATTAAGAATAAGCGCCATAGAAGAAAGGCTAAATTGAAAAAAGGCTATGAACTGGATGAAAACTTCAAGCAATTATGGGAAAGAATTAAGCACAAAACAAAGTACCGGGTGGAATATAATTCTCAAAAACTTATTGATAAGGCGGGAAAAGCTGTTTCAAATATAGAAATTTCAAAGCCAAGAATTGTCAGTGTGAAAGCAAAGCTGAATATAACAAAAAAAGGAATAGATACTGATTTTACTGGGATTAGTGATAAAGGAGTGGATTTCGATAGGAAAAATGTTCCCGATATACTTGGATATATTCAGAGCAAAACAAGGCTTACAAAAGATACTATTTTAAAGATTCTCAAAAAGTCGGAGAAAATAAGTGATATTTTTGTTAACCCACAGCAATTTATGGATGTTTCAGCTCAAGAAATAAACAGGATACTTAGTGAAATGATGATTGAGGGTATTAAATACGAGAAAATTGCAGGTGAGTTTTGGGAAATGAAGCGGTTTGGAAATGAGGAGTTGGAAGGGTATTTAGGAAAGACCGGGAATATGTTTCCTATAAAAAAACAGGGAAAAACACTTTACAATTATGTTTTGGTTGATTCTTCAGTAGAGAGTGATTTTGCAAAAGATTTAGAGACAAGAGAAGATGTGAAGTTTTACATAAAATTGCCTTACTGGTTTACAATTGAAACTCCGATAGGGACTTATAACCCGGATTGGGCAATTGTTTTTGAAAAGGATAAAAAAGTGTATTTTGTCGCGGAAACAAAATCTGAAGGACAGGAATTGAGAGGATCTGAACAGATGAAAATCCATTGCGGCAAGAAGCATTTTGAAAAATTTGATAGTGTGAAGTTTCAGGCCCCTGTTACCAAAGTGAGTGAAATTGTGATTTGAAATGTCCTACTAAATGCAAACAGTCTCTTGAACTTTAAAACATTTCTGCTATCCTGAAATTATCCGTATTCCGTCCAAAAGCACAATATTCCTTTGAGGTCCTGAAACATGATTCAGATGTATGATGTTCATAAAAAGTATGTTGAAAACGTGGAAGCCCTGAATGGAATAAACTTGAAAATCGAAAAAGGGGAGTTTGTTTTTGTAACCGGTCCCAGCGGAGCCGGGAAAACAACTTTTATAAAAATTATTCTCGGATGGGAAAAGATTGACCGGGGTCAGATGATAGTTGACGGGATTAATATGCTGAAAATCAAGAGATCCAAATTACCCGTTCTGAGAAGAAATATAGGGGTGGTTTTTCAGGATTTCAAACTCATAAAATCAAGATCGGTTTATGACAATATTGCTTTTTCCCAGAAAGTCATTGGAATTCCATATAAAGAAATTAAGAGGAATACATGGGAAATCTTAAAAAATATCGGGTTGAGCAACAAAAAAGACTCTTTTCCGCTTGAATTATCAGGGGGAGAACAACAGAGGATTGCTATTGCGCGAGCTTTAATTAACAAGCCTAAAATATTACTTGCCGATGAACCGACAGGAAACATAGATCAGGACATGATGTGGGAGATCATGAAGCTGTTTATAAAAGCAAACGTAAACGGAACGACTGTAGTATTTGCGACCCACAACCGGGATCTGCTTAAAACAACGAAACAGCGGGTCATACATCTTCATAAAGGAAAGATTGTTGACTAATATGATTCAATTAATCGGCAGAGCATTTAAAGAGGCATTGGATGGAATAAAAGCCAACAAAGAAGCCTATTTGATCACAATAGGGACAACGGCCGTTTCCATGTCGATTTTCGGGATTTTTTTAGTTGTTCATTTTAACATTCAAGGGATGGTCAATAAATGGAGGGAAAATTTTCAAGTCGTGATTTACCTTCAAGATAATATTGCTAAAAAGGACCTGAAGAAACTTAAAAGTTATCTTTCATCCATGCAGAAAATCGATAAATATCTATACGTCTCGAAAGATCAAGCCCTGAAAAAATTTAGGAAGAGGCTGGATCGCAATCAGACAATTTTAGACAACCTTGATGTTAACCCTTTGCCCGCGTCTTTTGAGTTAAAATTAAAAAATGAATATCGTAATTATAAAGAGATCAAATCAATAGCCGAGGATGTTAAAAAATTTAAAGGAATAGAAAGTTTAGAATTTGGCGAAGGATGGTTGGAACGAATAGAAACGATACTGTTTTTTCTGAAGTTTATTGTTTTGGCTATCGGGGGCATGATTTGTATAGGAATCATATTGATTATTTCCAATGCGATAAAACTATCCCTCTATGCCCGGAAAGACGAGATTGAAATTATGCAGCTGGTGGGAGCTACTGACTGGTTTATTAAAGGACCTTTTCTGCTTGAAGGAATTCTTCAGGGTTTTTTGGGTGCGATTCTTTCGATGATAATTCTGTATGGTTTTTACGAGATGTTTATAGATAATCTACAAACCTCCCGATTTTTTATTGGCGCCCGGTCTTTTTTGTTTATTCCGCCACGGGACATCGCTTACATCATTCTTTCCGGGGCGCTAATAGGTTACGCGGGGAGCTATGTTTCTCTCAGAAAATTTTTAAACAACTAAATTAAACTGATCAAAACGGTGCAACCGCTCTGTGCAGTTGTGGCCCTGCCACTCTCTGTCTTTGTGGTGAGAAAAATCTTTAAATATGAAAAAAACTTACTTAATAATTTTGTTAAATTTATTCTTTCTACAGGCAGCTAATAATTGGGTTGCCGGACAGCAAATTTCTTCCGCTGAAAAAGAAATTCAACGGGAAAAAAAAGAACTGGAGCGTATAAAGTCAAAACTCGGCGCTGAATCAAAAAAAATTAAGAACGAAGCAAAAAGAGAAAAATCTTTTTTGGGCCAGCTTAAAAGTATTAATAAAACGTTAAAAGCTTCTCAAAGAGAACTTGTGGGACATGAAAAAAAATTAGAGAGCGCTAATAACAAGCTAAAAAAAATAGAATTCAATCTCAATAAAAACCGCGAGAAAATAAAAGACC
The DNA here is from genome assembly GCA_036011265.1 of Nitrospinota bacterium. GTDB lineage: Bacteria > Nitrospinota > Nitrospinia > CAJXCL01 > CAJXCL01 > CAJXCL01. Next base: position 1,694 of record DASCNB010000222.1, on the reverse strand, counting down.
AAAAAAAACTTCTCCAAAAAAGACTAAGAGTTATCTATAGGGAAGGTGAGCCATCTTATATAAGAGTTGTTTTTTCAGCTTCGGATACAAATGATTTTTTGCAGAGACTTAAATATATGAAAATCATAGCGAATCTTGACGCGGAATTGATTTCCCAATATAAACTTGATATTGAAAAATTAACAGCAAATAAAAAAGAATTACAGGAAACAGCAAAAAAGGCGGCGCTCTATAAAAATGCATCACTAAAGAAAAAAAATGAAATTTTAATTAAAAAAAGAACAAAACAGGAATTTTTAAACAAAATAAGGACCAGAAAAAGTAATCACGAGAAAATCCAGGCAGAACTTCTGGAAGCTTCTAAAGAGTTAAGCTCTTTGATTGTTATTTTAGAAAAAAACTATTTTGAGCAAAAAAGCTTGGATTTTCATAAAAGAAAGGGCTTTTTACCATGGCCGGTCAGGGGAAAAGTTGTTTCTCCATATGGAAAGGTTAAAAACCAACGGTTTAAAACATTCTCTTATAATAACGGAATAGAAATTGCGGCGCCAGTTGGGAAAAGTGTACGCGCAGTTCATAGGGGTGAAGTTTTGTACTCAGGGAATCTCAAGGGTTATGGTCTGATAATTATCGTTGGTCACGGCAAAGGTTTTTACTCACTGTATGCGCATCTGAGCAAAAGTCTGGTGAAAAAGGGTGACAGGATTTTAAAGAGCCAGGTCTTTGCTCAAACAGGAGACAGCGATTCTATCAATGGTCCTTCATTGTATTTTGAAATACGCAATAAAAGAACACCCGAAAACCCTCTTAAATGGCTCAGCGTCGCAAAAAAATAAGACCCAGGTTCTTAGCTTTAGTGGCAAAAACAATCCGTAATACAAACTTGTAACATTATGTTTTATTAGCAAAGTTGGGCTTAATACGCTTCTTGATAAATTTTATTTTAAGTGATCTGTGGTTTCTGTCTTTTAAATAGATAATAATAATGATAGTCTTAAAATACTAGGGTTCAATTTAATATTTTATTAGATTTTTTAATAAGGAGCTTTCTTATGCTTAAAAAATTAAAAAATAAACCGTTGAAGTATTCATTGCTGATTGCCTCATTAGTGGTTGCATTTCTGCTGTCCGGCGGAATTGGAAAAGTCCATAGTAGTTTAGGAAACACATATGAAAGACTTAAAATATTTGCTGAAGTTACCTCGCTTATTGAAGCTTCTTATGTAGAAGAAGTAAAGCCGGATAGACTAATAGAAGGAGCCTTGCAAGGAATGCTGAGAAACTTGGATCCTCATTCTTCTTATTTGCCGCTTGATTCTTACAAAGAAATGAAAGTAGAGACGGAGGGAGAATTTGGCGGTTTGGGGATCGAGATAACCCTTCGCAATAATCTACTGACTATTGTGTCTCCTATTGAAGATACACCGGCGTACCACAGTGGTGTTCAAGCCGGAGATATAATAATGAAAATTGATAATGAACCAACCAGGGGTATATCCTTGCCGGATGCTGTTAAAAAACTAAGGGGCCGCGTTAATACTGAAGTGACTCTTTCTATCTTGCGCAAAGGGTTAAAAAGTTTTAAAGATTATACTATAACGAGGGCAATAATTAAGATGAAAAGTGTTTGGTCTCGAAGAATGGAAGACAATATAGGATATATCCGCGTACGAAGTTTTGCTAAAACAACGACC
>DASCNB010000221.1:0-4406 GCA_036011265.1 Nitrospinota bacterium | reverse complement strand
GCGTATCCACGAGGAATTTTCCATAAGATGCTCTATCTTTTTTGAAATAGCCATGATTGGATTTGAGGAGGAATTATGAGGAGGACGTTGTCATTAAATTGTTTGTGGTTGTAATATCGGAAGGCGCAATTGTAATAGTGATTCCTTTCTCTGATGTTTCAATTCCGCAAATATGAAATGTTCTTGGATTTAAAGGTTGCTGTGCTCCTGAAATAAAAATGCGCTGAGAGGGGCTATAGAAAGCTCCTGAAATATCAGATCTTAGCGGGGCAATCTTGTCGACAGGTGTTTGTTCCAGAGCACTCTTTAGTTGAAACCGATAATGTAAATATTGCCCGGAAAAAATAATGAACGATAAAACTAAAAAGTTTACAAAGACATTTTTCCACATGTTTTGTTTCCCGAGAACTTACTATAGAAAAAAATAGTCTCATAAAGCAGTGTTGTTGTCAACCCTCTCTGGTTTCATCTATTTTTTTAAATGCCTGGTAATAAAATAAATTTCCAATGTGTCGGCCTGTCATCTTTGCGAAAGGATATCTAAACAACTAACAACAAGTGAACCATTACCATTATCTCTTCGCGTCTTCTATCTGCCTGGAACTTTTCTGTCTCTTTTGCCTATGCAGTTTACCATTTTTACTTTTATTCAACGCGATTCCCTCCTTTAGATTGTGCCTTTTTTAGTAATCCTATTGCCCGAGCGAAGACGGTACTGTTTAATTGTTTTCCGCCACCGGGGATTTCATCAAATTCAAAACTATCAGAATCTGCGTATTGAGCAACTCCAGCGCTAACTGTCAGGCTTAAGCAATTTCCACCTTTGTCGGTAAATTCATGTTTTTTTGTCATATTACAAATCTTTTCAGCAAAACTCAAAGCATCTTTCAATCCTATATTAGGAAGCAGAAATCCCATCAGGTTTACGTCATATCGGGCAGGTAAAATATCAGGGGAGTGGTTGTTGAGTTCTTCAATGATTTGCTGGGCTAATCCTAAAAAAAGTTTTCTTGAAATCATGGGATCAGAAGATGAAGTATAATGATCAAGATTGTCAATGGTCAAAAAAACAAGAGAAAAAGGGGTTTTGTTTTCATTAAACTTATTAGCCATGTCCTGAAATCTTTGAGAAAATATTTGCACTGTATAAAGTCCAGGTATCGTATCGTATTGTATTTCTTCTTCTAATTTTTTTATTTTTTCCTGCAGGTCCTCCGCGCTATTCTGTATACGGCTTGTGCTTCCCTTTGCGTTCTCAATTTCGTCAGATAAAAGATCAAGCGCTCCTTTACCGGCTTTTTCTATAATTGCATCCATTGAATTAAGACTTTGAGTGGTCTGGCCTGTATTTTTCATAACTTCTTTGATTTTAGCATTAAACTCCTCAGTCATTTCCCTTCGAATTTCATCTTTGGCATGTTGAATTTTTATTTTGCTCTTCTTTTCAAATTTTTCCTCTAACTCTTCCCGCAGGGCTTCACCCAACCGTTTAAGAGACACTTCTCCTGGCGATGACTCAACTTTCACCGTTTTCGTTTTAAGCTTTTCAGGATATTTGTATTTTATCCAATCCCAAAATAACTTATCTAACTCATCTTTGTCATGGATATTGAGCGAACCGGTTTCTTTCAGAAGTCGGTTGAATTCCTGAGTAAGCGTATGATCATCTTTGGAAAATACAGCAATAGCTATTGCCATATACCTGGGTTCCATTAAAATAGGATTTCGCCCGACTAAAGGTAAAGCCTCCTGTAAGCTTTTTTTTAAAATTTTTGATCTCTCAGTGAATACTCGTTCTTCTTTCTCTTTATCTTTCATGATAATTAAGTGATGACTGTAATAAAAAAAGCTGCAGTAAATAAATTAAGGTTAAAAAAATATATGTTAAATAAGGAGACATATCGAGATTTAAATACCAAATTTAAAATTTAACTGGTTCAGTTGTTGCTTATTCTTTCAGACACATTTAGTAGTTTCTTGATTCCTTTTCAAATGTTGGAGAAAGAACGGTTTAAGATAATGGGTTAATGAGTTTCGGAAAGTTATATAATGAGTTTTCTTCAAAATTCCAGCACACTATTATTCCACGCAAGAGCAGTGGGTAAATAAAGAAAACCAGTTATTATATAAAAATGTAGAGTTGATGAACATGTTTAGCAAGCGTATTCTATACTGCCTTGCTGTAGGGAGCTTCTTTGTTTAGAAATAATTGGTAGCGGGGACAGGATTTGAACCTGCGACCTTTGGGTTATGAGCCCAACGAGCTACCAGACTGCTCCACCCCGCATCTTGTTCTTTGGTTGATTTCTATTTTACTTTTAGGGAATAGATGTGTCAAGCCTATAGTCTGATTTTGAGAGAAATGATTGAACTTCTTTATAAACTTGGGCACTGAAAACTAATCTCATATGTCCTAAATTGTCAAACTCTTTGTTCAGTATATTTTTGCCTTTTAGATAGCTATTTTGATAAGGCAAAATAATTTCATCGAAAGAGGAAAAGATTGATAGAGTTTTTATAGTGGATGGAATTAGCCCCAATTTTTTTAAGAAATTACTTCCAGGCCGCATTTCAGCGCCACATGGACTATGAGTAAAAGACCACAACTGGGTTCCTTTATGAGGCGTGCCTATAGTAATTAATTTTTCTACATAAGATTTTCCTTTGAGATGACTAATATAATATCTTGCCAACAGTCCCCCCATTGAATGGCATATCAGGATGATTTTGGCTTGAGATGTTTCTTTAAGGATATCATTAACTTTGCTTTCCAACTCTCCGGCATAATATTCAATTTTTTTTAAGGGTGGAATATAATTCCAGGTATATACATTATTCCAACCGTCTTTTTGCAAACGTTTTTTGAGATACATCATTGTCCAGCCTCTCATCATGTACCCGTGTATAAGCAAAATAGGAGGTTTCTCTTCTGAAATAGGTGTTGAAGTTTTTTCCGGTTTAAAATGTATAATTATATAATGGTATAAGTAATCGGCTACCAGCAAAGTAAGTGCTATGCCATATGAGCAGTATTCCAGGAAAAACTGAAAGGCAGTCGTTGCAAACCTGTCAAAAAAGCCTGTTAAAAGAGTTCGATCTCCATATTGTTTAAGAAATTCAGGTGAGTTGCTGAGAACGAACCACCGGAGAACATACGCAAGGAAAAGATAAAGGAAAAGAAGAAAAGCTATTAGCTTTATCATTTAGATAAAATTGGAAATAATATATTAAGGTGTGCTAATTGGGCCAATTTTGATTGTAATTCTGCTACCGCCTAAATTAGCGGAAGAAAGATTAACTGTGCAGTTCCATCCTTCTTTAGAATAAACAAGGGTGATATCATTGTGCTCAAAGATGCTAATCATTTTCCATTCAAAATCAGGCATCTCTTTTTTGTAAAAATCAACCAGTGCATCTAACTTTGACCATCCGGTGTATGTTATTATTCCTGCCTTAAAAGAACCGGCTTCATATATGAAAGATTTTCTCCTATCAAGTTTAAATTTAGAAGGGACAGGAACATCAGTAAATCGATAAGAAGCTTTAGGGTCCTGATCTTCACTTGTATCCGAGTCCGTTTCTGATAGTTCAGAACCTGTTGAACTCATATCAGAATTACCTGAGTCAGATGAATTTCGACCTGCTAGATTAGCACAGCCGTTAAAAAGAATTGCCGTTCCCAGCAACAGAGCCACGAACCTAAAATATTTATCAAGGGCGTTTACTTTGAAAAAATCTTTAATAAATACTGGGTACATAGATAGTTACGCAAAAAAATTTTTACTAATATAAATTACAAGCAGTCCAGTTAACATTAGCGCCAAACCAAAAAATCTTAATAATGAATCGTCTATTTCGTGAATTTTTTCCGCTATGGATTTGATGTGACCTGGAAAGCAAAAATACGGGAGACCTTCTATGATCATTACAAGCCCTAAAACGGAAAGAAAGAAATTCATAATTTAAGTTTCCATTTATAGCAACTTTACTGGGAAAGTCAAATAAAAATGTGGAATATTGGTGTTCGTTGTGATAATATTTAACGTTTAAAGTTAATACCAACTCATCTTTAATGGTTTTTTTTAATAAGGGAGATTTCATGATTAAATCGTCTGCTAACATAAGTACTTTTCTAACTATGCTCGTTATGTCTGCCTTTCTGGCAAGTTTCCCAAGTCCGTTATGGGGAAAAGGGGAGTCCGGGGCAATAGTTGGTTCAAATATATTTGTTGAAATTGCCGCGAAGGAAAATCCCGCAGTAGTCCACATCAGCACCTCAACAAAACCTCAGGCTCAACCAAATCCCGGTAGACAGTTTAGAGGAAGGCCTCCTGGACAACAGGACCCTTTTAGAGACTTTTTTGATAGGTTTTTTGGCCCTCAAAGGAATGTGCCACGAAGGAGTT
>DASCNB010000220.1:0-10178 GCA_036011265.1 Nitrospinota bacterium | reverse complement strand
TAAAATAAAAAACCAGTTTTTCTATATCCTCCTTTCTTTCCCTTAACGGAGGGATATTTATCTGAACCACATTTAATCTATAATAAAGATCTTCTCGAAACTTCCCTTCCGAAGTCATTTTTTTTATATCCCGATGTGTAGCGGCTATTATTCTAACATCAACTGAAACTGGCCTGGTTCCGCCGACTCGTAAAAAGACGCCTTCCTGTAATACTCTTAGGAGTTTTACCTGCATTGCGAGAGGCATTTCCCCTATCTCATCAAGAAAAAGAGTCCCCTCGTCTGCTGCCTCAAACAGGCCTATTTTTTGAGATTCTGCGCCAGTAAAAGCCCCTTTTTCATTACCATACAGCTCTCTTTCCATAAGTGTTTCAGATAGAGCGCCGCAACTTACAGAAACAAAAGGGTTTTCTTTTCGTGCCCCTCTTTGATGAATCAAACGAGCGAAGAGCTCTTTTCCTGTGCCGCTTTCTCCAAGAATAAGGGTGGAAACTTTAGAATTAGTTACCTTTAATGCATCACCAATTACTTTTTTTATCGTCGCGCTTTCACCAATTATTTCGTAACGACTTTCTAATTGTTTCTTTAAATAGCGGTTCTGTCGGCTGACAACATCCAGTTGTTTTGAATTTTCAAAGAAAGTTGAAACCAGTTCTGTAAAGGAACATAGTGTTTCCATCTGCTCATCCTGAATGGGACTTCCGTCTTTTCTGTCAAGAATTTCCACAACTCCGATAACTTTTCCGTCTACCTTCATAGGACAACATGCGATGGATTTTACTCCGATTTGCATCATATCACCTATTTTTTTGCTCCACCGTTTATCTTTATGCACATCTTTAACCAAAAGAGGTTCTCCTTTTTCCGCAACCCAACCGGCTATCCCCTCCCCTAAATTCAACTCTATTTTTTTCAAACTCTTTGTTTTTTCACCTGATGCCATATAAAAGTGGAGTTTTTTTCCTTTTTCATCTACTAATAATAGAGAACTTGCCTTGGCCTTCATTACCCGTATAGTAATATTAATAACCATTGATACAAGCTGATCAATATTTACTCGACTATCGGCGATTGGTGAAACGCTTCGAAGAATTTCAATTTTTGAATTAGGATATTCCATTATTCTGATTGAAGCTTAGGGCGTCTAAAAACCATAATGTGCCAGGCACTTTGAAAGTGCCTGGCACATATGAGACCTCTTAAAAGCGGCACTACTAACTGAAAAACATATTTTCGGACTGCCTGAATGCACTCGCTAAACACTTTCAAGCATAGTATTATTTTTTTACTATTTTAGTGAAATTTTGCGGCTATTTCCAGTCAAAAGCTGTTCAGCAAAAAATCTCCAGTTAAATTAAAATTGTTGCTTTATACTTTATTTCCTTGATATTTTTTTTATTTCAGGTATACTGCAGGATTAAATTCGAGAAAAGGTGGTATGTTTTTTTGGGGAAGATTGATGTTTTACGAAAAAAAATCGACAAAATCGATTCAACTGTTCTATCGCTTTTAAATCAAAGAGCTAAGTTTGCATTAGACATCGGCTTGGAAAAATCAAAAGCCGGAAAAGATAATTTTCATGTCCCACACCGCGAACAGGCAATTTTTAGCCGTCTAAAAAAAATCAACACCGGCCCTTTCCCGGACAAAGCAATCCTTTCTGTTTTTAGAGAAATTTTTTCTGCTACCCTTTCTCTTGAAAAACCCCTATCTATTGCATACCTGGGACCTCAATCCACTTTTTCCCATCTTGCAGGAATTAAAGGATTTGGAGAATCAGCCCGTTATTATCCCCAAAAATGCATTGAGGATGTTTTTAAAACAGTTGAAAAAAATAGTGCGAACTATGGCATTGTCCCGGTTGAGAACTCTATTGAAGGGACAATCAACAGTACTTTGGACATGCTTGTCCAAACAGATTTGAAAGTTACTTCTGAAATATTACTGCGGGTCTCACACCATCTGCTTTCTTTAAGCAAAGATATCAAAAAGATCAAAAAAATTTACTCACATCCTCAACCTGTTGCCCAGTGTAATTCCTGGCTGAGGGAAAACTTACCCGGCGTAAAAATTCAGGAAGTATCCAGCACTGCCAGGGCATCTCAATTAGCCGCCCGGCACCTCACTTCAGCTGCTATAGCTGGAGAAGCAGCTTCCAGAACATATAAACTTAACATTCTGGCGCGAGGAATAGAAGACAGGGCTCATAATGTTACAAGATTTCTGGTTATCGGACATGAAATTTCACAAAAAAGCTGGAAAGATAAAACTTCATTATTATTTGGAGTGAAAGACAAACCAGGCACTCTTTTTAACGTTCTAAACCATTTTTCCAGAAATAAAATCAACATGACTCGCATTGAATCAAGACCTTTAAAGAATAAAAAATGGGAGTATCTCTTTTTTGTCGATATTGAAGGCTATTACCAAGATACCCGGGTAAAAAAAGCAATTAAGGAAATTGAAAAGTCTTGCCTCTTCCTTAAAACTATCGGGTCATATCCCAAAGGGAGAGAAGCATAAAATATGGATATCTATTTTGAAAAATTAACTATTTTAGGAGTCGGCTTAATTGGGGGTTCCTTTGCGCGGGTTTGCAAAAAAAATGGATTAGCCAAATCTATATTCGGATTTGGTCGCCAGGAGGCAAATTTACGTAAAGCTGTGGAATTAGGAGTGATTGATGACTATTCTCTCGACCTGAATAAAGCTGTTGAGCAAGCTGATTTTGTTTTAATTGCTGTCCCTGTTGCTTCAATTATACCTCTGGTAGAGCAAATGAGTTCTTCTTTAAAAAAAGGCAGCATTGTTTCAGATGTTGGAAGCGTGAAGAACAGCCTGGTTGAGAAAATTGAAAAAATACTGCCGAAAGGCGTTCAGTTTGTTGGCGCTCATCCTATCGCAGGAACAGAACACTCAGGAGTGGAAGCTTCGTTTGCGGAACTGTTTGAAGGGTCAAAATGTATTTTAACCCCTACCAAGCTCACGGACCATGAAACTTTGCAAAAAGTTAAGAAGCTATGGAAACTCATGGGATCTGAAATCTCTTTAATGGATCCTGTTAAACATGATGAAATCATGGCAGCAGTCAGCCACCTTCCCCATGTAGCCGCATATGCCATTACCTCTTTTATCTTTGATTTGCGCCACGCATGGCCTGATATATTATCTTATTCAGCCGGTGGCTTTCGTGATTTCACACGAATAGCTTCAAGCCATCCCGCAATGTGGTGTGATATATGTAACTATAATAGAGAAGCCTTAATGAAAATGATTGAACAGTACGAATCATCTCTTAATCAATTTAAGACAATGATTAAAGATAAAAATTGGTTTCAATTAGAAAAAACAATGAGTGAAGCTAAAACATTAAGAGATAGTTTTTATAGGAACAGTTGACAGAAATCAGTTATCAGGGGATCAGAAAAAAATTAATTTCATATTTACTGATTTTTGACACGTGTTAACTGCAGCAAAAGGAGGTGTTTAAACAAGGTTTTTTTCTGATTCATATGTTTCTTTAGTTATATTTACAGTAAGCTTGACAAATTAAAAAATAAAGGAGGTAATTTAAATTATCATGACAAAAAGTAAACGAACGTTAACAGATGAAAACAAAAAAGGTGCTGTTGCTACAGCGGTGCAGGAAGAAAACGATTTGGACGATGAATATAGCCCTGAAAAAAGGGCAGAACTTCAATCTTTCTACGAAGGCAGCATGAAAAATTACAAAGAAGGAGAAATCGTTACCGGTGTTATTGTCAGCATGACCGAAGATTCATTTTTAGTTGATATCGGGTTCAAATCTGAAGGATTTATTAACCGAAATGAATTTCCGGATAAGGGAGCAGAAATAAAAATAGGTGATGAAGTGCAGGTTTTTCTTGATAAAACTGAAGACAATGACGGCCAGGTAGTTCTCTCTAAAGAAAAGGCCAACAGAATAAAAATGTGGAAAAAAGTAGAAGATATTTTTGACACCGATGAAATAGTTGAAGGAACGGTTGTCTCAAAGGCTAAAGGAGGATTAACCGTTGATATAGGCTTGAAAGCCTTTCTGCCAGGCTCTCAGATCGATCTTAGACCAATTCGTGATATGGATCGAATCATCGGCCAGAAATTTCAGATGAAAGTTATTAAAATGGATAAGAAGAGGAATAACATTGTTCTTTCTCGCAGAATCATTTTGGAAGAACAAAGAAACATTGAAAAGAAAGATACTCTGGCAGCAATAGAAGAAGGAAAAACTGTTGACGGAATTGTAAAAAATATTACAGACTATGGTGTTTTTGTCGATTTAGGTGGAATAGACGGACTTCTTCACATAACAGATATGTCTTGGGGACGGGTAAATCATCCGTCAGAATTATTCTCTCTTGGGGATAAGATAAAAGTTCTAATTCTGAAATATGACAAAGAAAAGGAAAGAGTTTCCCTGGGTCATAAACAAATCTCAGAAGACCCCTGGATCAACATATCAGAAAAGTATTCAGTAGACAGCAAAATCAGGGGAAAAGTTGTTTGCATTACAGATTACGGCGCGTTTGTTGAGGTAGAGCAAGGTATTGAAGGATTAGTGCATATCTCTGAAATGTCATGGAGCCGTCATATCCGGCATCCTTCCAAATTGGTCGCCATTGGGGATTCAGTTGAGGCTGTTATTTTAAGTCTTGATAAAGATAAAAAGAGAATTTCTCTCGGGATGAAACAGATTGAACCTAACCCATGGGATAACATTGAAGAAAAATACCCAGATGGAGCGGTTGTTGAAGGACGAGTAAGAAACGTCACAGATTTTGGCGCGTTTGTTGAGTTGGAAGAAGGAATTGATGGGTTAATTCATATCTCAGATATGCACTGGACAAAAAAGATCAATCACCCCTCCGAGGCCGTTAAAAAACGAGAAACCGTAAAAACCGTTGTTTTAAAAGTTGATCGTGATACCCAAAGACTCTCTCTTGGGATTAAACAATTAACACCCGACCCATGGGAAAAACTGGCGAAAAAATATACAATTGGAACGGATGTGAAATGTAAGGTTTGCAAGGCTACCAATTATGGCGCTTTCGTCGAGCTGGAAGAGGGTATCGAAGGATTAATTCATATATCGCAATTAACCACAAAAAAGATTACTAATGTGGAGTCGTTTATACCAGTTGGGAAAGAGGTCACTGCAAGAGTAATTAAGATTGACGCTGCAGATCGCAAAATCGCTCTAAGCGTTAATGCTTTTGAGCAGAATTTAGATGCTTCCCAGATCGAAGAAAGCCAGGAATTAAAGGAGATAAAAACCTCTTCTGAAGAATCAAAGGAAGTAAGCAGTAACGCTGAAGATAAATCCATTGAGGAAGAGAAAAAAACAAATAAAAACGAAGAAAAATGAAAAAAAAACCAATATTAATCGGTATTTCTTTGATTGGCGCGTTGGCTGGCGTATTCTTTTTATTGTCATTTTTTCTTGCGTCCACCTTGGGGCTCAATGGGAAGATAGCAAAAAGTGAAAAAATAGCTATTATAAACATCGAGAACATCATAACTCAGTCCAGCAGTACAGTCCGGCAGATTAAAAAATACGCTGATGATAACTCCATAAAAGCTATAGTATTAAGGATTGACAGCCCTGGTGGCGCAGTAGCACCTTCACAGGAAATTTACAGCGAAATACTGAAATTCAGAAAAAATTCAAATAAAATTGTAGTGACCTCCATGGGAAATCTCGCCGCATCCGGTGGTTACTATATTGCATGCGCGTCAGACAAAATCATTGCAAACCCCGGCACTCTTACCGGTAGCATTGGCGTCATTATGACTTTTTCGAATATCGAAGAACTGATGAAAAAAATTGGGCTTAAAACAGAGGTCATAAAAAGTGGGGAATTTAAGGACATTGGTTCCCCCATGCGAGAATTTACAGAAAAAGAGAAAAAGCTTTTGCAGGGAGTTATTGATGATGTTTATGATCAATTTGTTAACGCGGTAGCTGTTGGTAGAAACATAGGTGTTGAGAAGGTAAAGGAACTTTCCGATGGTAGAATTTTTACCGGCAGACAGGCCTTTGAAATGGGACTGGTGGATAAACTGGGAAGCTTTGAAGAAGCTATAAAACTTACCGCTGAATTAGTCGGAATAGAAGGGGAACCTAAAATAGTTTCTGAAAAAAAAGAGAAAAACCTGTTGTTCAAGTTGCTGGAAAACAAAGTCTTATCCTACCTCCCAAACCAGTTGCATATAATTCCAGGTCTTCAATACCTCTGGCAATATTAGTTTCTTTCAACTTGACTTTTACCCTATAAGTATTTAGAATTTTAGTTTTTTTTACGAATAAAAGATCGTATTTTTAACGATTTTTTTCTTTTAAGGGGGTGGCATATTATAGTGTCAAGCAGCACCTCCGCTATGATCTTTGAAAAACAGGATATCCCTGAAGAAGGCCTCAATGTGGACCTTTGTGAAGACCCGTCCTGTTTTGTTTTTAAAAATTGCGATTTCAAAGTAAATGATTCCGTCAAGATTAAAGGACATCTAACTTTAACTGGGGAATTAGTTTCTTTCAGAGGAGAGATCGCGGCTTTAATTATTTTGACCTGTGCCCGCTGTTTGAAATATTTTAACTCGTTGATTAAAACAACCATACAGGTAGATTTTTTACCGAATGAGAAGAAACCCGGTGAAGAAGAAATAGAATTGCAAACCTCTGATCTGGATTATTATTATTATGACAATGTAAACATTAGCCTCTTTGAACCAGTTCGTGATCAACTGATTATTTCAATACCGATTAAACCTTTATGTAACGTTAACTGCAGTGGCCTTTGCCCCTTTTGCGGACAAAACTTAAATGAAAAAAAATGTAAATGCCCTGATGATATAAAAGTCGACCCAAGATTGGCGCCCTTGGAAAAATTAAAACATTTAAAGGAGAAATAATAAATGCAACCAAAACGAAGAACTTCAAAATCAAAAAAAAATATGAGACGGTCTCATGACTCGTTGACCCCGCCCACCCTCTCGGAATGCCCTCAATGCCATGAGGTAAAAATGCCACACCTTGTTTGTCCTTCCTGCGGTTACTATAAAGGCAAAGAAGTGATTAAGATCAAGGAAGAAAAATAGGGCTTAATTAACTGGAGAATCAAATGATCGTAGCTGTTGACGCAATGGGTGGGGATAATGCCCCTGCAGCTATTGTAGAAGGGGCTGTAATGGCTGCGCGTGATTATGGAATACAGATACTCCTTATTGGTTTGGAAAATAAAATTAAGGAGGAACTCCGCCGCTATTCTTTGGAAGGCCTTTCAATCCAAACGAAACACGCTTCAGAAATTGTTAAAATGGGAGAGTCTCCTTCCCGCACTTTAAGGCAAAAAAAAGATTCTTCGATCCGTGTGGCAATTGATTCTGTACACTCGGGTGAAGCTGCCGCCATGGTGAGCGCCGGAAATACAGGCGCGGTCCTTGCCGCATCCACGGTGATCCTACGACCTTTGCCTGGAATAGACAGGCCGGCAATAGCAGTACTTCTACCCACTGCCAAGGGACCGGTAGTGCTTTTGGATGCAGGGGCAAATGTTGACTGCAAATCAGAGCTTCTCTTCCAGTTCGCAATAATGGGCCATGTTTTTGCTCGACATCAACTTAAAAAATCAAGTCCCACCGTAGGTTTGTTAAGCATTGGGGAAGAAGACACTAAAGGGAATGAGATTACTAAAGAAACATTTCAAATGCTAAAGCAAAGCCATCTGAATTTTGTCGGAAATGTGGAAGCAAAAGAAGTCTACCGTGGAAATTCGGAAGTCATAGTATGCGACGGTTTCACCGGTAACATTGCTTTAAAAATTAGCGAGAGCCTTGCCGAAATGATTGAAAAAAGCCTCCGCAATTTGTTTGCTACCAATCTCAGAACAAAACTGTCCTACCTGTTAATGAAACCCTATTTTCAACTTTTTAAAAAAACCGTGGATTACTCTGAATATGGTGGAGCCCCGCTCCTGGGAATAAACGGAATATGTATCATATCCCACGGAAGTTCTTCCGCAAAAGCAATTAAAAATGCAATCAAACAGGCAGATGAGTTTATTAACAATAAAGTGAACCAGCACATTCAAGAAGATCTGGAATTTAATTTAAAAGCTATCTCAAAACCCCCGAAAAAAGGGAAGTTCTGGAAACAGCTTAAAGATTCCATATCTTTTCCAACTGAGAAGGAAACATGATCCAGGCAAATATTGTTGGCACAGGGTCTTATGTCCCTGACAAAGTATTGACAAATTTTGATATTGAAAAAATGGTAGACACCTCGGATGAGTGGATTAAAACCCGCACCGGAATATCAGAAAGAAGGATCGCGAGCAAAAAAGAGGCATGTTCGGACCTTGCAGTTAAGGCATCAAAAAAAGCCTTAAAGCATGCAGGGATTAAAGCCAAAGATATTGATATGATTTTGGTTGCAACTGCAACACCGGATATGTTGTTTCCTTCCACCGCATGCATGGTTCAGTTAGGAATCGGGGCAAAAAATGCCTTTGCCTATGATTTATCAGCAGCCTGTTCCGGTTTTGTTTACGGCCTGTCTGTTGCCGAACAATATATCAAAAGCGAACGTTACAAAACCATCTTACTCATTGGAAGTGAAATATTCTCCCGCATTACAAACTGGAATGATCGCTCTACCTGTGTATTATTCGGAGACGGGGCAGGTGCCGTAGTTATCCGGGCAAAAATAATCAGAAAAAAAGAAGGAATTCTTTCAACACATCTTCATTCTGACGGGCATTACCATGATCTCTTATTCATTCCCGGTGGTGGCAGTCGCAGACCGATTTCTGAAAAAATTATTAACGAAAAAGAACATCTTATCAAAATGAAAGGAAATGAAACCTTTAAGATCGCTGTTCGTTTTATGGTCAATGCGGCCAGAGAAGCAATAAGTTACAATGACTATACTATAGAAGATATAAACCTTGTTATTCCACATCAGGCGAACAAAAGGATTATTGACGCAGTAGCGAAGAAATTAAACCTGCCTGAAGAAAAAATATTTGTGAATGTAATGAAATATGGAAATACATCCGCAGCTTCAATACCCTTAGCTTTAGATGAAGCAGTACGGGAAAAACGAATAAAAAAGAATGATATTGTTTTGCTGACTGCTTTTGGAGCCGGTTTCACCTGGGGATCCGCAATCATAAAATGGTCACTTGACGGTTAGCAATTGCCTAATAATCAAAAACAAAATTTAGGATAAAATTAATGACAAAGGAAGTCGTGCTTCTTTTCCCCGGACAGGGTTCACAATATGTGGGAATGGGAAAAGATTTTTATGATAATGTTCCGATCGCCCGTGAACTTTTTCAGCAGGGCAATGAACTGTTGAATTCTGATATTACATCAATATGTTTTAACGGCCCCAAGGAATCATTAAACATGACTGAAAATACACAGCCGGCTATTTTAATTACCTCAATAATAGCCTTGAAGATTTTCATTGAAAATGGTATAGAAATTAAGGCTGCGGCGGGCCACAGTCTGGGTGAGTATTCCGCGCTTGTTGCGGCAGAGGCATTAAGCTTTGCCGATGCCGTTCCCCTTGTTCATTTGAGAGGGAAATTAATGCAGGATGCTGTGCCCGCGGGAAAGGGAGCAATGGCCGCTATTATCGGACTTCAGAAGGAAGAAGTGAGAGCTTTGTGTAATGAGATCAAAGAAGGCCTTGTACAGCCAGCAAATTATAATAGCCCGGAGCAAATTGTAATAGCGGGAGAAAAAGAGGCAGTAGACAAAGCAATTGCCCTGGCAAAAAATACCGCAAAAAGGGTGATCCCGTTACCTGTCAGCGCCCCATCTCATAGCTCTCTTATGAATCCGGCTCAAGAAAACCTAACTAAAGAATTGAAAAAAATCCAATTTAATGATTTAAAATTTCCCGTTGTGACAAATGTGGATGCTTTGCCTGTTCTTAAAGCGGACGAAGCAGTCTCTGCGCTGGGACAACAACTTACTGCACCGGTAAGATGGGAAGAAAGCATGAGATATATTGTTGATCAAGGAGCCGATATGGTTATTGAAATGGGTCCAAAAAAAGTTTTATCAGGCCTTATGAAAAGGATTGATAAAAGTATAAAATGCTTCCATGTTGAAGATGTGAAAAGCCTGGAAGAAACTCTTTCGGAATTAAAGAA
>DASCNB010000219.1:0-7037 GCA_036011265.1 Nitrospinota bacterium | reverse complement strand
GCCTGTTAATATTATATGCAAATCTTTCGGTTTGTTTTTGAGGAAATTAACGACCTCTTTTACATTTAGATAATTATGTTTAAAAGCGATATTAATTTCATCCAGGACTACAATATTATATTTTCCCGATTGAATTTTTTCCTTACATGCTTCCCATGTGCGTTCAGCCACAAGGATGTCTCTTTCTTTATCTTTAGTCTTCCATGTAAAACCTTCTCCCATTGGCAGGAGCTCAAAGTTTTCGGGAAACTTTTTCGCGGCATCCAGTTCCCCGTAATGCCAACTTCCTTTAATAAACTGGATCATGCATACTTTGTAGTCATATCCTAAGGCGCGAAAGGCAGTTCCTAACGCTGCGGTGGTTTTCCCCTTCCCGTCACCGGTATTGACTATGATTAATCCTTTTTTGTTTTTTTCATTCATAATCTTGCTATTTAATTTTAACTACATAGAACGGTCTTACCAAATATTTTCTCAAGAGCTACATTTTCTTTTGACAGGATGACAGGATAAACCGGATAATTATTAAATCATGTTTATCTCAATTTTTACATATTATTATATTACAATGTATTGATTTATTTTTTTCGTGGTCGAATCTTAAATTTGATTGTGGTTTTGTGGCGATATGTTAAGTCAAAGTGAGTTGGTCCAGAAATTGTCAGGGTTGGAAGGAAAACGATACCCGGCTTATAAAGCCCTAAAAGGTCAATACCAATACCAGAATTATGAGGTTTGGATTGACCATGTTCAGGGAGACCCGTTTGCCGAACCCAGCAAGGTTAGAATTAAAATTTCCCTGGATACGGCCGGATTTCCTGAAGAACTCTATTCTAAAGAATGCAGAATTACAGCGTTATGTGATTTTCTGGCAAGGAGATTTAATCAGTCTATCAATAAACATAATCAGGTAAAGGAGGGTTCCGGAAAGAGTGGTGTTATCGAGATTGATCCTCCGGGGCAGGAGGTGCTCAAGCGATCTTCCACAATAATCAAGGACGGCTACATTGAAGTACGTTTTCTTGTTGGACTGCCAGCTTTTGGTCGTCGGATCGCGGGCAAAATAGCTGCACGCATCTTTTCAGATGTTATTCCCCGGATTGTTAGTGATTCGTTGTATTTTCAAATCCTGCCTGAAGACAAATTGTATCGTCACATTGAGATTGTTGAAGACGCTGAATTTATCAGAGAGAAGCTGGCAGAATTGGATTTGATAGCGTTTGTTGCGGATGACGCTGTACTTCCCAGGGCCAGTGGTATTGATCCACGTCCACTATGTTCCAAAGGTCTGGTTCCTTTTAAAAGCTGTCAATCGATGAGGGTCAGTATAACTTTACCCAACCTTGGAGAGTTGACAGGGATGGGGATTCCAAAGGGTGTGACATTGATTGTAGGTGGAGGGTATCACGGGAAATCTACACTGTTAAGCGCGTTGGAATACGGCATTTATAATCATATCCCCGGTGATGGACGTGAGTTTGTAATAACCAGTATTGATGCTGTCAAGATAAGAGCGGAGGATGGACGCAGTATACAGAACTTGAATATAGACCCCTTCATCTCTAATTTGCCATTTGACCAGGATACCATTACATTCACAACCGTCAATGCAAGTGGGAGTACCTCTCAGGCAGCTAATATTCTGGAAGCTCTTGAGATCGGAGCTCACACGCTTCTCCTTGATGAAGACACGCTGGCAACAAACTTCATGATTAGTGATAAACGGATGAAGGCCCTGATTAACAAAGAGAAAGAACCTATCACGCCTTTTGTTGAACATGTGCGTGGTCTTTATGAGAAAAAGGGAATTTCAACGGTAATCGTTATGGGGGGAAGTGGGGACTACTTCAGTTTGGCCGATCTGGTAATCGGAATGATTGAATACATCCCTCATGATTTAACTGCCCGGGCCCATGAAATAGTTAAGAAAGATTCCATGTCGGATGGTTTTAACATTAAGCCACCTTCAGAAATCCCTCGTATACCTATTCCAAATATACTGAACGCGTCAATGGGAAAAAGGCGCGTACATATCAAACCTGAAAGTCTTTCGCTGTTGAGATTTGGTGAGCATCAAGTTCAGGTTGGAGCGGTGGAACAGTTGGTACACCCCGGTCAGTTGAGGGCAATAGGATACGCCATTCATTATGCAAATCGTTATATAGACGGCCACCGAAGTATAAAAGAAATATGCGAATTGGTAATGACAGATATACGGGATAAAGAATTGGACTGTCTAAGTGAAGAGTGGATAAGAGGAGACCTCTCTGAATTTAGAAGCTTTGAATTGGCTGCCACTCTGAATCGCTTTAGAAGCCTAAAAGTAAAGCAAAGAAGTTGAAAGCGCTTAGCGAACGTAGTTTCAGTTTTGCTGCGGGGGTGTCTATACTCTAGGTTGAATGTCCCTTGCAGTTCCACTGCTGGGAGTTTCAATGTTCCAAAGCTAGGATATAAATATCTTTTTTCTTTTTGATATACTAATTCCACTACTTTGGCTATCCTCAGAGCATACACCTTCCCCATCAACCTGAATATACTATCACTACGTACAGGAAGCAGGGATATGAAGCTGTTTCATTTCCAATCTGTTTGCTAGGCACACCACTATCCCTATGGTTCTATCACTCAAAATTTCCAGAAGTTTTTAACCGCTAATATCCTATTTGACAAGCTAAATTTGTGGTATCATATTGTCTATAATGATACTGCTAAAGCAGCGACATTGAGACCTTCACGTAACAGATTAAAGTAATCTTGGAGACTTATTAATGGATAATAAACCGACCTATGAAGAATTGAGACAAAGGGTTCGGGAGTTAGAGAAAATAGAATCTGAGCGGAAGCAGGTTGAGCTTGAATTAAAGAACTCTCAGCAAAAAGATTGTGTATGGCTCGAAAATTCACCAGTTTGCACTAAGATTGTGGACCTTGATTTTAATCTGCAATATATGAGTGTTGCGGGTATAAAAGCTCTTAAAGTTGACGATGTCTCACAACTTTATGGAACACCATATCCTTTTAATTTTTTTCCTAAGTCGACTAAAAAGAGTATGGCTGAAATTTTGGAAAAAGTTAAAAAAACAGGTGAAATTATCACAGCGGAAGCTCTTGTGGCTGATATAGATGGAAACGAAATGTGGTTTCAGGCTACTTTTGTGCCAATTAAAGATAATGAAGGTCGAATTGAATATATCATAGTCGTTTCCGTCGACATAAACGAGCGCAAAAAGATAGAAGCAGAGTTGGCAAAATTCGGCAACCAACTTCAGGAAATGGTCGAGCAGCGTACCTCAGAATTACAACAAGAAGTCATAGAACACAAAGAGACTGAAAGAGATTTAGAGAAGGCTAAAGAACTAGCGGAAAAGGCCAATCAAGCCAAATCTGAATTTCTGTCCCGCATGAGTCATGAAATTCGTACGCCCATGAATTCGATTCTTGGTTGCTCGGAATTACTTGGCAAAACTTCCCTGGATGATATGCAGAAAGATTATTTGAAGAGAGTGTCAGAAAGTGGAAAATTATTGCTTGGCATTATTGACGATATATTGGATTTCTCTAAATTTGGATTTGGCAAAATAAAATTAGAGTCAACACCTTTTAACCTGGAAGAATTAATCATTAATGTATTTAAGATTATTGTCTCAAAAATGAAAGATAATCACTTTGACACATACATTGATATAGATGATGCTGTTCCTGAATATGTTGGTGGTGATCCGATGAGACTTAAGCAAATCCTGGTTAATTTATTGGGAAATGCTGTAAAGTTCACTACACAAGGAGAGATTGGAGTTATTGTGAGTGTAGAAAAGAAAGACAATACCAGCCCTGATGATTGTCATTTACGTTTTACAGTTAAAGATACGGGGGTTGGAATTCCTAAAGAGAAACAAGCTAATATTTTTGAATCATTTACTCAGGCCGATGATTCAACGACACGTTTATATGGAGGAACTGGGTTAGGACTTTCTATTTGCAAGTCACTTGTGACAGCTATGGACGGAACTATTTGGGTTGAAAGTGAGCCCGGTAAGGGAAGCGAGTTTATTTTTGTTGTAAAGATGAAGAAAGAAAAAGATGTCAAAGAGTACAATATTAAAGAGGAAGAAGAACAAAAACAGGGTGAAGAAGAAAGCTGTGCTGGTGTTAAGATGCTTGTCGCTGAGGATGTTGAGGAAAATCAGATTATAATAAAATATTATTGTCATGACTTGGGTTGTAAAGCTGATTATGCCATGGACGGAAAAGAAGCCATTGAAAAACTTAAAAGCAGTCAATATGATTTATGCTTAATGGATATACATATGCCTGTAATGGGAGGAATCGATGCTACTAAAATTATACGAAAAGAAATCAATAAGAATCTTCCCATTATTGCATTAACGGCAGCCGTTATGAGTGATGACCAAGAAAAAGCGATGGCAGCCGGCATGAACGATTTTCTTAGGAAGCCAATTGATATGGATAAATTGAGAGAAATGATTTTACGGTATGGAAAAAAAACCTCCACATGAAAAGCTACTCATTATGATTTTCTACTCCCTCCAAAGCCCCTCAATCTTAGCCAAATATCTTTTAGATGGATCCTATCTGCCTGAAAGTGCTTAGCGAGCGCTGTCGCAGCTCTGCTGCGGGGTTAGCGAGTGACACCCCCCTGAGTCCCCCCTTGTTAGGGGGGATTAAGGGGGATGTCTATGCTCTACGCTGAAGATTTCTCGCAGTTCTAGTGCGGGGAGCTTCAATTAAAGGCTTTTAAGAATCCTGTCCATAAAACTCCTGAAACTAAATTTTTTTTCTTTCAAGCTGTCTCAATTCCCGGCTTTCTCCAGAAAGGCGAGATGATATAGATGAAAATGGGACCGCTTAAAAAACCGATGGGATTGATGAGAACAGCGGGGATAAGTCCCAGGGACATGCTGATGGTTAATTCGGCTATCCGCATAGTTGGTAGGATGCGGTTAAAATGCTGCCAGTAAATTTTGAACGAGCACATTAGAACGGCGGCAATTATTTCTATAATAATGCCAACTGCTGGTGGAACACAAAGGATTGTGGATGATATAAGCCAGGCGCCGGCCGGACTTGGAAGACCGCGAAAAAAGCCCGGTGGTGTGATATCTTTAGTCTTACTATAATCAAATAACCTGATTCCTATAGCAATAAAATAAGTTAGGCCACCAAGCATACTAGCTGTTGTCCAGCCTGCCATTGCAGCTACCAAAGAAGCTGGGGCTAGTCCAAAGCTAACCAGGTCTGCTATGGTATCAAAATGTTTACCGAACTTGCTCGTAACACCAAGCCGTCTGGCCACAGCCCCGTCAATCAAGTCAAAGCCCATGGCGGCAAAATTTAGCAGAACAGCTATCTTTAAGTTGCCCTGGCTTGCATACCAGATGGCCAATGCTCCGCAGATAAGGTTGCTTAAAGTTAAAAGCTGAGGGATCAACAGGCAAATGGGATGCTTCGCTTTAGCCGGTATGGAGCGAATGGCAACTGAGATACTCGCCAGAACCACTGCTGTCCAAACCAGCAGATTGCCGATGACGTTCAACTGCGGGAAGTTCGTCAGAATCGCCATGCCGAAGAAAAGTTTTGATAGATTCTGGGACAGGGCTTTTTTTTTACCGAATTCGTTGGCGCCCTGTACCTGTGTGCCCCTCAGGAAGGTCGAGGCAATGTCGAGGGTAAAAAGGATAGCAATGGCGGTATGGTTAATTGCCGACCAGAACAGGATCAAAGTACTGTAGGTGATCAGTTTGTCTACTGCCGGGTCAAGAACTTTTCCATGTTGGCTAACCTGACCTGTTTCTCTGGCGAGGGCGCCATCCACAATGTCAAACAGGATAACTATTGTTACAAGCAGCAGGGCAAACAGACCAATTGCTTGCCACCAGATGCCAATTAGTTTGCCCAGTTCGTGCATATAGACCCACAAAAACCAGCCCGGTGCAAAAAATAGAAGACGGCCAACGGTGATCTGGTTAGGAGAAATTCCTAAATCATACCCGATCCACCGGACAAATTTTCTAAACTGCTTCCTTAGCATTTCCATAAATAATTCTCTTATGTCCTTCCTGATTTATAAAGAGCGCGAATCTGTATAAATGTTTCAATATACTCTCCGGTTTTAAAATCCGGGAAACTGTATGGATATGGATGAAAGCTTCCCTTTTCATACCATAGAGTCGGATCAGCATAAATTCCATGGTCAAGGTAAATTTTTTGCCCGTTGTATTTGGCAGAAGCTAAAACCACTTTATTTAAATCCATGTATCCCGGATCCAGGTTTATCTTTCGTTTGTTATTTACAGAGAGAAGGTTTTCTATCTCATTAGTTTTTATTTTGATTTTAGCTAATTCGCCTGGATTTATTAAATTTGCAAAAGAAACAAATTTTCGTAAAATCGGGTTACCCATTTCATCTTTATAGTAATCTGAAACATTAAAATTAAAATCCGGGCTCGTATAATCTATCTCTCCGAACTTTTCCTCGATAAAGCAGGTTGCTTTTTTAAGTAATTTTTTATCACTGAGTAAAATTCCGATAAAAAACTTTACCCTATCCGGTTCAATTGGTTTCATTTTTTTGACAAGGTGACATGTCAGGCTGAGCTTACGGAAGCCCAATTTTCTGCGTTCCATTCTTTGGTTGTGGCTTCGCTGCACAGTGTAATTCGTCGTCAATAATTCATTTCGGTTTCCAGAGTCCCAAAGCCCTTTCTTTTTCGAAATTCGCTTTTAATGTTGTCATGGCCTGTTCAGATAGCTCTTTGTCAATCCCGAAAACATCGTTAATAGTTTCGTGAAAATTGTTCCTAATATTAAAATTTTGTTTCCCATCAAAAGTAGTTTTCCGCATAAAATTACCGCAGACAAAAAAGAGTCCCTCATCTACTGTTTTGGTTAAATAAATTCTATGCATGGAATTCCATCTGAAAGAAGCAAGCCAGTGCCGTAAAAATTCATCATGTGACACAGGTTTATCCTGAAACCTGTATCGCCATTTGGTTTCAAAATTATTAAAAGTGAACAAA
>DASCNB010000218.1:0-3563 GCA_036011265.1 Nitrospinota bacterium | reverse complement strand
GTATCAATTTAATAGCCTCCTGAGGGGTTAAGGCATCTACTTTTTCATAAGCCGGTTTGTCGGAACCTATATATTTGTCAAATGCTTCATAGATATGGGAAACAATTTTATTTTTACAAAGAAAATGAGCCAGGTGCAGTCGGCCCATAGTTCCGGGACCAGCAAATTTCGATAAGGTATCAAAATCAATATGTACATCCTGTGCGTTCAGGTTATTCACGATCTTCTTTAACCTGTTCTCCCTTTTTTTCTTTAGTTCAGCCAGGGTCTTTTGTAACGCGATATCCTGACAATCAATGAAATACCCCAAAAGGTGAATTTCTCCATCCCCGGTTGAAGCGCTCAGTTCAATGCCCGGAATGACTTCAATACCGTATTGCTTGGCTTCTGAAACTGCAATAGCAACACCTTCAACAGTTTCGTGATCAGTAATAGAGATAGCCTTAAAGCGGTGTCTGAAGGCGTTTTTTAAAACAACTTCAGGAGATGAAAAACCATCGGAAAAGGTAGTGTGCAGGTGCAAATCAGCGTATTCTTCGATCATAAATTCCATACCTCAGACAGTCAATGTGCTTGGAGCGGGAGACGGGACTCGAACCCGCGACATTCAGCTTGGGAAGCTGACACTCTACCAACTGAGCTACTCCCGCCTAGATGATTAATTATAGCAAAAAATTAAAATATTAACTTATATGTTCTGTACTAATAAAGCAAAAATCTTTGAGAGGAATAATTGTTAAACAGGTAGGGACGCTACTTGAGAATGCTTCTCTTATTTTTAAGGCATGAAATAATGATAAAAAAATTACAAAATCAACGATAATTTAGATTTAACTTCCGCCAAACCCTGCTGCTGAGATAATGGGGTTTGCCAGGATAGGGAGATAATTACTTCATACAATTCTTCAGGAATTCGGCATTGCTGTTTACTAATCACTTCATCCAGCCACTTATAAAATTCTTGTGCAGGATTTTCGGCATTGCTGTTTGAGTAAATAAGATTTACCGCTTCAAGAATTGCCCAATAATGAGCTATTTCGCTTGCTTCTTTAAGAAAAGAGATTGTAAGTTTATCAATAGCTTGTTTTTTGATATCTTCATTGCTTGAAGCAAGGACACAGAGAGCCAAAACTCTACAGGCAAATGCAAAATCAATTTCTTTAGTAAATTTAGAAATATCTAACCGAGTAACTACATCCTTTAACAATTTGTCGTTTGATTGAGCAACAGGTTCACTTAAGGCTATGTTAAGACACATAATGTCCAAAATGTCGCATGGATTAACGTTTTTAATTTTTTGCAATGTATTTATTAGAATCATTTCCAGGTCATAAGATTTTATTTTTTCAATAGCATTCCTGTCTGCGTCTTCAAAAGACTCAAGGGGTTCTTTATTAAAAAATTCTATGGATTCTTTTATTTTAATGAGTGGGTTTCCGGTAAAAAAGGAGCCATAAAAGTTTTTTGTCAGCTTAAAGGGTTTAATTATTTCTTCGGAACCTTTAATTTCCCCCTTTGGTAATGCCTTTGCAATGTTCAATAACTTTCCAGATAACTCCTTACTAAACCACGCAAGCTTTTCCTTGTGTTTCAATATAATAGTAAGAGTTCCTGATATTACCGTGCGAACAAGGCTTGACTTCTCAGGGTGTGAAACTTCAAGGAATTGATTATAAGTATTTTCAAATAAGTCCTTTCGCTGCTCTTTTGCTCTGTCTATAAACCATTTAGAAAGCTCAGAATGATTAAAAATAAAGTTATGTTCTTTTCGCAAATTATCAAATACGTCTACCATGGCTCCCGCATATGCATAAACCCAAATAATCTTTTCTTTATCAGAATATTTTTTAAAAACATTGTTACCCTTCATCATGCTCCACGCAAATTGCAAAGCAGTGACATAAAAATCATAAAGACTGTGGAGTTCAGAAATATCTTTGCATAATTCTGGATTTAACAGCTTTTCAAGAATTGACTGGATCTCCCCCTTTTCCGATGGTCCACTTTCTTGAAAAGCCAGGAGAATATCCAGGCAGTTTTGGAGAACAACCGGGTTGGAGGACACTAAAGCTTTTTCTGAAACGAAATCAATTACATCTTTAAGATGTTCTTTTTCCTCCCTTATTACTGTTTTGAGTAGTTCCGAAAGAGCAATCTTATTACCAAAGGGAAAATTCAGAATATCTGTTAAAGCTTTTTTAATTCCATCCATCTCAATCTTTTTTTGAACAAAAGAATTCCATTCTTCAGAAAACTCAGATGAATTTTCAAAAGCTCTATTTGGCAAAGAATAATAGTTTTTAAATATTGCAGGGTTTTTTGGGAAAAACAAATCCTCTCCCATTTCTATCTGTGCTTTTACAAAATCAGCCGTTCTTCCCCAATAATATGCCCAACTGCTGCCCGCTTCTTCTTCAATCTCCTTCGCTGTTTTTTTATAATCATTTTCATCAGTAAAGCCTTCTTCATATTTTTTGTGTTTTTCAGGTGAAATCTTAAGATAAGGAGCAAGTTCATTTAAAAACTGTTTTCTAATTTCGGAATTCGGATGGAACAACTTGATAAGTGGCTCAAGGTGAGTGCGTTTAAATTTCTTGTCATCTTCAGACTTAAAGTCAACGCAAAGGCCCGCTAAAAAAAGAGATGATTCTTGCCACAGTATGGTGAAAGAATAATTTTTAAGATTCTTTTGTAATTTTTTTCCAGTTCCTTTTTCTATAGATTCAAAAGCCCACTGTTTCCATACCGAAGAAGGAATTTTCAGGTTTTCAGAAATAGTTATCGTACGATCCAGGTACTTAGAAAAAACGTCATTTATATCCTTTTCGGATAACAAAAAATCCAGCATTTTAACAGGTAAATTTGAGAGTACCGAGGCAAGAATTCTCAACCAAATTTCTATACTCTTTTTATCTTCTTTTTCTACATCAAAAACTAATTGCTTAACAAAAAAATTAGTTTTTTGAAATAGTAGTTTTTCGATTTCAGGATTTAAGTCCCAGTTGTTTTTAAAGTAATGACTATGTAGCCAATTAAAATACCCTGAAACGTTATCAAGAGACTCAACGTCTGTAAAAATAATATTAAATCCAACAAATAGCAGAAGAAACTGAAGTGTAGAAGCTGCAACTTTTTGATCGGATTTTTTCTGTAAAAGATGAGTTATCTCATCAGGCCCCTTCCATAAGTGCTTTATTATCCAATGTGATATGGCTTCCTTTCTGTCGAGTGAATACGTTTTATCAATCCATGTCATTTCTAAAAGATCACGACAAATCCTTTGATGCTGCAAATAATACAATACAGCTTCTGGTTGTTTTCCTTCTATATTTGAGTTTTTATTTAATGCAGATGCTTTCTTAAAAACGTTAGCTATATATCTTCTAATTGTTTTTAATTCATAAATCTCCTGGATTTTTACTTGTGATGTGATAGAAGCCACATTTAAGAAATGCATCACCAATTTTGGATCGAGAGGAAGGAACTGAGCATTCATCTCCAATAATTTAAAAATCAACCTGTAATGCTCTTTCTCCGAAATAATTTTTTTAGACTTAAGTTTA
>DASCNB010000217.1:0-13354 GCA_036011265.1 Nitrospinota bacterium | reverse complement strand
ATCTTTGCCGATAAGAAACTTATCGAATCGATAAAAAAAGATAATTCTGCTGTCCAGGTTGCCAACGGGGCAACTTTGCCTGGAATCGTTAAGGCGTCTATGGCAATGCCGGATATACACTTTGGATACGGTTTACCTATTGGCGGTGTAGTGGCGACAAATTTAAACGATGGGATTGTTTCTCCAGGCGGGACAGGCTATGACATTAACTGCGGTGTTCGATTGCTGCGAAGCAACCTGTACGAAAAGGATATAACAAAATGGCTGAAACCTCTGGTTCAAAACCTCTTTTATAAAATACCGACGGGAGTTGGATCCAGGGGAAAAATCCATTTGAGCCCGCGCGATGAAGAACAGGTGGCGGTTAAAGGCGCTGAATGGGCAGTGAAACAGGGTTACGGAGAAGAGGGAAATTTGGATTTTACTGAGGCAAGCGGTTGTCTTAAAGGGGCTGATCCCGGAAAAGTCAGCCGGCGCGCTTTTGAAAGAGGCAAAAAACAGATAGGAACGTTAGGATCGGGGAACCACTTTCTGGAAATTCAGGTGGTCGAAGAGATTTTCGACCAAGAAGCCGCGGTAGCAATGGGATTAGAGGAAAACCAGGTGACAGTGATGATCCATTCCGGTTCCCGTGGATTTGGACATCAAGTTTGTACCGATTATCTGGAGGTAATGAATAAAGCTATGCACCGTTACGGTATTAAGCTTCCTGACCGTCAGTTAGCCTGCGCTCCTTTTAAGTCAAAAGAAGGGGGAGACTATCAGGCGGCAATGAAAGCAGCCGCTAATTATGCCTGGGCCAACCGCCAGTGTTTGATGGGCTTGGCTGTTCAGACTTTTTTAGAAACATTAAGAATTAGTCCGTGTGACCTGAGTATGTCCCTGGTTTATGATGTGGCTCATAATATTATAAAAGTTGAAGAACATACGGTTGATGGGAAAAAGATGAAACTGGCAGTTCATAGAAAAGGAGCAACAAGAGCCTTTCCTCCCGGACATAAGGAACTACCCGAAGTGTATAAAAAAATAGGGCAGCCGGTGATTATCCCGGGTGATATGGGAAGAAATTCTTACGTCCTGGTTGGCACGGAAAAGGCGATGAAAGAAAGTTTTGGAAGCACATGTCATGGAGCCGGCCGTTGTCTTAGCCGTCACGCCGCAAAAAAAAAGGCTAGAGGAAGAGACATAGAACGGGAGTTGGAAGATAAAGGTATTTTTGTAAAAGCAACAGGAAAAGCAACCTTAAAGGAAGAAATGCCGGAAGCTTATAAAGATGTTACTGAAGTTGTGAACGTGGTTCATCACGCAGGGATATCTAAGAAAGTAGCCAAACTCAAACCAATAGGAGTTATTAAAGGGTAGAGGAGTCAGGGATAAGGAGCCAAGGTTTGGGAACTTATGGGTTTTCTGCTTCTAAAAAACATTATAACAATTTATTAATTACTTCTTTAAGCAAATGCAGGTCAACCGGTTTATTCAGATATTCAAAAGCGCCTAATTCCATAGTCTCAATATAAGAATCAATATCGCTATGACCCGTTAATATAATGGCCTTTATCTCCGGTAACTCTTTGCGGAGGGTTGACAATAATTCAATGCCGTTCATTTCCGGCATTTTGAGATCGGTAATAATCAGTTCGACTTTGTGTTTCTCAACAATTTCAAGAGCCGTTTTACCGTCCAAAGCAGTTAACAGATTAAACCTGCTGTCTTTAGACAAAAAATCGGAAAGAATTTTAATTAATACTTCGTCATTGTCAACAATAAGAATGTTTATTTTCATGGCGGGATATTATATCATAATCAAAAACTAAAACCTTCGCTGCTTCCAGGTTGAACCCATTCGTTTCTCAGGTCAGGTTTTGGGACCCACGTGCAATTTATCTCCAGGTATAACTTGGAGCGAGCAGGGATGCAAAAACTATGAGCAAAGGCACAACATACAAAGATTCCGGCGTAGATATTGATGCCGGCAATGAAAGTATTAAAAGGGTAAGGAAAAATATCCACTCTACCTTTAATTCTTCCGTTCTCACAGGGATCGGTACTTTTGGAGCAATGTACGATCTATCGGACATTATTAAAACTTACAAAAAACCTGTGCTTGTGCAAAGTATCGACAGTGTTGGTACCAAGCTTGTTGTTGCTAACATGGCAAATTTTCACAAAACTATCGGCATAGATATGGTTGCCCATAGCTGCAATGATGTCTTGTGTCAAGGGGCCAGGCCTATTACTTTTTTGGATTATATAGCAGTGGATAAATTAGATCCGAATCATATTCAAGACGTTGTTGATGGGATTTGCGAGGGTTGCAGGGAGGCTGATCTCCCTTTAACGGGTGGAGAATTAGCTGAACTGCCGGGAGTTTATAAGGAAGGCGAGTACGACCTTGTTGGTGCGGTTTCCGGAGTTGTGGAAAAAGATAAAATTATTGACGGTTTAAAAATAGCGCCGGGTGATGCTGTGCTGGGGTTGGCTTCCAGCGGACTCCACACCAATGGCTTTTCTCTGGCAAGAAATGTACTTTTCAATATAAAAAAGTTTAATGTAGATCAATACATGGAAGAGCTTGAATGCACCCTTGGGGAAGCGCTTTTGAAACCCCATATAAACTATACGAGGCCGGTTTTATCCCTCCTTGATGAATTTAATATTAAGGGAATAGCTCATATAACCGGTGGGGGACTTGTGAATAATCTCCCCAGGGTACTGCCGGAAAATTGTCAGGTAATGGTTTCAAAAGACTCCTGGAAAATACCGGCCATTTTTCAATTAATACAGCGGTTTGGAAATGTGCCGGAAGATGATATGTTCAAAACTTTTAATATGGGTATAGGACTGGTTTTAATGGTGAATCAAAATGAAGCAAATGCAATTGCAAACAAGCTCAATTCACAAGGTTTTCCAGTAACGACAATTGGTAAAGTAAAAGAAGGGAAGAAAGAAGTCGTTATTAGTGAAAGTGCTTAGCTAGCACATTCAAATATTTGAAAATTGAAAATTTCCATATTGAACTCGCCCATCTTGTTGAAACCGGATATCATAGCCGGGAAATTCTTCTTTTAATTTTTTTACATTCTCTTTTTTATTCCCAAGAAATGTTGATAGCTCAGATGGGTGGACAGAAAATGTAAAAGTTTTGGATGTTAAATGTTTTTTAATGGAAGTATAAATACGATCATAAAGAATACTTGATAAAACCAGTTCCCTGAACGCGGAATGGAAAGGCCCGGCAACAATTGTTCCCGGTTTTAATAATGTTTCAGTTGGTTGAAGACCCATTCTGATAACAGGGATATGGTTGTATTGAAAGAGCAAGAGCATTTTTTTACAGATACTAACGGCCTGTTTGAGGGAGAGGGGGGTAAATTCTTTTTTTAAGTAGAGTTTTTCAAGTAATGTGTTCTTAATTACCACCGTAGGATAAATCCGTAAAAAATCAGGCTTAATTTTACATACCTGTTCAGATGTATTCATGATTTTTTCTTCCGTATCTCCCGGCAGGCCCGGCATTAATTGAATCCCCAATTCCAATCCATTCTCTTTTATGAGCCTCGCTGATTCTTCTACTTTTTGCGATCTGTATTCACGTTGAGACAGTTTCAATACATCGTCATCCAGAGACTGGACGCCTAATTCAATCGTTTTTACGGAGAAAGATTTTAAGAAATCGAGATTTTGTTGGTTTATATAATCTGGACGGGTTGATAAACGAATGCCCTGAACTTTTTTATTTTTCAAATAGGGGACGATTGTTTTGAGATAATTTCTCTGCGTGTCAAAAGAGAGCCCTGTAAAAGTACCTCCATAAAATGCGACCTGTGCAGAACGACGAGGTTTTGAACGAAAAGAAGCCGTCTTCAAATGTTCGTCAATAATACTTGCGACATCATTGGGTGTCGGTAAAGACCGTTGTCCGATTGAAATATTCTGATCGCAATATATGCACTGGTTTGGACAACCGTAATTAGGAATAAAAACAGGAATAATAAAAGGTTTCATTTTAGTCTTAAGAAAATAAATTTGACACTGATTTGCACTGATTAACTAAGATTATAATATTTTTTAAAGAGAATCAAATATCATGATCCGTGCAACAGGTTTTCCATAGCTGCATTAACAGGAGTTGGTTTTTGCCACGAAGGTCACGAAGAAAAAAAATGAGGGTTGTATCCCCTCTTGAGAGGGGTGGACGCATAGCCACGCTAAGCGGGGCATAGCGGATGGGGTGTGTAATCCTGTCCCCTGATCCCTGACACCTGAACTTGGTCCCCGGCACCTGATCACTGGACAGAATAATCGAGATGTGGCCCTTAATCCTTTTATACTTTAATCCTTCTGCTTACCAATTTTTTCCTTATACTATGTATCTCTTGAACAGTTTTGTTGCTTAGCTTTAAAGTTTCTTTAAGAATATGATTGTCCACAATATTGAGCACATTCTTTATATTTTTCTTTCTTTCAAAAATACTTTCAAAATTTCTAAATTCTCTTTTAGACACATTTATGTATGGCAAAGGTAAAGACTTGAATTCATTTGGAGTTAGCTCTAAAACTCCACCACCGTAAAATCTTCCACTAAGTTCAGCAAATGTCAAAGTCAACGAGTTATAAAAAGAATACGCAATGCTATTAACATCATATCCAGTGTGAGCAGATATCCTGTAAGCAGAATCAGTAACCAAAGTTTTTGTTTTATTTACTAACAGCTTTGGATATAAATGGCATCTTTTGAAAAAGAAAGCATCGGGCTTCCATATTGAAGGAACTCTATACCATTTATCTCTTTTTTGACATTTAAAACGTTTTTCAATATCACTCTCTAATCCTTCCTGCAAGTACTGTTGAATAGAGTCTGAAAAATAATCTTCATTTTTGTCAGGAAAACAGAGAAGATAGCAGGGCTTTCCTGAATTTTTTAAATCATCAAAATCTCTTTCATCAAAATCTACTTTACCATTTACAAATAAACCTTTCTGTATAATAGGACGGCATACAGATTTTAGCTTGTATTTCTTTGCAGTTTTTTCGGTAACTATAAAATATTTATTAGCCGCTGTTACAATACCTGTAGCTGAATTGCAATAATCGTCTACCGACTTAAGGTTATTAGCAATATCAAAGAGCAAAGACATTTCGTCCTCAGTTAATATGTGGTTTGACCATTTCAGGGGTTTTTCTTTCAAATAATTGCCCTTCTTTAGGCAATATTTGCCTTCATACAAATCTTCCGCGCAATCAATTTGAGAAAAGAAAAGACCTTTTTTCTTGCTTTTTTTATACCCAAAAAGTAAAACCGTGTCTTGTTCAATATTGCAAAAAATTATCTTTGAAAATGTGAATATCTCAACTCGCTCGAATATTTTGACTAACAATTCACGTAATTCCTCCGCAAACTTTACCTGCAATAACTCAAAAGGCAACACAAACGCCAGAACACCGTCTGCTGAAAGTTTAAGTACGCTACCAGCAAGAAAAGAAGTCCATATGTTATTGATTGACTTATCAGCAAGGTTTGCATCTTTATGGATTAACTTACACTTACTTTCTTGTTTGTCAGAGAGGAGTTTTTTTACAATATAAGGGGGGTTGCCTATTACGAGATCATATTTAATTTTATCTTGATCAGAAAAAAAGAGAAAATCCTTATTATAGATTTTTAGAGGAAAATCATTGTTTGTTATGCTTTTGCGGACTGTTTGGAAAGCTCTTCTATCAAGTTCTACCGCATCTAAAGCAAATGAAAAGTCTTTTTTTGCTGCAATCCTTTTTTGCAGTGATTTTATAAAAGCGCCTTCTCCGAAACTCGGTTCTAATATCTTGATTTTACGCTGACAACGGGTAAATGACTTAGTTGCATGGCCAACCATAAAATCTGATAATCCAGGGGGAGTGTAGTAGGAACCGCTTTTTTTTTGTTTCATTGAATTTCTTCTCGAAAGATATTTATATGATGGCGAAAGGCTTTGTAAAGTTCTATTTGTTTACTTTGAAGTCGTTTTAGTTTTTTATCTTTATTACTAAAGTTAGCACTTTCTTTATCTATGTCTTCGATAAGGCTGTCGATTTTATCAATCTTCCAAGCCCATTCATGTCTTATTAACCACAATTTCAATTTCCCATGCATATACTTACCAAGTGGTGTGTTAGCAATAATTTGACCTTTATCGTTTCTCGATAAATGTTTTTCATAATCATCTGAACAAGGATCAATATAACCTTTGTCATTTATAACAGATACGCTAGATTTACTTGAAACCCAGTCGTCACCCTTGAATATATTACAGTATGAACAGGAGTAGACAAGATTACTATACCTACATTTATATTCTGGAAACTTGCTGCCGGGGGCGAAGTGATCTATGTGAAAACCCCTTTCGCCTCCTGAATAAAAATGGCTATCATCACAATAACCGCATCTTTTATGAAAATCATCTCTTAGATATTTCTTGTATTTTTTATAATTTTTAAAGATTTTTTTACAAGTTCTTCTGGGAGTTTCTCTTCTTACAGGTTCCATTACTTTCCCTTTTTCAATTCACTTATTATCTCACTTGTATTTTTTATCAATTCATCAAGTTTTTTTAGACCAGTTGATTCTTTTAACCTTTTTGGTAATGAAGATTTTTTGTTTGTCGATTGTTCAATGAAATGATCAAGCTCTAATAGACGCTCTTCTTCTTTTGCATTTAGTTTCTTTGATTTGCTTTTATTAAGCAGCTTTTTAAGTTCTTTTTCGCCGTCCTCTATTCGCTTTAAATAATGTTCGATTTGAGTGCGAATTTTTTCCTTGAATATTGTTTTCTCTTTTTCATCATGAGTGGTTATAATTCTTTTAGAGTATACAAAGTTAACATCCTTAGATGACTCTATCGCTTCTGTCTCCTTTTGAGTCAAAATAAAGCAGGGGAAAAGCGCTTTTTTTGAAAGTATTTCTTCAACTAAATCAACCCCATCGTAAGGGATATTGGGTTTGCCTTTCTTTTTATACACTGATAACAAATGGTCAACAATAACCGCCCTGGTATTCAGTTGGAACAAATCTTCAACCATTTCATGAATATCCGCTTTAGGCAGTAACGCAATCGTATCAAAATCACTCCCCATAAATTCCTGAAAATCTAATAATTCTCCTTTTTCATCATCAATATAAGCAATTTTATACTTTCCCATTATTATTCCTTTGATATTTTAATGGCAGTTTTATGTTTATTGAAAACCCTTTTCTGTCTAATAACAGTTGCACTTCACCGCCATTTTCTTCTGTGATCGACTTTACCAACCACATACCCAGACCGGTGCCAGTATCCTTACCAGTTTTGTCCTTTTTTGTTGTAAATAAGGCTTCAAAGATACGATCAGGCTCTACAATGTCTTTAGATAAGCCAGGGCCGGAATCTTCATAAGTGATAAGTATAATATTATCTTTGCTCGACAAACTAATCATTATATCTCTATCAGCAGGAGCGTCTTTCCTTTGAAATGCGTCCAATGAATTTATTAAGAGGTTATTAAATATGCAGTCCAAGTCGATTTCAAATGCCCTGATCGTATTCTCGGTTAACTTATCATTACTAATATTAATCTCACAACCCCTGTTTTCAATTATTGTTTTCCAACTCTCTTTAAACTCTTTAAAATAGTTTGGTAAATTAATATTTTTCCTGAGGCGTTTATCCTTTCTTATAGTATTGAGAGAATAATTAAGCCATTGCTTTAATTTTTCATCCTGTTTTTTTGTATATTCAAGTCTTATATATGGGTTTAAATGTTCAGGTTCGTTTTTACATTGCTCTTTTGTTACATATTTACTAAACAGTCTTTTAATAATATCCACCCTTGAAACCAACTTGCTTTCCAAGCTCATGAGTTCATGGGTAAAAGAGGCAATGGTAATGCCACTGCTTGCAAAAACTTGCAGTAATCTTTGCTCTGCCTTTAGTTCCTCTATTTCGTCTTTCTGGTCTAATATCGCAACTCCCATAGTTTCTTCTTTTGTCTGTGGTTCTCTTTTTGGTCCATCACCATCCTGTTGAAGTTTTTTGGCAATTTCTCTTGCTATATCATAGGCTTTTGCCTTTGTTTCTTCTGATTTATTTGTTTCTTTGTAATATTCACTCAATTCTCGTGCAATACAACTTCTGTCACGCTCAAACTCAGAAATTATTCCTAAAATCAGGTTTTTAAAAATATCAAATATTCTACTGTCCTGTAAACCTTCCCTGCTTGATTTATCCTCAAAATTTATATTCGCTAACCTTGAGATATTGATTACTCCTGCCACATTATTGGGGCGTACCTTATAACCACCCCCTTTTTTAGCCACCCCAGCAGGACTTTTAGCTATCCTTTCCCCAAGACCAAGCCAGTCTTCCCATGAGCTACCTGTTTCACCATAAGGTCTAACTCGAAAATTATCTCTAAACAACTTTATTCCACCGAAGTCAGATAACCAGCTTCTTCTATTATTTCGATTAAAATCTCTATACAAGAACTTTTTCTTGTCTTTTTTAGTGGAAATAACTTTCATAAAATATAAGGTAAAATCAAATGGGCCTATTTGCTCAAGCATTTTATCTTTATTAATATCCTTTAAACCAGGCAATAATTGAGCGAGGGTTTTTTTAATAACAAAAGATTTTTTTTTAAAAACTTTTCTGTCATAAGGGAACCTCCTCATTGCACTTCTTTTAAAAAGTGCATCCGTAAATTTTGATAAATCATATTCATTTCTATTAATTGTAATAGTAGCTAAATTGTTTTCGTCTATATTTGCACTTATTTTATAGTCAAAGTCATCGCACGTTGCAGGCTCAACTTTTCCATATTTTTCGGGTTCAAGAGAACTGAATAGATGAATGTCAAACACCTTTCCTTCTCTTGGTGGAATTAATACTTCAAGATTTGAATAGAGTTTTTTTACTGTATCTGAATCCCATTCATCTGATAATTGAGAAATTTCAATAATTGTCCCTTTTGAAAATTTAATACTATTTGAAATTCTTGCTGAACTCTTAACATCAGTTAGAATTTTTATTACATTCTTTTCTATATTTAAATCTACATCGTCCAGTAATTCAGCTGAAATATCGTCAAGGGTGCTGTTGTCTTTTTCAAAATCATGCCAGTTTACACGCCATAAGTATCCAATATCTTTTTTAGCTCTTGTAAATAAATCACACTTTGTTCCCAAACGGTCAAGTGCAAAACGCCCTATCCCTTTTGCCCCTGTTCTTATCCTGCCCCTACTTGTCCTGATTTCTTTTTGTTTAATGTCAGTCCCAATTGTCATCCAATGCTTTTCAATAATTTTCTTCGTCATGCCATCACCATTATCTATGATGAAAATTTTGCATATTTTATTAAAAATATCTTTTAATATCTTTTTCTTATCTTCATTTTTTTCCGGCCTTAAATGGTAAAGTTGCGTTTTCTTATCAAAAGCATAGGAAGAGGTTAATAAATCAACATTTTCTGTAGTATTTTTTTTGACCTTTTGGAAATCACTTTGTGGCAGGATATGGGGTATTTCTATAAATTTATTGTCAAAATAGATTATGCAATTATCAGCATCCGCATCATAACAGTTCTTGACTAACTCAATGATAGCAGCTTCAGCATTAGCGACGTTTTCACGTCCAATAAGTCTTGCCGTTCTTGCGGATACTTTAAATGGAATTTTTGCCAATTGACATCTCCATGTTCAGTTACATTTTTAATAATTCAAGCATAACAATATTGAAAGATCAACTTTTCTTTATCAATTGTACTCTTGAGTAGTGTTCTTGATTTAAAGGGGGCACCCATTAGCAGGCTGTCGGAGAGCAGAAAATCAAAAAAAATCGACCATTGAAAATAAAAGAGTTACTGGTTCAAAACCTTTTTCGTTACAGTTTGATTGTTAAGAAAGATAAATCGATAAGACGGAGTTAGTAAACGGGCTTGCGAAGATTTTATTGCTTTATGTTAAGGCTTTCCAGGGCTTCTTTGGCGGCTTCCTGCTCCCCTTCTTTCTTGTTTTTACCTTTTCCTTTGCCGACAATTTTGCCGCTGATAGAAACAGTCACTTCAAAGATTTTATCGTGGTCCGGTCCGGTCTCTTTTTCCACTTTATAATCAGGTATGGCGATTTTTTTTGCCTGAGCGTGTTCCTGGAGCTCACTCTTGAAATCCCGGTAACTGCTGGTATTGGCAAGATGATGCAGGTCTGTTTTGAACAAGGGAAGGATGATTCTTGCAGTCTTCTTTAATCCTCCATCGAGGTAAATAGCCGCTACTATTGCTTCAAAGGTATTGGCAAGAATGGAGTTTTTGTTGTGGCCTCCGGACAGGGACTCCCCTTTTCCGAGTTGGATATTCTCACCTAAATTAAGTGAGCGCGAAATTTTTGAAAGGTTGATTTCATTGACCAAAGCCGCCCTTATCTTTGACAGGTCTCCTTCCATCCTGTTCTTAAAATTTTTTAATGAGTATTCTCCTATGATCAAATCCAGTACAGAATCTCCAAGAAATTCAAGACGCTCATTGTCTTTATACTTACGGTTATTTTCGTTTACAAAAGATTTGTGCGTCAGAGCTTGATTCAGGAGTGTGATATTTTTAAAAGGGTAACCAAGCTTTTTTTGGCATGTTATTAATTTGGTTTTCCTGTCTTTTGAGATCATGATCTTAAAGCAGGGGTATTGAATCACACACAGTCGGTTAAAATCCCCGAGCTTGCTGCTAATTTTTAAATAAGGTTTTTATTTTATACCCCGATTGCAACGGGGTAGTTTATTCAAATTTTTTGAAAATAATGGCAGCGTTTGTGCCGCCGAACCCAAACGAATTGGAAACGGCTATATTAACTTCAGCAGTTCTGGCCTTATTTGGAACGTAATCCAGGTCGCATTCAGGGTCTTTGTTTTCATAATTTATAGTAGGAGGTATCGTTCCTGTTTCTATAGTCTTAACAGCGAAAACACCTTCCACTCCTCCTGCCGCACCGAGCAGATGACCAATCATTGATTTGGTAGAGCTTACAGCAAGTTTATAGGCATGATTTCCAAAAACGGTTTTGATGGCTGCGGTCTCCAGACTATCTGCCATAGTGGATGTTGCGTGGGCATTGATATAGTCGACTTCTTCCGGTTGTAGTCCGGCGCTGTCAAGCGTCATTTTTAAGCATCTTGCGGCTCCTTCTCCGCCGGGAGAAGGAGAAGTTATATGGTAGGCGTCCGCATTTAGACCATAGCCTATTACTTCCGCATATATTTTGGCGTTTCTTTTGAGAGCGAACTCCAGTTCTTCCAAAATCATGATACCGGAGCCTTCACCTACCACAAATCCGTCTCTATCTTTATCAAAGGGACGGCTGGCTTTCTCAGGTTCATCATTTCGAGTAGAGAGGGCTTTCATAGCGGCAAATCCACCTATTCCCATAGGAGTAATTATAGATTCTGTCCCTCCGGTGATCATGGCATCGGCTTCCCCGCGCTGAATAATCCGGTAGGCATCTCCAATGGCATGAGTTCCTGTCGCACATGCAGTAGACACACAGGAGTTTGGGCCTTTAGCGCCGTGTCTTATTGAAATCTGACCGGAGGCCAGGTTTGCAATAAGCATAGGAACAAAGAATGGGGAAATTTTCCGGAAGCCTTTTTCATTATAAAGATTATGGTAGCGTTCTATGGCGGGAAGACCACAAAGGCCGACACCAACGATGACTCCTACTTTATTTGCATTGCCGGTATGCACTTTCAGCCCCGAATCATTTAAGGCAAATTCGGCGGCCGCCACTGCATAGTGAATAAAGGTATCCATTTTTTTGACTTCTTTTTTATCAATGAAGTCGTGTGGATCAAATCCTTTTACTTCACCGGCAATTTTTATAGGAAAATTAGTGGTATCAAAGCGGGTAATTGTTCCAATCCCTGATTTTCCCGCTATTATTTCATCCCAGCTTTCTTTTAATCCTATTCCTAAGGGCGTGACTAAACCCAGCCCGGTAACAACTACTTTCCTTTTCAGTTCATGACCTCCAAAGATTACTTTTAATATGGTTTATTAAATAAAAATTACAATTTGTAAGTTCAAAATCACAGCGCGTCAAGTTGCTGCAACCACAATTCGGTAAGAAAAACCGAATTCGAAGGATGTTTTTGCAAGCCGCCCGAAGGGTTGAGGCCATGGATGGCAGAGCTAAGCTCAGCTTTGCTGAAATCAAATGAGCAATCGCTCCGGTTAGCAAAAAACTTTAAGATAGTAATACAAT
Source organism: Nitrospinota bacterium (assembly GCA_036011265.1). Classification (GTDB taxonomy): domain Bacteria; phylum Nitrospinota; class Nitrospinia; order CAJXCL01; family CAJXCL01; genus CAJXCL01. The sequence goes on along the minus strand of DASCNB010000217.1, from coordinate 1,098 downwards.
AGCGAGCAACAGGTTACTTTCAATTTTTCGCATTCTCTTCAACATAACTAATAGCGTCCTTTACAGTTAATATCTTTTCCGCAGCTTCGTCAGGGATTTCAATGTCGAACTCCTCTTCAAATGCCATGACCAGTTCGACCGTATCAAGAGAATCGGCTCCTAAACCATCAATAAACGAAGCCTCCGGAGTAACTTCTTTTTCATCAACTCCTAATTGATCGATGATAATTTCTTTGACTTTTGCCTCTACACTCATTTCACCCATATTAGATTCACCCCCTATAAGAAATTAAAAAAATAATTATTATTGCAGTTACCTAAATATTTAAAACAAGACTAAAGCCTTGTCCTGTGGCAAAAAAAAAGAAAGGCAAGCCTTTCGGTTTGCTTTCTGCTACATCAACATTCCACCGTTCACATGAACAACCTGGCCGGTTATATATGAAGCATCATCAGAAACGAGAAATTTAATACAATTTGCAATATCTTCAGGCATGCCCAGTTTTCCCATGGGGATTTGTTCCTTTAGTTGTTGTTTGATATTCTCATTTAACGAACGAGTCATTTCCGTATCGATAAAACCCGGAGCAACAGCATTAACTGTAATGTTGCGAGAGGCCAGTTCTCGAGCGGAGGTCTTAGTTAATCCAATAATTCCGGCTTTAGACGCGGAGTAATTTGCCTGTCCAGCATTTCCCATGGCACCTACAATTGAAGCAATATTTACAATTTTGCCTTTTCTTTGTTTCATCATATATTTTGCTGCTGCTTTTGTGCAATTAAACGTTCCCGTTAAATTCACTCTCAGAACAAAATCCCAGTCTTCCTCTTTCATCCGAACTATTAGTGTGTCCCTGGTAACACCCGCGTTATTAATTAAAATGTCGAGGGCCTTAAACTCATCAATTGTGTTCTTAACCATACCTTCTACATCCGCTGTTTTTGAAACATCTACCTTCTGGATCAGAGCTTTGCAGTTCAATTTTTTTATTTCTTCCGCTGTTTCCTCCGACTGTTCCGTCATTAAGTCAGCTATAACGATATTGGCACCGTCACGAGCTAATGAAAGCGCGATTTCCTTACCAATGCCTCTGGCGC
>DASCNB010000216.1:0-5914 GCA_036011265.1 Nitrospinota bacterium | reverse complement strand
CAATTCCAATATCAATATATTCTGGCTCACATGCATAATACTTGCTATCAGCTAATGCACTTGCAATATAAAAATGTACTTGCGATAAATCACTGCTTAAAACAATCCGCCAAGGTTGCTTGTTTTTAGCAGAAGGGGCAAGTCTCATATAACCGAGGGCTTTTTTATAAATGTCTCCCTTGTTAGTTAGAGATTGTTCAAAAGTTTCATAAAAGTACAGAGACTCTTCTGGTTTTCTATGATCTGCGCCTAATAACTTTCTTTGTGCCCACGATTGTAAGTGTTCATTTTGTTCTGGATAACCTATAGCTATGATTGCAGGGATAATATTACCATCTGGAATTTCAAGAGTACTCATTACTTCTTGTCTTTTGAAGGTGCCACCTAACCAGCACGTCCCAATCTTCAGTTCAGTAAGGTAAAGAACTAAACCTTCAAGAGTGAAACCAAATTCAAATATAGTTTTAGACTCATTCGCACAACTTCCAATGATGAACCCAGCGGCATTCTTTATAAAACCATACGTGCCTATTTTTTCTTTTTCTTTGAAGTCGTTTTCAATTAATATCTCAAAATTAAAAAGAGTGTCATATGGTCCGGTAGGGATATGAGGACCATCGATGTATGAATTTATTTTTTCTATAACATCTGTGGCAAAGCGGATTTTTTAAAAATTTCTAGTGCTCTTCCGAATTTCAATTATATTCATATTCTAATATTTACATGTATTCTAATAGATGATGTCTGGGAAATTTAGTTTACCAAAAAATGACTTTTTCAGTAGATCGGTTTTAGGGGGGGAGATTAAGTCCTTAAATACTTAAATCTGCGGTGGAGGTATTAACTTTTGGACACAATGGGCAGATCTGAAAAAAATGAAATCTTGCAACTTATTGAAAAAATAATCGGGGAGAGAGGATTCGAACCTCCGACCCCCTGCTCCCAAGGCAGGTACGCTAACCAGGCTGCGCTACTCCCCGAATTTAAATTGTTCATCACATGTATTGTTGATTTTTAAATAGGGTATGTGATTTTTTAAATGAAAAAACTAAAGGATGGGATTATAACCTGATTTCTGTTTCTGAATCAAATGTTCTTGATTCCTTTCTTTCTAACTATCCAGGATCAAGGTTTCAGAAAAGCCCTGCGCAGCCAATTTCTCCTGGTAAAGCGCGGCGTTCCTTCTTGTTTTGAAGTAACCAATATAAACCTTATTAACATCTACGGTCATAGGTACTCTGACTGTCCTGGCGATTAACCCCAGTTCTGCTAATTTATCACTTAATGCTTCAGCATTTCTTTTTAAATAAAAACTACCTGTTTGGATAGTATAAAGAGTGTCCGTTACTGATTTCAGTCTGGCATTGATTCCTTCGTTTTCCAAATCAATGATAGCTTCTCTTGCCATTTCTGACTCAGAGAATTTACCTGCATACACACGGTACATATTTACTGTGCTTTTTACCATGGATTTAGATGCGGGGAATCCTTTCTCTTTTAAAGAACGAATTAAATTGACCGCATTCTTCTTAATAACAAACTGTCCGAATTGAATATAATAATTCCCTGATTCGGATATTTCAGGGACTGATTTTTTAGCTGTCTTTGTCGGTGAAGATCCAGCAGGTTTTGATTTTTTTTCAACAGGAGATTTTTTTAAATCTTTTGAAGGTAGTGAAAGTGGCGTTGAAGCTTTTTCTTTGATTTGTTTCTTGGGCAGCTCAACTTTTTTTATCTTTTTTAGTTTTTTGGGGGGATCTACTTTTTCTTTTGTTTTCTCCTTTTTTGTTTCCTCTAAAACCGTGGGTTCTTTTACCTTCTCCTTTTTTGCTTCCATTAAAACCTTGGGTTCTTTTTTTTCTACACTTTCTTTCTTTGGTAGAGGTTTATTTTTATCCTTTTTTTTCACTTCCGCCTTTGGTAATGCGACTTCTTTTTTCTCTACCTTTTTTAAATCTTCCTGCAGAGGCAAAGTCTCTTTATCCAATTGGGTCGTTTGAGGTGGTTCCGCCTGCGTTAGTAATTGTTCTTCTTCATCAAGAACATTATAATAATTAATTCCAAAGTATACTCCGGCGATAGTGACCAGGCCAACTATGGATATCAGCAAAACTTTAGCGTTCTTCTTTCTTACCTTTTCTTCGTGGTGAATTTCTTCTTCGATTTCTATGTCTTCCATTAATTCTTCTAATTCTTCTTCACCAGCATTTTCATCTTCTTCCATCACGTCACCTGTTTAAAAAATAAACCAAATAGTTAAACATAACTTTTATTAGAAAAGGCATCATTAAATATGATTAATAAAAATCGTCACTTCGTTTTTTGGACGATATTAACTCTCGCTGCCTTTTAAAGATGTATTTTATAAATTCTTCTCTGTCATCTTCATTAATTGACACAAAAGTTGTGGAAATCTCATAGCCGCTCTTTCCCTTTTTCTTTGTTAAGCTAACTCTCGTTATCTCTCCTAAAGCTATAATAGTAAAAGGAGGATAGATTGGTGGTTCAATAGTTAATTCAAGTATCGTCTCTTTATTTAGTTTTTCAGGTAACAGCATGCTTACACCTGAGCCGCTAATATCAATACATTCTCCCGTTTCACGAGTCTCGCTCGGCGAGCCCTCAAGTGTAAAATGTTTAAGCATTTGCTCCTGATTGTATAGAATCGCATCAATTTTTTTATCCAGGTAAGAGAATATTTTTGCCAAAAAAGGGTTGTAATCTAATTCACTTTCAAGTGAAGACCAGTCTAAAGAATATGAATCTGCGTCGTATCTCTTGCTTGAAGGTCTATTAGATGTACGGCGATCTATATAAAAAGACGCTTTTTTATCAAACTCTTTTTGAGAAATTACTTTGTAATAGATTGTAAAGGAGTCATCTACCCTGGCTGATTTTCTGTTATCAGAGAGTTTATTTATCTTTTTAGTCATGAGAATGATAGTACAGGTATTGATTTATTTTTGTCAAATTATTATAACTGGGATAAAATAAAAACTAAATAAATAATGCACCATAGCCGCACGAAAACTCAAATAAAAAAATACTCACTTTTTTGTGTGTTTGTGGTTAAAGAAATTCCAGCTATGAAAAAACCAGAGCTCCTCATTCCAGCCGGAAATTTTGAGAAACTAAAAGTTGCGATCCATTATGGGGCGGATGCTGTTTATCTGGCGGGGCCGAAATATGGTCTGCGTAAAAAAGCTGGCAATTTTTCTTTGCAGGAACTTGAAAAAGCTGTCAAATATGCTCATCAGAAAGAAACAAAAGTTTATCTAACAGTTAACATTTTTGCGCGAAACAATGATTTGAACGGGATTGCCGGGTATTTGAAAGAAATTGAAAACCTTGGGGCGGATGCCGTTATAATTGCAGACCCCGGTGTTTTTCATATCGCAAAAAAAACTGTTCCAAACCTTCCTGTTCATTTAAGCACTCAGGCTAACACCACCAATCAGGAATCGGCGCTATTCTGGAAAAACCAGGGGGTAAAAAGAATATGTCTTGCAAGGGAACTGTCTCTTCAGGAAACAAAGGAGATCATAGAAAAAACGGACATGGAGATAGAACTTTTTATCCACGGTGCTATGTGTATATCTTATTCCGGACGTTGTTTGATGAGCAAGTATATGGCAGGTCGGGACGCGAATGAAGGGGAGTGTTCTCAAACATGTCGGTGGGAATATTATCTGATGGAAGATAAAAGGGCAGGGGAGTACTTTCCCGTTGAGCAGGATGAAAGAGGAACTTATTTCTTCAGCTCCAAGGATTTGTGTTTAATCAAATATATTCCGGAACTTATTCAATCCGGTGCCTCCTCGTTTAAAATAGAAGGACGGATGAAAAGTATTTATTATACTAGTGTGGTAACTAAAATTTATCGTGAGGCAATAGACAGGTACTGGAAAGACAGGGAAAACTATTTGTACAACCCGGAATGGGAAAAAGAGCTTTCCAAAACAAGCAATCGCACTTTTACAACTGGTTTTTTTAATGGAGAATCTGATAATGATACTTCAACTTCTTCTAACGCAATTCAAACATATGATTTTTTAGGGATTGTCAAAGAAGCTCTTTCTAAAAACAGGGCTTTGGTCGATATTAGAAACAAATTTGCATCAGGTGATAAGATAGAGTGGCTTGGGAAGAAAGGAAAACCAGCCTCTCTTAAGATTGATTCAATTCTCGATGCCGAAGGTGTGAGGAATAAAGAAGTCGCGCAACCTAATGATAAAGTTATCATTCAATTTGACGCACCGGTAGAAAAATATGACATATTACGAAAAAAAAGAAATGGTGGATCTCCGCATATTATGCCGGGTTCGTAAAGAAGATATAGCTTATGTGGATGCTCTATTTGAATCTTATGAAAACTTTGGGGTAGTGACTACTATTGATCCTAAAGAAGCAATAATTGAATTATCTGTCTCTCCTTCCTTTTTTTCAGAAACAAAAGAATTACTAACTGCCTTAAAAAAAGAGATTGATTTGGAAATAATCAAATAGTCTGTATGATATATGGGAGTTCAAAAGTTCTGGAGTTCAGGTGTTAGAGAGTTGCAGAATTATTCTATATCCCCCAATACATTATCATTGTAAAATCATAATCATCCGCGTCCTTCAGCGTCCAATTTCTTTTTATTCTTTACCTGGTGAGTTTAGATTCATGATTCCTTACAGAAACCTTTTCAGTTTCTTGTAGAAATTTTCGTGACTGCCGATAGTATAAAGATAGAGAACATCTTTTATGTATTCATAGGAGAGAAGCAGAAGTTGAGAGCCTGTGTTGAACTTGTGGATACGAATGCCTGTTAAATCACCTTTTTTGATTTCGCCAATTTCAGGATTATTAACGATTTTTTTTATCTGATTATCAATTTCGAGTTGAAGCTTTTTAGATGTTTTTTTTTTAAATTTGAGGAACAGATTTGAAGCAATAATTTTCAACTAATTATCCCAAACTTATACTTTGTCCCGAGTCCTTCCTGTATCTCCTTTTTTGCCTCTAATGTTTCCTTTACAAAAGATAAAGGCAGATCGGGATAATCCTCTGACATAATTCCGTCCGAAATATACTTCTTTATTTGTTCAGATATGCTCCGATGTTCCATCACAGCTTTTACTCGTATCTTTTTTTCAATTTCATCCGGTAATCTTAAGGTTAAAACTTTCATTTATATCCTCCTGTATTTGTTTCAAATACGTTAAAGCATATCCCCAGTTTTGTCAATTTAAAAATAGAAAAGTTCTCGCTTCAATCACTTGCTTCCTAATACTCATCCATTTCCAGCGTTAATATAAACATCTATGCTTGGTTTCCTACGTAATATATAGCTCGTCCTTGATGACTGTATTATCAGGTATCTCTTGCTGTTGTTTTGACTTATTTACAATCTCTACTCTCCCTTTTAAAGTTACATTATGCCCAAACTTCACATCCCCTTTGATGCTTAACTGTTCACAATCAATCAAGGAAGGGGTCCCATAGGGGAATCGGGCTTCCATATCGGCAATCAGTCTGTAATAAGTGGGATCCAGATCTACTGCGAATCTTTTCAACTTTCGATCAGGATTAGGGATGGCTCTAAAATCGTCAGCCAGGGTGTAAGCATCAGAGCGAAGAGGCAGTAGATCTTTTGTGTTTTTTATGGGGATAAAGCGGGTACGGGGGACACGGATGGCCTGGGCCCCTTCAATAATGGAAATTGCAGCTCCCATAGCTGTCTCCAATTGATAAACCGGGGTTGATGAACTATCACGCGGATCAAGCTGTTTTGCATTGCAGATCAAGGGAAGGCCCATTATGTAGTTTTTTGTTGCCAGGATATCTTTGAGAGTTGGCAAGTGGAGCCACAAGCTGTTAGTGTTAAAGTATTTGTGTCGACTGATATCCTGAAAATATTTCATATCTTCA
>DASCNB010000215.1:0-4479 GCA_036011265.1 Nitrospinota bacterium | reverse complement strand
ACAAAGCGATGTTAAACCAGGAGATGATGAAGATTTATAAAGAACACAAGGTTAATCCTTTAGGCGGCTGCATGCCGATGCTTTTGCAGATACCTGTTTTTATCTCGCTGTATAGTGTTTTGCTGGTCTCTATTGAACTCCGGGGGGCGCCTTTCATGCTGTGGATACAGGACCTCTCGGAAAAAGACCCCTATTATATTACTCCAGTTTTGATGGGCGCCTCAATGTTTGTTCAGCAGAAAATGACTCCAACCATGGGGGACCCGATGCAGGCAAAAATTATGCAGTTCCTGCCTGTGATTTTTACTTTTATGTTTTTAAATTTTCCGGTTGGCCTGGTCATCTATTGGATAGTAAACAATGTTTTGACCATAGCGCAGCAATATTACATGAATAATTATGCTGCTGTTAAAAAATAAATAGTTAAAGGGCGGAAGCCCTATTTGATTTCGGCCATCCGTGGCCTCAACCCTGCGGGCGGCTTTCCATTGGAAACCGTCCAATTTTATCATCGTGGTAAAATTGTGATTATCGGCAACTTGCCGCTTTATGGATTATTAAAATAAAGGAGATTTTATATGGGCTGGCTTTTTAAATCAAAATCTAAGAAAGAAGATGAAAATGTCGTATCCACGGAAGCAGATACTAAAAAACAGGAACCTGCTGAAATATTGAATAAACTGCTTTCAATGATGGACTGTAAAGCAACTATAGCGCAAGAAGTAGATGAAAAAGAAAATATTATTTTGAATATAAGCACTGAAGAAGCGGGAAGGATTATAGGGGAAAAAGGCGAAACTCTATATTCTTTGCAGTTCCTGGTTAATAAAATTATTTATACAAAAAAGATGGACAGTCCTAAAATAATAATTGATGTTGACCATTACCGTTCCAAAAGAAAAGAAAAGCTGATTGAAATGGGCCAAATGGCCGCAGATAGCGCAAAAAAATCAGGCAAGGCATCTTCTCTCCCTCCGCTTAATGCCTACGAACGAAAAATCGTTCATGAAAGCCTTCAAGATGATAATGATGTCAATACGCAAAGCGAAGGTGAGGGATTTTATAAAAAGATTTTTGTTTCCTTAGTAAAGTAAAATACGTCAATGCATACCGAAGATACTATTTCTGCCATTTCCACTCCGTTAGGACGAGGGGGAATAGGAATAGTCCGGCTCAGCGGTACTCTCTCTCTCCAGATAGTAAAAAAAACCTTTATCAGCCATAACGGTAAAAAAGACACGCTTTCAGTCTCTCATAAAGTTTATTCCGGTAAAATAATAGACCCATCTACAAAAAAGACCATAGATGAAGTACTGGTTACTGCAATGAAATCCCCTAATTCTTACACAAAGGAAGATGTTGTAGAGATCAGTTGCCATGGTGGGATGGTGGTATTGTCCAGAGTTCTTGATTTGACTTTAAAAGAGGGCGCGCGCCTGGCACTTCCCGGCGAGTTTACCAAAAGAGCCTTTCTTAACGGCCGTATTGACCTCACCCGGGCTGAAGCGGTAATTGACATCATAAATGCTAAAACCGAAAGCAGTCTTTTTAATACAGTGAGCCAGTTGAACGGTTCTGTTTCAAATGAGATTGAAAACATCAGGTCCCTTCTTTTAGACGTATCTTCAAAACTGGAACTGTCCATTGACTTTTCAGAAGAAGATGTTCCGACATGGTCTTTAGATGAAATAAAAAAATCACTTATAGACGCAAAAGAAAAAATAGAATCACTGGCTGATTCGTACAGCAGTGGACGTCTTTTAAGAGAAGGGATTAAGGTAGTTATTGCCGGACGAACTAACGCGGGCAAATCAAGCCTGTTTAATTTGCTGCTTAAAAAAGATCGTTCTATTGTTACGCATTATCCCGGAACCACTCGAGACTTTATTGAAGAAGATATTTTGTTAGACGGCATATCGTATAAAATTTTCGATACTGCCGGCATCCGCAAGGTGGCAGGGCCCCCACCCAATTGCCCAACAAAAACTTCGCTAAAAAAAGACACTTTTGCAGATTTGCAGAACAGATCCAACCATGAGATTGAATCCGAAGGGATAGCAAGATCATACGAGCTAATTGAAAACGCGGACATTATTTTATTAATAATACCCGCGTCCGAAAACTTAACTGAAGAAGATTTTTTTCTTATAAGCGCCATCAACAATAAAAACAAGAAGTGCTTATATGTTTTAAACAAAATTGATTTACAGCAGCAGGTTGATCCAAAACAAATATCTGAAATTTCCGGAATAGCTCCTGAAAAAATATTAAAAATATCGGTGAAGAAAAATACTGGAATTGATGAATTGAAAAACAAGATAAAGCAATTGATCTCCGATAATCATGCTGACCTGGGCACAGGGAAGACCGTAATTTGCAACGTGCGTCACAAAAATCTATTAGACAGGGCATTAGAATCTACCAATACCGCCATAGACGCTTGCGAGAAAAAGGTTTCTGAAGAATTCATTACCTTTGATGTTTCAAAGGCGTTAAATTGCTTGGATGAGATTACCGGACACTCTTACTCAGATGAAGTGCTGGATAAAATATTTAATGAATTTTGTATAGGAAAATAGTTTACTTAACCTTAATGTTGCATAAGATTATGCAACTTAAGGTTTTACCCATTCATATTGCCTAGCCATTTTATTAAGACAGACGTGAAACAGCTTGTCACCGTTCTATGCTTTAAAATTATTTTTTCAATTAACTGCTAATTTTCACGCTGCTTATGTTTGTCGCTATGCAGATAATAAGGATACGAGAATCACGTAGCGTTTTGGCAAGCATTTTAAATTCTCAATTAGTTCCGAAAGGACAAGTGGGTTGAGGGTAAGTTTTGGCGGTTTTTTTTTAGATTTCCAGTCAAGTTGGGAATGACATTAGTGAGTTCCCCTTCGTTTTCGGACAACCTGACTTAGTTGATAGCTGTATTTATATAGCTATTTAATCTGTTTTTAATGCTTTTTCGATCTCTTCATTAATATCTTTCAGAATCACCTTCACATCCATACTATGCATGGACGCTGTTTGATCGACTGTTTCATACTCCTGGCCCGGACATGTAAAGCATGATTCTCCGTAATGTTTGGCAAAAACCTTTCTTGTCTCAGGATATGTCGCCAACAATTTACCTATCATAACGCCCCCATCGCACATTTCACCTTTTTTAATTCCTTTCCCGGTTCCAATGCCGGACGCTGCCGGGAATGGCGGCGTTTTTGGAATTTTGACTGCGGGTTGAGAAGTTGGGACCGAGACCGGTATTGAAGAAGGCGGTTTATTTTCTTCATTGACCGCTTGCGATGATACGGGAGTGGAAGTCATTACCGGTTTTGGCTCTGCTAGCACGGATATTATATTTATTGCGAACATGATAATGGATATTCCTATAACAACAGAAAAAAGACCGAGCAAAATGCTTTTCATTCCAGCTTCCCAGAATCCGCCCAGGAGATAAAATGTTAGAAACCCCACCAGGCCAATGTTCATTAAATAAAATTGAACGGGTATCCAGTCAGGGTATGGAACCGGTTTCCCGTTGAACCTGGGTAAAATATGGTAAGCAACACCAAATATAAACATAGCCATAAATCCAATAAGGTTGACATGAATATGAACAAATCTGAACCCAGCGCTTTCTATAAGCTGCGTTCCCATTAATACACCCATCAGAGTTCCCAGAACCAGATAAAAAACACTTGATTTAATAAATAATTTTGGATATTTTTCCATTTTTTTTATCCTTTAAAAAATTAATTGAATATATAATTAACCGCGCCCCAAGGGCACTTCCTTCGGGCTCAAGAACTCTGTAGTCTATAAAAAGGGTTCAATGATCAGGTGTCAGGAAGATAAAAAAATTATCCATGGTATCTCCCCGAATCCTGCCCCCTGAAAACTGTTATAGATTTTCTTTTAACAGCTTATTTACCAGGGCAGGATTAGCCTTACCCTGGGTTTCTTTCATCACCTGCCCCACAAAAAATCCAAGAAGCTTGGTTTTTCCATTTCGATAAGCCTCAACCTCAACCTGGTTTTTATTTAAAACATCCTGAATGATTTTTAAAATTGAATCCTCGTCGGATATTTGGACAAGACCTTTTTTCTTTACAATTTCCACCGGAGGTATGCCGGAACTATACATCTCCTCGAAAACTGTTTTAGCTATTTTACTACTAATAGTTCTGTTCTCAATCATTTTAAGCATGTCAGTTAAATGTTTAGGGGTAACAGGACAATCCATTATCTCTTTATCGTCTCTCTTTAATACCCTGAGTATATCGCTCATGATCCAATTGGAAGTTGATTTTGGATGAGGAAACATCTCTAAACATTGCTCGTAATAGTCTGCCAATGGGCGACTGGAAGTTAAAACACCGGCGTCATATTCAGGAATTTTATATTGCTTCACAAATCGTTTTCTTTTCTCATCCGGTAATTCAGGAAGGTCTTTCCTGATTTTTTCTATCCATT
>DASCNB010000214.1:0-6119 GCA_036011265.1 Nitrospinota bacterium | reverse complement strand
GAGAATTGAAAGATCATTATTCCAATAAAAAGCTACTGGAAATGAAGATAAGTTCTATTGAAAAACGTTTATCCGCAAGAAGAAGATAGATGCTGGATTTAAAGAAAATAAGAGAAAAATCAAATGAAATACAAAAAGGGCTTGAGACAAGAGGCATGGTTTTTGATATTAATCAGGTTTTGGAGCTTGATAATCAAAAACGTTTAATCTTGAAAGAAGTTGAGGAACTGAGACACCGCAAGAAAATCCTTTCCTCTGAAATTGGGAAGTCCAAGGGAGAAGGAAAAGAGCGTGAAAAAGAAGAAGTAAAAGAAATATCAGAGAAAATTAAAAAATCAGAGGAAAAACTGAAGGGACTTGATAATAAATTGCAAGAATTACTTTTTTTGATTCCAAACACTCCTGATAAAACAGTCCCCTTGGGCAAAAATGAAAACGATAACAAGGAAATAAGAAAATGGGGAAAACCACCGGATTTTAATTTTAAACCAAAAGAACATGCCGCAATTGGGGAAAACCTGGGTATCCTAAATTTCAAAAAAGCTGCAAAATTATCAGGCGCAAGGTTTGTTGTTAATGAGGGAGCGGGGGCAACATTAGAGAGGGCTTTGATAAATTTTATGCTCGATTTACAAACAAGGGAACGTGGTTATAAAGAAATGCTGTTGCCGGTTATTGTAAAGGAAGAATGTATGATTGGAACGGGGCAGCTCCCGAAATTTAAAGAAGATCTCTTTCAATTGGAGAATACTGACTCATATTTAATACCTACGGCGGAAGTGCCGTTAACTAATTTGCACCGTAATGAAATCCTCTCGCCAGAAGAATTGCCTTTACGCTATACTTCAAATACACTCTGCTTTCGGAGTGAGGCAGGATCATACGGTAAAGATACAACCGGACTGATACGACAGCACCAATTTAACAAAGTGGAGCTGGTAAAGTTTGTGGAGCCGGAAAATTCATATGAAGAACTGGAATCTTTGTTAAATGATGCGGAAGAAGTGTTAAAGAGGTTGAACCTTCACTACAGGGTTGTTTGCCTGTGTACGGCTGATTTAGGATTTGCTGCTGCAAAAACCTACGATATTGAAGTATGGATGCCCGGTCAACAGCGATACAGGGAGATATCATCGTGCAGCAATTTTCAAGACTTTCAAGCACGCAGAGCAGAAATCCGTTTTAAAAAGAAACCGGATTCAAAACCGGAGTTTGTCCATACCCTGAATGGTTCTGGATTGGCTGTTGGCAGATTGTTGGTTGCTGTATTAGAAAACTATCAGCAGGAAGACGGGTCCGTCGTGATTCCGGAAGCCGTTCGTAGCTATATGGATGGGGCGAAAGCAATAAAAAAAAATTGACAATTGTTAATTAAAAATTGAAAATTGTGAACTATGAAGGAGGGATGGCCGAGTGGTTGAAGGCGGCGGTCTTGAAAACCGTTGAACGAAAGTTCCGTGGGTTCGAATCCTACTCCCTCCGCCAAAAAAATTACTGGTCATTTGTCACCGGTCAGTAGAAAAATAAAAAGTCATTTTCCAATAACTAATGACAAATAACCGAATAAAAAAGGAGAGGTGGCCGAGTTGGCTTAAGGCGCACGCCTGCTAAGTGTGTGTAGGCTAATCCCCTACCGAGGGTTCGAATCCCTCCCTCTCCGCCAAATTATTAACTCTTAGTGCTTGCATGTTCGACCGGATTAACTTGGAAGATTTCTTTTAAACCATGAATTTAGCTTTTCAGATTCGTGGTTAATTATTTATTACTTCATTCAAATTCTGGCTATTTTTCTTTCCTCTGTGTCTTAGCGGCCGAGTGATTACATAATCTTTTATGGAAAAGGGAAAGTTATTTATTATCAGTACGCCTATAGGCAACATGGATGACATTACTTATCGTGCTGTGAAAACCCTTAAAGAAGTCGATATAATAGCGGTTGAGGATACACGCCGCACAAAAAAACTTCTTTCGCATTATGATATTCATAACAAAATCATTTCTTATCATGATTATAATAAAATCAGTGTTTCAAAAAAGATATTGGGTTTTCTTCTTTCCAATAAAAATGTTGGGCTGGTTTCAGACGCCGGAACCCCCTGTATTTCTGATCCGGGTTTTTACCTTGTCAGAAAAGCCCTTGAGAACAATATAAAACTGGTCCCGGTTCCAGGGCCTTCAGCAGTATTGGCGTCTTTGATTGTTTCAGGGTTGCCGCCAGACCGTTTTATTTTTGAAGGTTTTTTGCCCCGGGGCAAGGGAAAAAAAAGAAAACGGTTAGAAGAACTAATCAGTGAAACCCGGACCTTGATCCTTTTCGAATCCCCTCACAGAGTTCAAAAAACTTTAAAAGAAATCTATTTGGTTTTCGGCAACAGGAAAGTTGTCATTGCAAGAGAAATAACCAAGGTTTATGAGGAGATAATCCATACAGAACTGAACGACGTTGACTCTATTACAGAATCAAAAAAACCGAAAGGAGAAATTACGCTAGTAGTAGAAGGAATAAAAAAAATCAAAAAGCAGAGTTAAGGCACAAGAGTCAAAGAGAAACGAGATTTAACCCCTGTCTCCAGCTACTTTTGTCTTTTTATTCATTAGTGTTTCATGTTCATGGCAAAGGCTTTCCAGTGAAATGGAGTCTAATATTTCCGTCATTTTATCGCTCAACTTTTGCCACACTAATCGGCTAACACATTCGTCAACCTTATCGCAGCTATTATTTATTTTTTTGTTTTTATTATGAGTTACGCATACTTGTTTTGGCACAACTGATTCTTCCACGCTCTGTAATACATCCCCTATACTTATTTCCTCAGGTTTTTTTGCCAGTACATATCCGCCACCCGGGCCTCTAACGCTTTTTACCAGGTTTGATCTTCTCAGCTTCATAAATAACTGTTCAAGATAATGAAGGGAAATATTCTCTCGAATTGAAATACTCGACAGGGGCACAGGAGAACTCTGTGAGTGTATAGCTATATCGATAATTGCTCTAACCGAATAATAACCTTTAGTCGAAATTTTCATAAATGTTCCGAAACATAGCATTTATCGCTGCTGTCCGGGAAAATGGTGACAATCACCCCTTGATCAATTCTTTTAGCTAATTCTAATGCGCCTCCGATTGCCGCACCTGAAGAGTTGCCTACCTGCAGTCCTTCTTCATGTTCCAGTTTTCTAACCATGGCGTAGGCATCTTCTGTTTTTACTGAAATCTTGTTGTCCGCAAATGATCCATCGTAAATTTTAGGAATAATAGAAGTTTCCATATGCTTCATCCCTTCAAGACCATGCAGAGATTCATGTGGTTCAATAGAAATGATTTGAATAGAGGGGTTGAATTCTTTTAAGCGCCGGCCTGTTCCCATTAGAGTGCCGCTTGTTCCTATACCCGCGATAAAATGAGTTATACGTTTGTCAGTCTGATTGTAAATTTCAGGTCCTGTTGTCTCATAATGGGATTTCCAATTTGATGGATTGTTATACTGATCAGGCATAAAATACTTTTCTGGATTTGCTTCGTAAATCTCCTGTGCTTTAATAATCGCCCCGTCAGAACCTCCAAACGGATCAGAATAGATAATTTCCGCGTCGTATAATTCAGCCATTTTTGCTTTTCTTTCCCTGCAAATATTTTCAGGCATAACCAGAAGAACTTTATACCCTTTGATTTTCCCAATCAGGGCATACGCAATACCGGTATTTCCGGAAGTTGAATCTAAAATAATTTTATCCCTGGTTAATAAACCAGCTTTCTCACCATCCTCAATCATTTTTAGAGCAGGCCGACTCTTTACCGAACCCCCTAAATTCATACATTCAGCTTTGGCATAAATCTCAATATTTTTTAAGTCTTTTGTCAGGTTTTGTATTTTTATTAATGGGGTATTTCCAATTTTTTTTAATTGTGGTTCGGAAAAATCTTTTAAGTCAATATTTACGCAATTTATGCAGTTTTGAATTTCAGCAAGTAACATTTTTTTACCTAAGAGAGTTGCGGAGAAACCCCACAAAACTGTTCATAATCAATAAGTTCTTTTATCGTTGGACTCTCCCCACAGACAGGACAGTCTTTATCTTTTTTCAATTTTAGTTTTCTAAAACTTACAGATAATGAATCATACAAGAGAAGGGTGCCTATCAATGGTTTTCCGATATTTAATATCAATTTTATTGTTTCTACCGCTTGAAGTACGCCAACCGTGCCTGGCAGAACACCCAAAACCCCTGCTTCCTGGCAGCTTGGTACCATTCCGGGCGGAGGAGGTTCCGGGTACAAACAGCGGTAACATGGTCCTTCTTTTGGTTTAAAAATGGTCAGTTGCCCTTCAAACCGAAAGATACTCCCATGAACGTTTGTTTTGTTCGTAAACACACAAGCGTCATTAATTAAATATCGGACCGGAAAATTATCCGTTCCGTCAATAATTATTTCGTAACCTTCAATTACTTTCATAATATTCTCTGAGCTTAGACGCTCCTTAAACAACTGGACTTTGACATCCGGGTTTAGTTTTTCTATGGTCATTTTTGCTGATTCAGCCTTGTTTAAACCTATGCGGTCGTTTGAGTGAAGAATCTGCCTTTGCAGGTTACTGAGATCTACTTCATCAAAATCAATAATTCCAATATTGCCCACACCTGCAGCGGCCAGATAATATGCTGCGGGGGAACCTAATCCTCCTGCTCCCACCAAAAGTACTTTAGCGTCTAATAATTTTGACTGACCTTTGCCGCCCACTTCCGGTAATATAATATGCCTGCTGTATCTGAGTATTTGTTCTTCTGAAAAATCAAACATCTATTATTCCCTAAATAAAAAAAGCCCGGTTAAAAAAATTAAAATAAGCCCCCGGCAATAGCCGGAATAATTGATATTTCATCCCCATTCTTAACCGAAGATGATTCTCCGTCAACAAACCTGATATCCTCTTCATTAATATAAATATTAATAAACCTTCGTAATTGCCCTTCTTCATCGTAAACACGTTCCTTTATCCCGGGATAATTTTTTTCGAGATCATCAAATATCTCCTTTACACTGTTTCCTTCCGCGGAGACCTCTCCCTGATTATTAGTCAATTTTAGCAATGGCGATGGAATTCTGACTTTAACTGCCATATATTTCCTCCTATGATGTAAAAATTTGGTTACATTATTTTTTGTAAATTAGTTTTTTTCCATTAAATTATTAAACGCTCCCAACTTAGGTTCAATAATAGATATTTTTCCGACGCTATTTTCTATTGCTTCCCTTGTTTTAAGTCCATTACCGGTAATCGATAAAACTGTTAATTCGTCTTTATTAATTCTTCCTTGTTTGATGAGTTTTTTTGTAACAGAGACCACAACACCACCGGCTGTTTCAGTAAAAATCCCTTCTGTATTGGCCAACAGCTTCATCCCTTCCACGATTTCATCGTCATTAACATCTTCTCCCCATCCGCCGCTTTCTTCAGTGGTTTTTACGCCGTAGTATCCGTCTGCCGGATTCCCGATAGCAATAGATTTCGCGATAGTATTTGGCTTAACCGGTTTAATAACATCCGTCCCATTTTTTATTGCGGTTGTTACGGGAGCGCAACCGGTTGCCTGTGCCGCAAAAATCTTGGTTTTAACTTTATCTATTAATCCCAGGTCTTTGAACTCCTTAAAACTCTTCCAGATTTTTGTAATCAGAGAACTGCCGGCAACAGGGACTATAATATTGTCAGGAGTCTTCCAGCCTAATTGCTCCGCAATCTCATAACCAAACGTCTTGGAACCATCTCCATAATAAGGGCGGATATTAATATTCACAAACGCCCATTTAAAATTCATGGCTATTTCGCTGCACAGTCTGTTTACATCATCATAAGAACCGTTCACACCAATAACCCTGGCTCCGTATATTAAAGTACTCATGACCTTTCCCGGTTCCAGATCGGATGGAATGAAAATATAACTTTCCAGTCCTGCTTCAGCGGCATGAGCCGCCACGGAATTTGCCAGGTTGCCCGTTGACGCGCATCCCACAGTATCCATTCCGAGTTCATTGGCTTTAGTCACAGCCACAGCAACCACCCTGTCTTTGAATGAAAACGTCGGATGATTAACGCTGTCATTTTTTACGTACAGGT
>DASCNB010000213.1:0-8442 GCA_036011265.1 Nitrospinota bacterium | reverse complement strand
CCGCTTGACGGATCATCGAATATCGATGTAAATGTGTCTATTGGCACCATTTTTGCCATTTATAGAAAATTGTCTCCCGGGACAGAAGTAACAAAAGAAGATTTCCTGCAAAAGGGAGAAAACCTGGTGGGAGCTGGATATGTTATTTATGGTTCAAGTACTGTTTTTGTATATTCCACCGGAAATGGAGTTCACGGTTTTACCCTGGATCCGGGTTTAGGTGAGTTCCTCCTGTCATCCCCTAATATGAAAATTCCTTCAAGGGGAAGCATTTACAGCATTAATGAAGGCAATTATAATTTATGGAGCGATCAACAAAAAAAATGCGTCGAATACTTAAAAGAAAAAGATGAAGCCACAAACCGCCCATATAAAGCAAGATATATCGGGTCTCTTGTGGCAGATTTTCACAGAACCATGCTAAAAGGCGGTATTTTTATGTATCCACCTGACTCTAAAGCGCTTAATGGAAAACTAAGATTGCTGTATGAAGCCATACCACTTGCTTATATTGTGGAAAATGCCGGTGGAAAAGCGAGCAATGGCTTTCAAAGGATTTTGGAGATTCAACCAGATGCAATTCATCAACGGGTGCCTCTTTTTATAGGAAGTAAAGAAAACGTGGAATTGGCTGAAAAATTTCTTTCAGAAGAACACAAATAGCCTGCTAAAGATTTATTAATAAAACCTTTCTTGTTTTCTCTGTACTTGTTATTAACTCTGATTTTTTTTACCTTTTAAGGTAAGCCGACTGAATTTGGTCTCCTGCAAGCTGATAGATGACTTCACCCGGCCAGTAAGGTCCTTTCCACTTTACAATTTCAATAACCGGTCCATCCTTCCCTACTGAGCTGACTTCAGTGGAGAAAACAAGTGAAATAATCCTGTACTTCTGCCCATTTCTAACTGCAAAAATCTCTCGAACCATTGCAACCTTAGAAGGGATATAGCACAATAAGGTATAACGATCCTTCTCTACTTTTAAATACTTAAAGGCTTCGATTTCTGCAGGAAATTGGGAGTCGATTACTTCGAAAACACGTTGAGGTCTATCTGAAGCGGCTGAAAGAGAAGAGCAGAGAAAGGTTAATATAATGAAAGTGATAAATAAGGTATTTTTAAGATCTTCATGGGACCACCTCCTGTATCATTTTTCGACTTTTTGTCCTCCTATAATATTAGACTGAAAAATTCAGCGTAGGATTCCTTTTTAGCACCTCAATTAGCAGAGAAACATATTAAAAATCAACATATTAACACATATTTTTTAAAAGTTTAATTCTCGCTTGAACAAATTCGCTTTGAGGCTCGTATTGTAACGCTTCTTCATAAAGTTTGGTAGCTGTTAAAATATCCTTTCTATGCACCTCCTTTATCTGCGCAAGGTTGACGCGTGCCGGATTTAATGTTTTATCAAGGGCAAGCGCTTTTTCAAGATTACTTTCCGCTTCATTTATTCTATTAGCTGAAAGATAAGCCGCGCCTAACGCCGAATACGATTCCGCATCATCTACCTTGTTGGCTATAGGACCAATAGCATGAATTATAATTTCAAATTTTCCCATCATCATTAGTTTTCGTGCAACTTTTATTACCTTGATTTTAAGTTCTGCGTGCTCCGCAATCCAATTTTTCATGCAAGATTCCGCTATTTCAAAATTGCCAAGAAAAATATTCGCATACCATTTACCATACATAGCCGGCACATAGTCCGGCATGAGTGCCAGAACTTTTTCAAAGACCGGCTCTGCCTCCTCATAGCGCTCAAGTTTCAAACAAAAAACCCCCTTGTTAAACCAAGCACTAAACATATCCGCGTTTATCGCTATGGCTCTGTCAAGAAGCATAAAGGCGGATTCTGCGTCGCCATTTTCATTCTTAACGCAAGATAACGTTACTATCGCATCACAGTGGGTCGGTTCAAGCGTTAAAAACTTTTCAAGCATCTCTTCCGCTTTTTTAAGATCGCCAAGCTTGTGAAAGGTGTTACCAATAAAATAAAGCGCTTCTTTACACTCTTCAGAAAGGGCAAAAGCGTTCTGAAATGGCTTTAGACATTCTTTCCACATTTCAAGCTCGTGAAGCTGTACTCCTAGCTCAAACTGAGCTTTCGCGTCGTTTGGAAACTCGTCTGCTTTTTTCCGTGTAATAATAAGATATTTTTGCTTTTTACAATTGAGTTGCTTTTCATCCATGACCTTTCCATAATGATGTATCACCAAATCTGTTTGCTTTACAGACCATTTTTTAGCTGGATCAACAGATAAAAGGTTCTCATGTACTCTTCCGTCCCACTTTAGATAATCATAATTTCTAAAAAGTCTTAGTACGAAGTGATCCCTGTATCCCGCGTATCCTTTTTCCATTTCCGGATACTCTCCAGTTGCAGCACACCATTTGTCGTATCCTGTTCCCCTCAGATAATTCCGTGCGAGCATTAAATATGCATCAACAGTATCATCATCAATAATCTTTATAATACGTTGATGGTCCTCCCGCGCGATTCGCTCATCAGCATCCAGCACAAGGACCCAGTCTGCTGCAACTTTAGATAACGCTTCGTTTCTAGCGACAGCAAAATCATCACACCATTCAAAATGAAATATCTCCGCGCCTAAACCTCTGGCTATACTCACCGTATCATCAGATGATCCGGTGTCCAGTATAATTATCTCATTTACTATAGGCTGAACAGAGGCAATACACTCCGCGATATTTCCCGCTTCATTTTTTACCATCATGTTAAGCGCAAGTTTCATAGGCTTTCTCTCGCAATAATTGTTTATTTAACAAAAATAACAGAAAATTCTACCTGAATATTATAAAATAGACAATAAACAAGAGATTTAATTTCTAAGCATAACAATCATCCTTTTACTACAATTATTGCAAGACTTAGTTCTTTCTTTATAGAGTGACTTATGCAAAGTACAACGCCTTATGCAAGGCTTTGTGTCTTCGTGACTAAAACCTAATCTCCCTATTATAGACAACAGAATGACCTTGACAAAAATTTTAATAAATGAGAAACTTTTTTTAGTAATAGTTAGAAATAGGACTCTTCGAGAGAAAGCAGGTTTTCTCCTTCTTTCTTTTATCTATTGCTAACCACTTCTCCTAAAACTTTAAGTTATTCTTATAAATGCTTGCTGAATTTAGTATTACTCCAATTGACAAAGCAGGAAAAGGCCTGAGCGAATATATTGCAAAGACTATAAATATTATTAAAGAGAGTGGTTTGCAATATGAGCTTCACGCAATGGGGACACTGGTCGAGGGGGATGCTGAACAAGTATTTGAGCTTATAAAAAAATGTCACTTGAACATGGCCCGCTTTAGTGACAGGGTATCTACTTCCATTAAGATTGATGACCGGAAAGGAGCAACCGGGCGTTTAAAAGGAAAAGTAGCATCAGTAGAAAACAAACTGAAAGGCTGAACGTCCACGTTTATCTGCCTTAAATCTCCATTCTAAGTACAAAATGCAAACAATCAAAAACAATTCAGAAGTAAAAAGAGAGGATGTGAAGGAGTTTTATTCTAAAGCTGCGTTAACTTCACAATCTTCCCTTTGCTGTCCTACCGATTACCAGGCAGAAGATGTATCTCATATTCCTGTTGATGTTCTAAAGATTTCCTACGGATGCGGTAGCCCTGTCAGCAAAGCGTCAATTAAAGAAGGCGAAACAGTGGTCGATCTCGGCTCAGGGGGCGGAATCGACTGTTTTATTGCTGCCAAAACCACTGGTAAAAAAGGAAAAATTATTGGCATTGACATGACCGATGAAATGCTATCTCAGGCGGAAAAAAGCAAATCATATGTTGAAAAAAGCCTTGGGTATTCCAATATAGAGTTTAGAAAGGGCCTTTTGGAAGATATCCCAGTGGATTCCAATTCTGTGGATATAATTACTTCCAATTGTGTAATAAACTTATCCATTTCAAAAGATAAAGTGTTTGAAGAGATTTATCGAATCCTGAAAAATCATGGCCGATTGGTTATCTCGGATATTGTTTCGGATTGCGAGGTTCCCGAGGAAATGCGATCAGACAAAAAACTATGGGGAGAATGCATCTCAGGAGCTGAAACACAGCAAAAGTTGATTGAAGCAGCTAAAACCGCAGGATTTTACGGCGTTTCTGTAGAACATGACTATGTCTGGAAGGAAGTTAATGGAATTAAGTTTTCTTCCATCACATTTCGGGGCTGGAAATTCACAAAAGGTAAAGAATGCGTGTTCAAAGGCCAGTATGCTATTTACAAAGGCCCTTTTCTTAATGTATCAGACGATGACGGCCATACCTATCTGGCGGGAGAACCGGTTGAAATATGTACTGATACTGCCACAAAGCTCACCCGAGCACCCTACGCAGGAAGTTTTATCATTATTAATACTTCAGAGATAATTGAATGCGGCCCTAAATGTTGTTGATGGCTTTTAGCAATCAATAGTCAGTTTTAATCGAAACAAAAATGCACTTTCCCATCAAATATGTCTTTAGCCTCCAAATAATCGACAATCCCTCTGCTCTGAAATATTCTTGACATCAACCAATTCTTTCATTAGTATTGTTCATATTTTTTCTGTCTATAGTAATCTTATAAAGAATAAAATTCTTTATATTAGACACTTTTGTTAACCCTAGAAAAACTGGAGAGATGATATGAGTGATAAAGAATTACTGATAGTTGTATCAAAACTCAAAAAGTACATTCGTGCGACGCATGGAATGAGTACAGCAGGTAACGTTGCGTCAGCATTGTCTGATTCCGTTCGCAATTTGTGTGATCAAGCAATCGAGAGAGCAAAAGCGGATGGCCGCAAAACCTTAATGGATAGAGACTTCAATTAAATAGCAATTTCTGGAAAAATTGGGGAGCCTGATAAGATCGATGCTTTCTCTTTGCGGACTCTTGCCAAAGCAGAATTGGAGATACCCTGCCTGTTGAGGAGTGGAAGCGCAACGCGGAGGGGTGGTCTTAATAATATCTTTACCCCCTTAATTCAAAAAGATAGAATCCTTTCCTAAAAGTTCTTCTATTTCTAAAATCAGTTTATCGTCCGGGGCAACTTTTAGCTGGCTTGATGCATTCATGGAAATTGATTTTCCGTCAGGGGATATTAAATGAAGCAAAACATCATTTTTCCCTCGATGTGCCTCCAATATTGATTTTATTTTTTCCAAGAAGTCTGTTTCCAATCCGGCAGTTTGAATATTTACATGAATTTTCCCTGTCCAGTTTTCAGCTGCTTCGGAAAGGGGTATTATATCCTTCGCGATAATTTTTATTGTTTCAGTGCTGGTATCTTTATGGCCTTTAACAAGAATGGTGTTGTCAGTTTTTAAAATAGACTCGCTTGATTTATAAACATCTGGGAAAACTATTATTTCCGCAAAACCTGCCAGGTCCTCTAAAGTGATAAATGCCATTATTTTCCCTTTTTTAGTCATCTGAGTTCGGACTTTAATTATTATTCCACCGATATTGATCTGGCGTCCATTATTCATTTCTGCGATAGTCTGTGAATCGCAATTTGTAAAGCGGTCTAACTGCCTTTTTTGATTTGCTAATGGATGACCGGTAATATAAAAACCAAGAGTTTCTTTTTCATAGGCAAGGGTCTCATTTTCTTCCCAGGGATTGACATTTGTTTTTCCATTCTCTGCTTTATGGTTAGATTCATATATCTCATCAAACCCGAACAACCCTTTTTGCCCTAGTTCCCTGTCTTTTTGAATTCGTTGAGCCGATTCCATAACATCGGCTAGATCGTTCATGAGCTCCCATCTTTTTGCGCCTGTTGAGTCAAAGGCGCCGCACTTTATCAGACTTTCAATAACCCTTTTGTTAACGGTCCGCTGATCCACTTTCTGGCAAAATTCATGCAAAGAAGAAAACCGCTTTTGTTTTTCCCTTGCCTTGAGTATCGCCTCTATAGCGCTTTGACCCACATTTTTTACAGCCGCCAATCCAAATCGAATACAATTTTCTACTACTGTAAAATCTTTAAAGCTTTCATTAACATCCGGCGGCAATACCTGGATACCCATTTCCCGACATTCATTAATATAGAGAATGATTTTATCGGTATTGTCCATGTCACACGTAAGGAGCGAGGCGAGAAACTCCACCGGGTAATGACTTTTAAGGTAAGCCGTCTGGTAAGCGATTATCGCGTAGGCCGCACTATGAGATTTATTAAAACCATATCCCGCAAAATGCTCTATCAGGTCAAACATTTTTCCCGCTTTTTCTTTAGGGATTTTATTTTGGAGAGAGCCCGAGATGAATTTCCCTCTCAACTCCATCATTACTTCCGGCTTCTTTTTTCCCATAGCTCTCCTGAGAAGGTCAGCACCGCCAAGGCTGAATCCGGCCAGTACCGATGCCAATTTCATAACCTGCTCCTGGTAGAGGATGACCCCATGAGTTTCATGCAGGATATTTTTTAACTGGGGCAGATCATATTTTTCCGGTATAGTTCCATGTTTTCTTTTGATGTAGTCATCTACCATGCCACTATTAAGCGGACCGGGACGAAACAAAGCAAGAAGCGCGATGACATCTTCAAATGAGTTCGGTTTCATTTTTCTTAAAAGGTCGCGCATACCCCGGCTTTCAAGTTGAAACACTCCCAGTGTTTTAGCTTCACTTAACATCTTAAAGGTCTCCGCATCGTCTAACGGGATAGAGTCCAGAACAATCTCTTTCCCTTCAATCTTGTTTATCTTTTTTAGCGTCATATCAATCACTGTAAGAGTTTTTAGACCAAGGAAGTCCATTTTCAAGAGACCCAGTTTTTCTATATTCCCCATGGCAAACTGTGTGACCACTTCATCATTGGTCCCCTTATAGAGCGGTAGAAACTCTGTTAGCGGTTTCGGGGAAATCACTACACCGGCAGCATGCGTTGAGGCATGACGCGGAAGACCTTCCAGGGTAAGGGCTATATCCAGCATGTCTTTCACCTGCTCATTTTTTGTCTGTAGTTCTTTAAGTTTTGGTTCTTCTTTTATTGCTTCTTTGAGCTTAATATTTAACCTGTTCGGGATCAGTTTAGCTATTTTATCCACATCTCCGTAAGGCATATTGAACACCCGGCCAACATCTCTAACAACTGCTTTGGCGCTCATAGACCCAAAAGTAATCAGTTGTGAAACATTATTCTTTCCATACTTTTTAGTCACATAGTCAATGACTTGACTTCTTTTATTCATACAAAAATCAATATCAATATCAGGCATGCTAATACGCTCCGGGTTCAAAAAACGTTCGAAGAGAAGACCGTACTTAAGCGGGTCAATATCAGTAATGCCCAGGCAATAAGCCACCAAACTTCCTGCTGCCGACCCCCTGCCCGGCCCCACCGGGATATTATTTCTTTTCGAATAGTCAATAAAATCCCATACAATCAAAAAATAGCCTGAAAAATTCATTTTTTTAATTATCTTAAGCTCTTCGGCTAATCTTTCTTTGTAGATTGACATAATGTCCCCGTCCTTTTTCTGGCTTTTTGCGTCTACTGTCAACAACAGTTGCTTTTTCTGAAGCCTTTTTTCCATTCCATGCCTGGCCAATTCGCCCAAAAAGCTATCCAAAGTGGAATCTTGGGGAACATCGTAATGAGGAAGGTGAATTTTGTCAAAATGCATTTCGAGGTTGCAATGCTCGGCGATTTTGATGGTGTTAGAAATAGCTTGAGGAATTTCTTTAAATAAAGTTTTCATCTCCTCAGGAGATTTAAAATAAAACTGGTCGCCGGAAAATTTCATTCTTTTTTCATCAACAAGTGTTTTCCCGGTTTGAATGCAGAGAAGTATCTCCTGTGCCCTGGCATCCTTTTGTTCAAGATAATGACAATCATTGGTAGCTACAAGGGGAATGGATAGTTTCTTTCCAATTTTTATTATTTCTTTTGTAATCTCCCGCTGTCCTTTAATCCCCTGATCCTGTATTTCAAGATAGTAATTCCCTTCCCCCATGGTTTCTTTATAAAAAGAAGCAGTGTTTATGGCTTCTTCTATGTTTCCGATAGAAAGTAACCTTGACAGTTCTCCCTTTAAGCAGGAACTTAATGCGATTAATCCTTCAGAATGTTGAGACAACAATTCTTTATCGATTCTCGGTTTGTAATAAAATCCCTCGAAAAATGCTTTGGTTATCATTTTTGATAAATTTTTATAACCCGTTTCGTTTCTCGCGAGCAGTATCAAATGATAAGATGCGTCAGAAAGGCCTGAGATCGTAGTTTTTTCAAAGCGGCTTTTTGGGGCTACATAAACCTCACATCCTATAATCGGTTTAATGCCGTGTTCTTTTGCTTGTAGAAAAAAATCTACCGCGCCAAACATATTGCCATGATCTGTCATGGCAATTGCAGGCATTTTATACTCTTCCGCCCTTTGAAATAGTTGTTTCAATCTCAGAGCGCCGTCAAG
>DASCNB010000212.1:0-3710 GCA_036011265.1 Nitrospinota bacterium | reverse complement strand
TCAAAGGAACAACCGGCCAGAAGGGAGTGTCTTTGCCAGCGATGATGGGGACACTCCATTTAGTGTATGTAGGAATTTGAATGGTATCGAATCCGATAAAAAGAGATATCCCTCCGATAATAAGTCCTGTTACAAGAAGCCACGCGTTTAAATAATCTCTTGGCTGCAAAAGAATGTTTACAGGAATGGAAGCTGCTATGACTATATATAAAAAAAAGACTACCATCCAGATTTCATAGGAGAGAGAAATAGGAAAAAATTTTCCCAAGAATATAGCTGTAGCGAGCATGGCAATGCCTATAATAGTGGCGAGCCTGAAGTCGAGTTTTACCCTGTACATTAAAACGCCTAAAATAAGCGCCGCAATGATTTTTAAAAAATATGCAGTGGGGACTGCGGGCTGGGCAACAAAAATCTTTCCGAGAACTGCTCCAAAGGCCGCGACTACAAGGATAAGCGCAAAAAGTACAAACCATGAAAAGGCATACCCTGTTCTTTCCTTGATAATTTTACCGGCGATCCACTGAACTGAGCGGCCGTCATATCTTACGGATGACATTAACGAGAGATAGTCATGGACAGCGCCGATAAATATGTTCCCGAACCATACCCACAACAAACCCGGCAGCCATCCCCATGCCAGGGCTATGGCAGGTCCTACAATTGGCGCTGCACCTGCGATTGAGGCGAAGTGGTGCCCGAAAAGCACGTACTTGTTTGCCGGAACGTAATCGACGCCATCAAAAAGCCTTTGAGCAGGAGTTTCATTATCGTCGTCCGCCTTTACAACTTTTTTTTCAAGGTGCTTTCCGTAGGTGAAGTAGAAAATAAAATAGAGAGCTATAGCTATAAGGATGGCAAAAGTGGAGTTCATGCGCCAAATTTAGCAAATCGAATTAGTGAAGTCAAAAATATTTGCTAACAGGTCGTTTTAAGTTTTAATGACTTCAAAGAGGTTATTGAGAAAAAAAATTAACCTCCCCTTGATTGGGAACGACAAGATTTTCGCTTTCACGGGAATGACAGACTCATGCTTCGGCAGGTTCAGCATGAAAGGGATTAGGAGCCTATCTTGTCACCCTGAGCTTCTTGAAGGGTTTGCCTGAGTAAATATTTATTGACTTTGCCTTGTATATTCGGTATTTATGAAATTTTTAAAATTATAGTATAATTACATATGTCAAAAAAAGTAGTTGTTACAGGTCTTGGAATAGTCTCACCCATTGGAAATGGGATTGACGCGTTTTGGAAGGCCGCTCTTAACGGAGCCAGTGGAGTGAAGGAGATTTCCTGTTTCGATGCTTCAAAATACAAGTCCCGCATTGCCGCAGAAGTTCAGGGCTATAATGCGCGGGAATACTTCCCCAATGCCAACCTGGACAGAATGGACCGGTTTGCTCATTTTTGTATAGGAGCAACAAAAATGGCACTTGATGATTCAGGTCTTGACCTCAATGCAAAAGACCCTTACCAGGTGGGGGTTAGTATAGGTTCCGGGATGGGGGGGATGCTAATGGCGGAGCGCCAGATCACCGCGCTTCACGATTCGGGCAGGCCGGAGAAGGTCAACCCCAATAGTATTCCGATGGTGACTCTGAATGCGGCTTCCGGTCAGATAGCAATACTGCTTGGAGTAAAGGGGCCGAATATTACAACTTCTACGGCATGTTCCTCCAGCGCGCATTCTATTGGACAGGCAGCCGATCTTATAAAATTGGGAAAAGCGGATGTGATGATTGCCGGCGGTGCAGACGCCTGTATTACTCCCCTGGCTATGGCCGGGTTTTGCTCGTTGCGTACACTCTCTACTCGTAATGACGAGCCGAAAAAGGCAATGAGACCCTTTGATAAGCTTAGGGACGGCTTTGTTATGGGAGAAGGAGCAGGAGTTTTAATATTGGAATCTCTGGAACACGCCCAAAAGCGGAAAGCTAAAATTTACGCGGAGGTTGCGGGTTACGGGTCAACCAGCGAGGCTTCTCATATGGTAATCCCGGAACAGACTGGAAAAGAGATGGTAAAGACCATGGAACTGGCTATGGATGACGCAAATGTATCCGGAACCGAAGTGGATTATATTAACGCGCATGCCACCTCCACTCCGATTGGAGATCCTGTTGAGATCAAAGCCATTCAAATGCTTTTTAAAGAGCATGCCAATAAGATTGTTATTAATGCCACCAAAGCCCTTGTGGGGCATACTATTGGGGCGGCCGGGGCAATTGCGGCCATTGTCTGCGCCCTGAGCATTAAAGAAGGTGCAATACATCCGAACCTTAATTATGACGATCCCGATCCGTTATGTGAAATGGAGATGATTAAAGGAACCGTTGTTGAGAAAAACCTTAGAATAGCGCTTGTAAACTCATTCGGGTTTGGCAGTAATAATTCCACATTGATTTTGCGTAAGTTTGAAAATGCTTAGCGAGTGCTGGATAATAATGTCTCATCAGTTGCTTTTACTTAACAGTTTGATTTAGTTTCAGAAAGATGATATCAATGGTAGAGGAAGATGTAAAAAAAAATTACCACAAGGTTACTAACTTTTACCACTGTTTATGTTTGGATAACTAAACCCCGCTTTTTTTAGTGGAATTAAATTTTTAAATGAAAAACATATGAATAAAAAGGAACGAATCCTAGTTGTGGATGATGAAGAGACTATTCGAACTCTTCTCACTGATTTTTTAAACAGGGAGGGTTATTCCATTCATTCTGCTGAAAATGGAATAAGGGCTCTTGAAGTGTTGAAAGAAAATACTTTTGATCTTGTCATTACAGACATCAAAATGCCTGGAATGGGTGGGCTTGAACTGATGAATAGTTTAAAACAACAGTATCCGGACTTAGTGGTTTTAGTAATGACCGGCTATGCCAGTCTTGAGACAACAATGGCGGCGATTAAGGCAGGTGCGTATGACTATATCATTAAGCCTTTCAAAATCGATGAGATGAGGGTTGCGGTTGGTAATGCGTTAGAAAGGTTTAATTTGGCCAGGGAAAACGCGAAACTAAGAGAAAGCATAACCCTGCTTGAAGTTAGCAACAAGTTGACCAAAACCATTAATTTGAACGATCTGCTTCATTTGATTTTAACCACTGCATTAAGCCATACTAGCGCGACCAGAGGATCATTAATGGTTCTCGATGAGAAAGAGGAAGAACTGGTCATAAAGGTCTCTGCTGGAATTGAGAAAAATATCGTCGAAAAATGCAGAGTTAAAATGAATGAAGGGATTGCTGGACAGGTAGCCGCAGATAGAAAGCCGATCCTAGTAACTGACATAACCAGCCACCCTGTATTTCACAAATTCTCCCGGCAGCTATCGGATAAATCATTCATCAGTATTCCCATGATTGGAGCCAAAAGCGAGGAGCTACTCTATCTTTCGAAGAAGGAAAAGCTGATAGGTGTCTTAAACATTAATGAGCCGAAAACAGATAGGCCTTTTTCTCAAAGCGATCTTTACTTCCTTTCAATACTTGCGAACCAGGCCTCCATCTCTATAGAAAATGCTCATTTGTTTAAAGATCTTGAAGCAACCTATCTCAGCACCATGAAATCACTGATGCTCATTCTTGAAGGCAAAAGTCCTTATACTCAGGGCCATTCTCAGCGAGTAACCGAGTATTCGGTGGCATCAGCAAAAGAGATGAAACTATCCTCAAAAGAGATAAACACTATAAAGTACGCTTCTTCTCTCCACGAT
>DASCNB010000211.1:0-5838 GCA_036011265.1 Nitrospinota bacterium | reverse complement strand
TGCGACTGTCACTTTGCTCCTCAAGCTGCTGAGGCCAAAATCCTCTGATAAAACAGTCAAGAGGTGCTTGATCTGCACTGTTCCCTTATATTCATGTCCACCTTCTTTTAACGTTTCATTAATCTTGTTTTTATATTTTTCATCTTTATCCAGATGGGCCTGAGCTTTTTTCATCACCCCCTGGCAGGTGCCGCAGATATTCAGAATTTCAAGACCCATTTCTTCAGCAATGGCAAAGGTACGGGCATTCAGGGTATCTGCTAGTTCCGGGTTGTCTTCAGTAATGACACCCGCCCCGCAGCAGGAGACGTTTTTCAATTCCACCAATTCTATTCCAAGTTTGCCCGCGAGGGCGTAAGTGGAGGTCAACAGTTCTCTGCCTGCTCCTTTTGCTACACAACCTGTATATAAAGCGTATTTCATTTCTTCTCGAATTTCTTAAAAATTCTCTTCACATCATCCAGTTCTTCCATAGGATGGTGGATGAGCGGAGGGTTTTTCCCTTTGAGAAACATCCTGATTCCCACGGGTATCAGACTGAGTAGTCCGGGAATATTAAAGAACCCCATGGAACCTACAGGTATAGTATTCTCATTTAAAATGCCGCTGCTCTTTATCGATTTAACAAATGTCTTTGCGTGTCTTGCTCCGTTATTATTTGTTACCCCGTTATTTAAAGCAACGGTTCTGAGTGAAACAATCCTATCAAGTGGTTTAGCCTCTGTGGGACATCTCTGGGAGCATTCGGAACAGTGAGTACAATCCCATATACCGGCATCCTCACTCAGTTCTTTTATTCGGCTGATCGTTTCCTTGTCTCGTGAGTCCTCAACAAACCTCTGAGCTTTTGTAAGCGCAGTCGGTCCCAAAAAGGATTTGTCCACAGCCATGCTACAGCAATCTGAATAACAGGATGAGCACATAATACAGGTTGACGCCCTGTCAATTTTAAGAAATTCCTCTATAGATTGAGTTCTTTCAAAAACCAGGGTTTCTTTTTCATCCGGCATTAGCCATGGCTTTACGGCTTCCACTTTTTTCCAGAATTCCGTCAGGTCGACAGCCAGGTCTTTTATTATTTCCATATTCCCAAGGGGTTGTATAGTAACCTGGTCATTTCTTGTCAGACTGCTTGCCTGAGTTTTGCATGCTAAAACGGCATGCCCGTTCGCTCTCACAGCACAGGACCCGCAGATAGCGCTTCGGCAGGACATACGGAAAGTCAAAGTACCGTCCTGAGTCCATTTGATCTGGTTCAGGCAGTCGAGGAGAGTGGCCCCCTTTTGAATTTCCAGTTTGAATTCCTGGAAATGGGGTTCCTTCTCTTTCTCAGGGTTGAACCTTTGAATTTTAAAAGTAGTTTCACTCATTCTTTAGAATACTAATACTTCCTTTCTTCCGGTTGATGTTTGGTTATCTTTACAGGTTTGGAACGAAATTCTATTTCGTCATCTTTTTTAAATGCTAATGTATGGTTCAGCCATTTTTTATCATCTCTTTTTGGGAAGTCTCTCCTTGCATGACCTCCTCTTGACTCTTCTCTTCTTAACGCGCCGCGCGCAATAATCTCAGAAAACTCCAGCATATTTCCTAATTCGATAAATTCTATTAGCTCGGAATTAAAAACAGAACCTTTATCTGTAATTTTGCCTTTTTTAAAACGGGCTTTCAAATCATTCAATTTTTTAAGGCAGATTTTAAGCTGATCCTTGCTTCTATAAATTCCGCAGTTAGTTGTCATATTTTCTTTCAACTCATTTCGTATGTCATTAACGCTTTCATTTCCATTGGTATTAAAGATAGCTTTAATCTTGTTTTTAGCTTTGTAAGATTCTTCCTGTTCGTTGACATCATGAAATTCCGCGTTTTGAGTAAATTTCAATGCTGCTTTTCCCGCTCTTTTGCCGAACACAAGCGCTTCAAGCAGAGAATTGGTCCCCAGGCGGTTGGCTCCATGCACAGAAACACAAGAGCACTCTCCTGCAGCAAAGAGCCCTGAAACTTTTGTTCCTTTTTCATCAGATTGGACATGTCCGTCATAGTCGATCGGAATACCACCCATGCTGTAATGAGCTGTCGGTTGAATGGGTAGAGGATCTTCAATAAGATCGATGCCGAGAAAATCTATCCCTAATTGTCTCACCTGTGGTAATCGCTCTATGATTTTTTCTTTTCCAAGGTGACGCAGGTCTATATGAACATAATCTTTTCCATTAATTCCCCTGCCTTCGTTAATCTCCGTTTGCTCTGAGCGTGAGACAATATCCCGGGGGGCTAATTCCATTTTAGACGAAGCGTATTTTTCCATGAAACGCTCGCCTTTTCCATTGAGTAGATATCCTCCTTCACCCCGCGCTGCCTCAGAAATTAGAATGCCCTGTACAAAAAGTCCGGTAGGATGAAACTGGACAAATTCCATATCCTGCAAAGGAAGTCCAGCGTGATACGCAGCCACAACCCCATCTCCTGTGCTTGCAAAGGCATTGGAAGTAATTTTATAAGCCCTGCCGTATCCGCCGGTGCAGAAAATAATTGTTTTCGCCTGCATAACCTCTATTTTTCCGTTTTGAATGTTGTATACAACGATTCCACGGCAAATGCCCTCTTTGACGATCAAAGACATTAAGTACCACTCAGAATATATTTTTAGATTTTTAGCGTGTTTGAATGTTTGCTCATGGAGGACGTGAAGAAGGGCATGGCCGGTTCTATCCGCCGCATAGCAAGCCCTCTGTTTTGAATGACCGCCAAACCATCTCTGTGCAATCAACCCTTTTTCCGTTCGGCTGAATACGCAGCCAAAGCGCTCCATTTTCCTGATCACACCGGGCGCGTCCTTAACCATTATTTCCACAGCATCCTGGTCAGCCAGAAAATCACTTCCCTTTACCGTATCGTACATGTGAGCTTCCCAGCTATCTTCAGAAGCATTTCCGAGAGACGCGGAAATACCTCCCTGCGCGGCTCCGGAATGAGAACGGGAAGGATAGACTTTGCTAACAATAGCTGTGTCAAAATCCTTACAGACTTCCAGCGCTGCCCGCATACCAGCTAACCCGCTTCCAACAATGATAACTTCATGTTTAATCATATGATTTGTCACCCTGAGCCCTTCGACGAGTTCAGGACAAGCTCTGCTGAAGAGTTGTTCTCTTGTCCTGAGCAAAGTCGAAGGGTCATTTCTTATATTTATTCATACCTTCTTTATAAACGTCGTTGCCAGAAGTATCATTGACCACAACCGCCTGGAAATCCTCCACTTCCATTTTACGGATAGCTTCAGGTCCCAGGTCTTCATAAGCGATTATTTCAACTTTTTTAATGGACCGGGCGACTAATGCGCCTGCGCCTCCTATCGCCGCAAAGTAAATACTTTTAAACTTGACCATCGCATCAATTACATTTTTGGCTCGATTACCTTTTCCAATCATTCCCTTCATTCCGATTTCCATCAATCTTGGCGCGTAGGGATCCATTCTATAACTGGTCGTCGGCCCTGCCGATCCAATAATTGCTCCCGGTTTTGCGGGAGCAGGCCCCACATAATAAATTATTTGTCCCTTAACATCAAAGGGTAGTTTTTCCCCTTTATCCAGCAAATCAACCAACCTCTTATGTGCCGCGTCCCTTGCAGTATATAAGACACCGTTTATTGAAACCTGGTCGCCGGATTTCAGGCTGTTTACTACCTCATCAGAAAGAGGAGTTGTTATTTTGATAACATTACTCATATTTTTTTCGGATTTCGTGCTTCGGATTTCGTATTTAAAGAATTACTTCCTTATGCCTTGCTGCATGGCAACAAATGTTCACCGCAAGCGGTAACTGGGCAATATGGCAGGGAAATTTTTCTATGTGGACTGCCAGGGCATACTGAGTTCCTCCTAATCCTTGCGGTCCCATTCCCAAATCGTTAATTTTTTTCAACATTTCCGCTTCCATTTCCGCCAGTTCAAGGTCAGGATTTTTTGACCCTATTTCCCTGAATAAAGATTTCCGGGCCAAAATAGCTACTTTTTCAGAAGAACCACCGATACCCACTCCGACAATCACAGGAGGACACGGGTTAGAGCCGGCTTCGAAACAGCGGTTGACAACAAACTCTTTAATTCCTTCTTTTCCATCCGCCGGTTTCAGCATGGTTACGCGGCTCATATTTTCACTGCCGCCGCCTTTTGGCGCGACAATGATTTTCATTTTATCACCGGGAACTATTTCAGTTATGATTACCGCAGGGGTATTGTCTCCCGTATTTTTTCTGGTAAACGGTTCACACATCGATTTCCGCAAATATCCATCAGCATAGCCCTGCCTGACCCCTTCATTAATACTATCTTCTAAAGGACCTCCCTCAATATGCACGTCCTGTCCAAGTTCCACGTAAATAACCGAAAAACCGGTATCCTGACACATAGGGACCCGTTCATCTCTCGCTATATTCTGATTCTTGATTAAAGCGCTGAAAATAGCCTTGCCTGTCGGGGATTTTTCCTGCTCTTTTCCTTTTTCAAACGCGGCAACAACATCTTTTGACAAATCGAAATTGGCTTCCATGGAGAGATTTTTTACAGCATCGATAATTGATGTATGTTCAACTGTTTTCATAAGCAATGGCTAACCAAAAGGTTAAATAAATATCATTCATTAGCTTGTTCTGTCAAGGGTTAAAACCGGATAGTAGTGACTCAATTTGAAGGAAGATTGTCTGAACTTAAAATAACTGTGAGAAAAATATTGTAGAGTACCTTGTGCTGTGCCTCGCTTAGCGTGGATCCTACTTATCCTCCCTGCCAAGAGCTTGTCCTGAGCTTGTTGAAGGAAGGGAATTGCGGGGAGGTCATTTTTTTGTCAACAACATGTTTAATTCAATGAAATTGTGAAGATTCCCGTATGCTTTTAACAGGAACCTGAGTTCTTTCAATTTTTTATCAATATAGCCATATGTGCCATGGTGGTGCATCCGTTCTTTTGCAGAATGTTCAACGCATCTTTCCGATAATTGTTATTGTGTTCCATTACTTTTCCAAATGACTGTATGAGTTTGATTACAAGATTCTCGTTAATGCCTTTATGGAATCCTGCCATACCTATGAGTTGCATTTTGACTACAGCATAGCTAACAACAAGCATTCCATAATCACTAAAGATGTTTTCATAATCAGTATTTGCGAATGGAGTTACATGCTTGAAGATATAATTAACAATATAATTTTCCAGTATATATTCATTATCTTTTATGAATGGTTCGAAATATTTGCGGTAGGCTAATTTATATTTTGCCGCTATTTCGACCACATTGGAGGCTTTGTCGAAATTAACACCTTTTAAAAATTCAGCATAACAGTCGGCATATCTCTGACTGGCAATGCCATTTGCAACGCGCTTGTCAGTCAGTTGTTTCAATAAAACCATCTGAAGTGCGACATTATTCGGTAATTGAGCCAGGCTTTTTTTCATAGTCTTATTTTCAAGCATATCTTTACAGCCCGCAATTAGATCCGGAATTTCATCAATCCTATTTTCCTTTAGAAATCTCTGTATTTTTTCATAAAATATTCCGAGGACAATCAGCCTGTCCGCCAGTCTTAACGAACGGTTCTGAACAAGTTCAAGAGTAAACTTTCGGATCTGCCAGAAAGACATTTTGAGCTTTTGTTTTGAAGCCGGGTACTGCAGTTCAACCACCTTATTTAATATTTTTGAACGCTTGAATTTTATTTCCGTCTCTTCAAATTTGATTCCTTCAGGATTCAGCAGCGCCCGCTTTGCAACTTCAGGACATGACATTTCTCCGGACTCTTCAAGAATATCATCGACTTTATTTATTGCCCGTGGATA
>DASCNB010000210.1:0-5689 GCA_036011265.1 Nitrospinota bacterium | reverse complement strand
ACGGTATCGTTCTCGGATATTTCTGAAATTAATTTTCCGATTTGCTCGTCTATCCTGCAGTAATATTTTTTAAAAATGTCAGCATAGGCGTGATCATCATCATCAAACACATCAAATAAAAAATGATTGATCCTATCTGTTTCTGTAAAAACAGCCATAAACAATTCCCATGATTCCCTTTCCCAAAGAAGATCTATACACTTAATACGATTTTCCAGGGTAGTATCCAGGTCCTTAAAAAATAAATCCATTGACTGATGCCCGAGTTCGGCATTCACATCAAATCGATATTCAATCTTTTGCAAATCTGAAATCAGGGAAGAAGGATAAACTGCTTTTTCCGGTTCCAAAGCTATAAAACCTGATATCAACACGCCATCTAATTGTTTTGCAGGATAGGTTTGAGGGACATTAATGATGACAGCTTTTTTACTATCCCAGAACGGGATTGCCTTAAGATCATCAAAATTGGGGTATCTGTATTGATATGAGCATGGCTCAATCTCAGTAAAACCGAAAATGCCGTGTCCCCCGGGGTTTTTGCCGGTAATAATTGAACTCCAGGCAACAGAAGAAACGTCAGGTATGGATGATTCCATCCTGATAAACTGAGACTTTTCTATCAATTGCCCGAGGTTTGGCATCAAACCGATAGAACTATATTTTTGGATAAGAGAATAAGGAACGCCATCGAGTCCAATGATAATGTATCTTTTACTATTATTATCTGTATTGGGTTTTTGTAATGCCATATAATAAAAACTAACATTCTTAAATTCAAAATTCAAACTAAATGAACTACTTCTCTGCAAGCTGACGGAGTATCGAATTAGAAGCTTCTTTAAAATTCGCAGCAAGCTGCGGGGAATTAAACCCACAGTGTGGGATTAAAAAATCGAGATTGTAAACCCACTAATTCGTTCTTGTTATGATGATTAGACCTTTATTAGTAATTTCAATAATAGTATTAGTCTTTTCTCTTGATCAAGTTGTTGGAAAAGAAAAGGTGTACCATGCGGCTATAAATGATAAGGGTGTTCAAGAAGTGGAAATAACCGGTGACAGCTATTACTTTGAACCAGATCATATCATTCTAAAGGTAAACATTCCGGTAGAGTTTAAGATTAAAAAGAATTCTGCAGGGATTGTACCGCACAATATAATTGTAGATGCTCCTGAAGCAGGAATTATGATTTCTAAGCCTATAAATTTGGAGCCAAGAGTAATTCGATTCACACCCACTAAAATCGGCAAATATGCTTTTTACTGTGACAAAAGACTTCTTTTTTTTAAAAGCCACAGGGAGAAGGGAATGGAAGGTATGCTTGAAGTAATAAATTAGTAATATGAAAACTAATCAAAAAAAAGCTCATATTGCCTCAATAGCGGTTGCCACGCCACCGTACCTTGCAGACCAGGCGAAGGCGGACGGATTTCTTACAAAGCATTATTCAAATAAACTGAGTCCGAGGAGTGAGAAAATCATGCATAATATTCTCGCGCACCCCAGTATCGCTCAAAGAAGTTTCGCGCTTGATGATCCTCAATGCCTTGTTGATGAAAACCCGGATGATCGTATAGCAAGATTTACTCATTGGGCTGTCGAACTATCATCTCGAGCAATTATTAAAGCTATTAAACAGGAAAATCTATCGCTGAGTGATATTTCAGGTTTAGTAGTGAATACATGTACCGGGTATATTTGCCCGGGGATATCGACCTACCTGATAGAAAAACTGGGATTATCTCCTCAGGTACGGGCCTACGACCTGGTTGGAAGTGGATGTGGCGGGGCAGTGCCGAACCTTCAGATAGCAGAATTAATGCTCAAAGAAAACGGTGGTCTGGTAGTAAGTGTCGCGGTGGAAATATGCAGTTGTACGTTTCAAATGGATGATGATTTAAGTTTAATAGTTTCTAACGCATTATTCGCGGACGGGGCCGCGGCGGCAGTTCTCTGGAACAAACCCAGAGGACTCGAACTGATAGCATCTTCCAATTATTATGCCACGGAACATCGTGAGGACATTAGATACAGTCATAAGAACGGCCAATTGTATAACCAGATTTCCGTCAATTTACCCCGGTTAGTCAATAAAGCGGTTGCTCAAGTGGTAAGTAATCTTTTAGAGCAACAATCCTTAAGAATAAAAGATATCGATCATTGGGCTTTGCACACAGGAGGTGACAAAATTATAAATTCCATTAAAGATGAAATAGGACTCGAAGAAAGTAAACTCCTACCCGCTCGTAATGTTTTATCGAAACATGGAAATATGTCTTCCCCTACGGTGTGGTTTGTTATGCGGGATATTTTAAGTAATGGCGTAAAAAACGGAGACCTGTGCATCATGGTAGCTTTTGGAGCCGGGCTTTCGGCCCACGCTTTTCTTTTTAAAAAAAATGGATGAGCTAAGCGGCAGGGCCGCAATCACAATTCGGTAAGGAAAACCGAATTGGACGGTTTCCAAAGGAAAGCCGCCCGATGGGTTGGGCCAGGGATGGCCCAAATCAAATAGGGCTGCCGCCCTGATATTGCTGACAAAAAGTGTGTTCTTTTTTTAAACCATGAGTTTTTTTTCTCCACCTCCACAAAGATTTCAGGCTGAACTTTTGGACCTTGATGATAACTCCTTTGAAGAGGCCAGGGAAAGCCTGGAGGATGTCCGCCGGGTCAATAAGTATCTAAGCGGCTACAGAGTTTTGCTGCGTTATGCCGGACAATTTTTGCGAGACCACAGGGAGGATCGTCCATTTACTATTTTGGACCTTGCTACCGGCTCTGGCGATCAGCCTGTAGCCCTGGCAAAGCTGGCCCACAAATTAAAAGTTCCCGTTAAAATTACTGCCATTGATATCAACTATAAAATGCTGAAATGCGCCAGGATAATTACCGGTCCGTTTCCTGAAATTGCCCTGGTTCAGTGCGATATTTTGTCTTGGCCTTTCTGTGACGACAGTTTTGATTTAGTAGTAAATTCCCTTTCCCTCCATCATTTCAGCAGGGAAAACGCTGTAAAGATTCTCTGCTCCATGCGCTCCCTGAGTCGGTGTGGATTCATAATCAACGACCTTCACAGGAGCCGTGTAGCGTATGGTTCTATTTTTTTGCTGACACGCATATTCACAAAAAATCGTTTAACCAGACATGACGCGCCTGTTTCCGTAATGAATGCCTTTACCCCGAAGGAGATAAGAGATTTGGCCCGCGAAGCCGGACTAGATCAATTCCAGGTTTATAGACATTTTCCTTACAGGATTGCGCTGGTTGTTAAAATGAATAAGGTCTGCCATGAAAAAATGTGATGTTATTATCATAGGCGCTGGCCCGGCGGGGACCGCCACGGCCCTCCTTCTAAAAAAAAAGGGATACCAGACGATCCTGTTGGAGCAGGCTAAATTTCCACGCGATAAAGTCTGTGGCGAGTTTATCAGTCCGGCAGCAGATTCTATTTTGAAAGAGCTTGGAGTTCTGGCTTCTATTGAAGCGCAATCGCCCTTACGTTTAAAGGGAGTGTTTCTTTCCTCCTATGAAGAGAGCGAGATGTTTGTTGATTATCCCGATATGCCTTATAGTCCGGGTCCTGTCACCAGCCTTTCTCTTCCCAGGACCGAATTCGATAATTTGATGTTGGAAAAGGTCCGCGAGGCCGGAGTGGAAATAAGGGAGCAGCATAAGGTTCTTGATTTTATATTTCAAGACGGGGCCGTTGTTGGCGTTACAGGCCGTGATTCCACAAAAACGCCTTTTTCCGTGAAAGCTCCGATTGTAGTGGATGCGGGTGGAAGGAATTGTATATCTCTGCGCAAGTTGAACCTGAAAATACCTCCAAAAAGTTCGGAGAAAACAGCCATTGCCGCTCATTGGGAAGGGGCAAGCTTGCTCAAGGACTATTGTTATATGCATGTCAGCCAGCCCGGCTATACCGGTATCGCTCCGGTAAGTAAAGATTTAACCAATGTGGTCCTTGTGCTTGATTCGTTCTATCTCAAAAGCCGGAGTATAGAAGATCTTTACGTTAAGACCGTCCTCAAGAACCGGCAACGAAACGATTTGCTGACTGGCGGAAGATTAACGGAGAAACCACGGGTGGTAAACTCACTTGCTTTTTCGGTAAAAAAACCGTCTTGCGGGGGATTGGTCCTGGTAGGGGACGCCATGGGTTTCATTGATCCCTTTACAGGAGAGGGTATCTATCTCTCGCTGCGTAGCGCGCAAATTGCTACTGACATTATTGATTTGGCATTTAAAAACTCGGACTTTTCGCGAAACCTTTTGTCCCAATATGAAATCATTCGGAGGAGGGAATTCCGAAAAAAGTTTATGTTAGTCAACATCCTGCAAAAACTGATTTATAATCCACCCCTTTGCACCCGGGTAATGAGGATACTTTCCCGCAATCCTGCTCTGGCGAAACTCCTGGTGGGGGTGACAGGTGATTACATCTCTGCGGAAACGGTAGTATCAATGAAATTTCTATTGAAGCTTGTTTCAGGCGCCATCCTGCCTCAGGAGAGAGATCCTTCGGCGCGAAGAATCCGGCTGCAATCCGTTTTGCGTGATTGAAAATGGTTTAGTCAATAAATCTGTGTAATCAGTTAGTGCGAGCGAAGCGAACACCTAACTTGATCTGTGTCAAATCAGCGCTCCTCTTGCCCGGTAATTTTTTTAAAAGATTTTATGCTTTCCAAGACGCCTTTCTCAGAATGAGTTTCAAACGTTAAAACCGGCTCGGCTAATATCTTTGACAAAAGCTCAAAATAGGGAGTAAATGGAAAGCTTCCTTCCCCAATGGGTAAATGACTGTCTTTTTCTCCATGATTGTCATGAATGTGGGTTTCAAATAAATAAGGACCAAGCCTCTTGAACCATTCATCAAGCGGGCTTTTGGAAAACAAATTAAAATGTCCAGTATCAAAACAAAACCCGAATCGTGGGGAGGCAATATTTTCAATTAATTTTTGAAGGGTTTTAGGTGTTTGTTCAAAAACATTTTCTACGGTAAATCTGAAATTTAAAGCTTCAGTATATTGTAATAGTTCTTTCCAGAATACTGAACTATTACTCAGCCACTGGTTTAAATTATTATCGTTACGCCAATGATCAAACCCGGGGTGCACGGTTATAATACCAGGATTTAATATTTTCGCTGTGTCCATCAGTTGGATCATTCTTTCCATGGAAATACGACGAATTTTGCTGTCCACTCCGCCGGGAGATATATCCATATATGGAGCATGAAGCGTTAGTTTTATCCCTTTATCCTGAAAAATGCTTCCCCATTCCGCAAACTGATCTGTGGAAGTGTTATCAAGATCATCAGCGCTGATATAAAGTTCTACGTTTATGTTACTCTTTTCAATAGAATCGAAATACCGGTTTAACTTTCGGAAAGGGACATGAGCATGTATCGAACAGTCTTTCAACATAACTAAAAATAACACTCTTCATTTCGGAATTCAAATAATATGATGAATGGGACAAAAGAAGGTAGAGAAATTATTTGTGAAAATCTGTTTGGTTAAATATAATGCAATGACATATTTTAATGAGGAGGCAGTTTATGAGCGATTGTTTATTTTGCAAAATCATTAATGGAGATATTCCGGCGACCAAGGTTTTTGAAGATGAGCTGATGATAGCCATTGAAGACATTAATCCGCAGGCGCCCACGCATCTTTTGATCAT
>DASCNB010000209.1:0-6335 GCA_036011265.1 Nitrospinota bacterium | reverse complement strand
TGTTCATCATTATTTATCATTCCTTCAAAGAGTTCTCCTTTTTTAAAAGGACGATCGGATATCCCTTCTGCAAAATTAGTGAGGTAACAAATCGGCGCATAACACATCTCAAGCTCTCGAGCGAGAAAGGTTTCTGGACTGAGGGTCATTCCAACAATATCTCCACCTGATATTTTATATTTATTAATTTCAGCAGGGGTTTCAAGGCGTGGGCCCTGAGTGCAAACATAAACCCCTTTAGCATGGAATTTCAATTTAAGTTCCTGAAGGGCTTTGATCAGTACCTCTTTTATTTCTTCGCAAAAAGGAGATTTATGCCTGATAAAACCAATACCTTTCTTCTCAAAAAATGTATAGTGGCGATTTTTTGTTTCATCAATTATGTCATGTGGCAGAAGAAAATCTCCAACGGAAAACCGATTGTTAATTATTCCGGGACCGGACCATGAAATAATTCTTTCCACTTCACACTCTTTTAATGCCCAGATATTAGCGCGATAATTAACGAAAGGAGCTGATATGGAGTATCTTTCTTCTCCGTGTCTGGAAAGAAAAAGAAAGTCGATGTCGTCTTTAGAAAATTTGTGGATAGGAGAGCTTTCTCCAAATGGGGTGGGAATTTTTTTACATTCTAGATTCTTTCCAAAATCATCATTACTTAAGATGTCATAGCCGCCGCTTCCGGCAATAATCGCAAATTTAGCATCCATATGTTTTAACCGCAGAGTACGATAATATCAGCGGTAAATCTATTTATTAGGTAATAATTCAGAAATAATCAAATCCATATTTTTAGTCATTTTTTCTACATTGCCTCCCGCTATCCTGGGAG
Source organism: Nitrospinota bacterium (assembly GCA_036011265.1). Taxonomy (GTDB): domain Bacteria; phylum Nitrospinota; class Nitrospinia; order CAJXCL01; family CAJXCL01; genus CAJXCL01. Next base: position 5,503 of record DASCNB010000209.1, on the reverse strand, counting down.
TTATTTTAATCACATCATTTAAAATAATCGTAGGGGTTTCATTGGCCTTATATCTAGAGGCCAATGCCATTCCTTGTTTTACTTTTGTTATTAAATTTTTTTGGTTTCTGACGTCTTCCGAAATCCCCGATTCGCTTATGATGAAATTCACAACACGCGGATCAAAAATTTGCGCCCCTCCCTTAAAGTTTGCGTCGAAAATATTTTTTGTAACTTCATTGGCTATTCCCCTCTGTTGCGCCAAATAAAAAGCAATAGCAGGAAATTCTGTTTGCCTACCCCAGAAAATAGGGATTTTTACATATATAATTTTATTGCCATATTTACGCTCAAGGTTTTTGGAATGAGGTAAGAAGTTATAACAATGTCCGCATGAAAAATTGAAAAACTCAATTATCGTAACGCGATCTTTTCCGAAGGCTTTTTTAAGATCACCAATAAGCTCATATTTGCCTGGTATTTTTTTCAATCCAAAACTTTTCATTGGAAATAACAATACCGCGGCCAACAAAATTATTATCACCTTTTTCATAACAACCTCCTGTAAAATGGCAAATTTCTTTCTTTGTTATATTTTTTTGACATCATGGACCTTTTTGGAGAACAGTTCTTAATGTTTTATTTTTTTCCAATAGGCTGAAAATTTATACCCGGGGCTGTTTTCTCTTGTATGACAGGTCATACAAACATCTTTTGATGCTTCTCCATAAGCTTTGCTGTTATCGGCTATATGGCTGTTACCTGCCCCGTGACATGCCTCACACTGAACATCAATTAATTTGGGTGTAGTGTCTTCCGACATAAACCCACCACCCTTTTTAAAACCGGTAGTATGGCACATGAGACATTCCGGATCAAAAGTTTTATTAGCCTTTTTTAACGATTTACTAAAAGCATGGGAATGGCCACTTTTCTTCCAGATTGTATATTCATGCTCATGACACATTTTGCAGGCAACACTTGAAATAAAAGCTCTTTTCGCATCCTTTTTCTTGTTCTGCAACCATTTCATAAAAAGCTGCTTTGTTTCGTCATTGTATTTGTCATAAATAGATTGCACCAGTTGACTATCATTAATTTTAGAGTTAAGTGGAATATACTCATTGGAAATTTTTTGAATCTTCCGTTGATCTATGGCTATAGACATCTTCCCCATGTATTGTCCTCGTTCTCGAACATGAACCATTATTTTTTTTCCTGTTATTTCAGGATTAACAATAAGCTCTGATTCAAACAGGTGCCCATTTATAAGAATATCGACGTCATGGGAACTAAAAATTTCTTTTGCTTTTTCTTTATCCATGTGCGTAAGCAATAAGACAATATCTGCGTCACCTGACGCTTTAAGTTTTCTTAATATTTTTTTTAATCTAATTTCTGGATTCTCTACTTTAAGTCTTGTTTGTCCTTGAGCAAAAATCAGTTCCGGTCCTAACAGTCCAATAACGGCAACCATTGTTCCATCATGGAGTCTTTTTAAAAAGTAGTTTATTGTTTTAGTATTTTTGAGATTTTCATTCTCTACATTACTTAGAACCCAATGATCAAATGATCCCTGGTTAAAAATTTCCTCACCATAAACAAAATCATTTTCTCCTAAAAGTGCTGCATCATAACCCATTTTATTCAACCCTTCGATCATCGTTTTAGCCTTTAATTTTCCCTGAGCTGTCGCTTCTTTAAAACTATCGCCCGCATCCAGCAGCAGGATGTTTTTATTAGCGGAGCGTTCTTTTTCAATAATCGTTGCCCTTCTAAGAATTCCACCCAAATCTCCTTCTTCCGCGCAACCACATGGTTTAACTTCTCCCAAAACAGAACCTGTGTAAAGGATGATTAGAGTTTCTTCAGCAAATACAGGAATGGAAATTAGGCAGGATAAAAAAATAAAGAAGATTATATGATGCAATTTCACTTTATGCACTTTTGTAATGTTAAAACCGAAAAAAATTTTTAAACACTATTAACCGCCCCATGTTTTCCGCTTCTCCTCCTTGCCATGGAGTTGAGTAAGGGGAGGCAATCAATTGGACTATTTTCTATTCCAAGCCATATAAGCGGCCCCTAAGAGTCCGGCGTCATTTCCGCATCCTGCTTTTACAATCTGGACCCTTTCACCCGGAATTTTATAGGTTCTCTGCTTCATTTGAGAAACAGCTTCCTCAATAAAGAATTCCCATGCAGGAAGTGCTCCGCCGCCAACAATAATCATTTCCAAATTCAAAATATTAATTAAATCGGCAAAACCTATTCCCAAATATTTCCCCATTTCTTTAAAAATGGTTTTTGAAAGATGATCTCCTTTTTTAGCCAGATCATATAAAAGTTGCGATGTTATTTTATCCGGATTATCGTCGGTTGTTTCCCTTAACCGCTTTGAGTTGTTTCCATCATTGAACTTTTCTCTTGCCATATTTACAATTCCAGTAGCAGAAGAGTATCTTTCCATACAACCCCTGCCGCCGCATGGACACGGCAAGCCTTCCGGCTCGACTATGATATGTCCTACTTCTCCAGCCATTCCGGTCATTCCTTTCCAGATTATTCCGTTTAAGACTATGCCACCGCCTATGCCAGTTCCAATAGTCATACAACAGAAATGATTATATCCCTTTCCGGCTCCAACCCATCCTTCTCCTAAGGCTGCTGCGTTAGCGTCGTTATCAATAACAAAAGGGATATTTGTCTTTTCTTTAAGCGACGCTTGCAAATCAAAATCTATCCAGTGCGGGAAGTGAGGAGATTTGGTGACAATACCTTTTTCAGAAAAAATGGCTCCGGGAATTCCAAAACCTATAGCTTCAGGGTCTTTTCCCATCTTCTGTGATAACTCTTCAATGACATCAAGCATGTTCGCTACCGGTTGAAAAGGCTCAGCTTTCGCTCCCGACTCTTTTCCGGCGCTAAAAAATATCTTACCATCCGGAGAAACAGCACCCCCTTTAATAAGAGTTCCTCCGAGGTCAATCCCAATGACGTATTTTTGAGTCATTTATCAAATATAGATTCAAAATGAATAAGTTTGCAGCACTCAGCAATCAACGGTTTGTAACACGAAAAAAACTTTATACTTAATAAAGTTGATGGCTAAAAGTTAACTTTTTAAAATTTCGGATTTGTTTCGGATTTTTGGTAAAGAGCAATCAGAATTCGCCCACTAATAATTTTTCAGGAAGACTTGAATTTAGGCATTCGGATTTATTGCTGATATAGCATATTGAAGTCAGTATTTTATTCATTTTCTATCTCCTGTCTTTACCAAATCCGGGTATTCTTTTTTTATGAAACTTTTTAACTTGTTAAAAAGTCTCTGCTCTGCCTGTCGCACGGCTTCTCTTGTAATACCAGAGCGGTCTGCAATAACTTGCAGGGTAGCCGGGTTATTCGACATGATACGGTTTTCCAAAATATCCCTGTCGCTCTTTTTCAAATCTGATCTAAAGGTCAAAATCCTTTTCCGTAAATCAGAATGAAAAAGTGTTTTAATGATATCATCCTCATCCTTTCCTTCGGGTTCAGGTAAAATATCAATCAGTGCGCTTTGTTCATTATCTCCTGCCGGTGAATGCAAAGATACATCCGAAGCTCCAAGGCTCTTATCCACTTCAACAATTTCTTCAGGGGAAACATCAAAATGAGCAGCTAATAATTTAGGAGTGGGAGAAAACCCTTCCGCAAGAAGCCGGTCTTTTTCCTTCTGAAGATTGTATAATAATTTGCGGCGTGTATTCGTAGTGCCAACCTTTACCATGCGCCAGTTGTCCATAATGTATTTTAGAATATAAGCTTTTATCCACCAAGTGGCATAGGCTGGAAGTCTTACCCCCTTCGCGGGATCAAACTTTTTCACAGCCTGCATGAGCCCTGTATTTCCTTCCTGAATAAGGTCAAGAAGATTCTGAAACTCCCTTTTGAACTTCATGACAATTCTTACTACTAACATAAGGTTGGAAGTAACTAATTTGTAAGCGGCATCAGCATCTCCTTCTTTCCAATATTTTATTGCAAGAGTATATTCCTCTTCTGCAGTTAACTCGCGATACTGCTTGACCTCGTTGATATAGGCTTGAAGGGGATCGCTAACAACCAGTGATTGTTCCTGGTTTTTCTTTTTTTTCTCCAACCAGTTTTTTTTCTTCTTTTTTCCCATGATTTTATTATACAGTTGGCCTTATGATTTTCAAAATATAAGGTACTATCGTGTGAATTTTGTCACCTGAATCATCCCCGTTTATTTTTTCATCCTCTTCCTTATTTCGTTAGGACAAACTTTGTCGGCAATCTATTTGATTATTTTCTCACGCTAATGAACAAACGCAAGCAACATCTTTTTTTGTAAGTAGTTCAAAATTTTGGCAATAACCGAGAAAAACTGATATGCTCTAGCTCATTAGGATGATAGTACGGGTAATAGTCTTATGGTAGAAACAACCGGAAACCAGAAATCGAGAAGAAAAATAGTCCATGTTGGTGTGGACTGTTTTTATGCGGCGGTTATGACACGTGATGATCCATCGCTTCAGGGTAACCCTGTGGTAGTTTGTCGTGACGATTCTGCCAAAAAAGACTTAATATGCTCTGCTAACTACGAAGCCAGGAAATTAGGTATTCACGCGGGCATGAAATCATTCCGCGCAAAACAAATTTGTCCAAAAGTTCTTATTCTGCTTTCAGAAATGAATATTTATAATAAGGAATCAAAAAAAATCCGTGGAATATTCCACAGGTTCACAGACATGGTGGAGCCTTTATCACTCGATGAGGCATATCTCGACGTAACCGGTTCTGATAAATTTAAAGGAGACGCAGACCTTATTGCTACGGAAATCCGCAAACTTATAAGTGAAGAGATTAACCTTAGCACATCCGCGGGGATATCATCTAATAAGTTTCTTGCCAAGGTAGCAAGCGACTGGAAAAAACCAAACGGTCAGTTTTATATAACACCTACCATGGTTGATAGTTTCATTCAAAAACTTCCGGTTAGTAGGATATGGGAAATAGGGGAGGAAACGACTAAAAAGATGGTGAGCCTTAAACAAAATACCTGCGGGGATCTGCAAAAACTGTCGTTAAAGGAACTTGATTCTAATTTCGGAAATATTGGAAAATATCTTTACGATATTTGCAGAGGGATTGATAATCGTCCTGTGGATTCTTCAAAGGAGCCGAAACCTCTATCTATAGAAGAAATGTTTCGATCTGATATCCAGATTATCAATGAACCTAAGGAACCTGAGAAGCAGGTTGCTCAAAATGGATCTTCATCAGATAAATCGACAATTGCAAAAACGGATGAGGCTACTCAGGAAATGTCAAAGACTTATGCGTCTGTTTTTGAACAGGTCAAAAATGCCGCAGTTATTTTTGTTGAATTTAAAGAAAAAAAATACCGGGCTACGCTTGCTAAAAAGGAGCCTGGCAAGCATATTCTTATCAGCATTCCAAAACCGGATACATATATAAGTATGAAGGTATCCGATGGCACTGAGGCTGTTCTTCG
>DASCNB010000208.1:0-6086 GCA_036011265.1 Nitrospinota bacterium | reverse complement strand
AAGAATTGGAAAAGTTGGATGTGGCTGTCAGGGCGGGGGCTGATGCCATTATGGATTTAAGTACCGGCGGAAATATTAACGCAATAAGAAAGGCAATTATAAGCAAATCAAAGGTACCTATCGGGACCGTTCCTATTTACCAGATTGCCTGTGAAAATATTCAGAACAACCGCTCCCTTATGGAGATGACCGGCGAAGATATGTTTAAAATAATAGAGCAGCACGGCAGGGAAGGAGTAGATTTTATTACTGTCCATTGCGGAGTTATTCAAGAATCAGTAAAGCGTTTGGAAGATGAAGGCAGGCTCTTGAATATAGTTAGCCGTGGTGGTTCGATGTTAGCTAAATGGATGAAATACCATAAAGAAGAAAACCCTCTCTATGTTCAATTCAACAGGCTGCTGGAAATTGCGAGGGAATATGATATAACCCTTAGTTTGGGAGATGGCCTGCGTCCGGGCTGCCTTTCAGATGCAACGGATAGGGCACAGGTTCAGGAGACGATTATTTTAGGGGAATTGGCACAGAGGGCGAAAAAGGCGGATGTCCAGGTAATGATCGAAGGTCCGGGCCATATGCCGATGGATCAGATTACCGCGAATATTGTTTTGCAAAAGAGGTTGTGCCATGATGCCCCGTTTTACGTGCTTGGACCGCTTGTGACGGATATTGCGCCTGGTTATGATCACATTACATCCGCAATTGGAGGGGCAATCGCGGCCATGGCAGGAGCGGATTTTTTGTGCTATGTAACGCCTTCGGAACACCTTCGACTTCCTGAGCTGGATGATATTAAAGAAGGTGTCATTGCGGCAAAGATTGCCGCGCATGCCGCTGACATTGCAAAAGGGATTCCCGGCGCCATGAAAAAGGACAATTATATGGCTGAAATGCGGAAAAACCTCGACTGGGAAAAACAGTTCTCTACGGCGCTTGATCCGGAGAAAGCGAAAATGTTGAAAAAATCCAAACAGACATCGGATGATGACACATGTACGATGTGCGCCTCACTTTGTTCTATAAAAATTGGGAGTGAGCCGTGAAGATAATTGTAAACGGGAATGAGAGGGACATGAATGAGGGAGCAAACCTCATTGACCTTTTAACGCAATCCAAGCTTGATAACGGTAAACCGGGAGTGGCTGTAGCGATAAATGATGATGTGATTTTAACATCGGAATGGAAAGATATAAAATTGAAACAAAATGACCGAATCGAAATCATCCGGGCCGTCCAGGGAGGATAAAAAACTTCCCTTTTTATACCTTATCACCAACCGAAAGCTTTGCCATCCTAAACCTCTTGAAGAAGTAATCTCAGAAGCGTTAGATTCAGGCATACGTTTTATACAATTACGTGAGAAAGATTTAAACTCGCGTGATTTGCATGTCCTTGCTGGAAAAATAAAACCCCTGACCGATAAATTCAAAGCAATACTTCTTATCAATGGAAATGTAGATGTAGCATTAGCTGTGGATGCGGATGGGGTGCATTTGCCGGAAGCAAGTATGCCCGTGGCAGAGGTTAGAAAGCGACTTGGAAAGAATAAACTGATAGGGAAGTCAGCTCATCTTCCGCTTTCTTTAAGTGATGATGATTATAACTACATCGATTTTGTTACCCTCAGTCCTGTCTTTAATCCCGACAAAAAAGATTACAACCCCGAAACCATTGGTATTGAGCGCCTGAAGAAAATTGTAACGGGGCTTCCGGTCCCTGTTTATGCTCTTGGTGGAATTAAACCTAACCAAATTGTTAAATTGAAAAGGGTAGGGGTTTCAGGAATAGCTGTCTCAAGCGGAATTATGAAAGTGCCTGATACAAAAAATAAAGTTGAAGAATATTTGAAAGTGTTTTAATGTGCTGCGCACTTTGAAAGTGAGTGGCACATCCCATCTGCGTTCTATTAAAAATTCCACCTTACTAAAGGGGGGGCAAGGGATTGTAATTTCTTGGTTGTGGCTCCTCCCAGCCTTTTCGTGTCCATCGTGGCTAAAAAAATCTGTGTTAATCAGCATCCAATAGTGTGTGTAATCTGAGATTCTTCGTTTCGCTCAGAATGATACTTCGGTGATTTACAGGTATTGCTCAAGCACCTCTTAACTAATAGAATGGCATGTCGCATTGTATTTGTAAGGATATTTGTTATTATGGTAACAGCAAAAATGACATCTAAAGGGTTCTGCATGTCATTTTGAAGGAGCGCAGCAACTGAAGAATCTCTCTTTATAGCATTTATTGTTAACCACTAAGATTTTGAACAAAGCCTTAAAAACATTTTTAATTGTAATATTTTTATTCTCTGTTGGATGTGATTCGCAGGATGTAAAACTAATCAAAGAAACCCGTTTTTTAATGGGGACTTTATTCGATATCACGGTTTCACACCCTGACGTCGAAAAGGCAAGGGAGGCAATTGATAAGGCGTTTGATGAAATTCAGCGTATTGAAAGGCTTACAAGCAATTTTAGTCCAAAAAGCGAAGTAACGAAAATCAATCAAAACGCGGGTAAACAGGCTTATCCCGTTAGCAAAGAACTATACATATTATTGCAAAAATCTATCCAGTATTCACAGCTTGCAAACGGGACGTTTGACATTACCATTGGCGCGATACAAGAGTTCTGGAAATTTGAAGACGAAAAAGGAAGAATACCAGCGCCCAAAACCATAATGAACCTGCTTCCATTGGTTGACTTTAGGAATGTTTCATTAGAAGAAAATCATCAGGTAAGGTTAAAAAAAAAGGGGATGAAGTTGGACCTTGGAGCTGTTGCTAAAGGTTACGCGGTAGATAGAGGAATAGATATACTTAAGAAACATAATATAGAGAATGCTATTTTAAACGGGGGAGGCGATTTAAAGTCTATTGGTGAAAAGAGCCCCGGGGTTCCCTGGAAAATAGGACTCAGACATCCACGTAAGCCATCTGACATCATCGCTTCTTTAGATGGTAAAAACAATGCTATCGCGACTTCAGGGGATTATCAGAAATATTTTATTAAAGACGGAATACGGTATCATCATATTTTAGATCCTAAAACAGGTAAGCAGGCAGAAGGACTGCAAAGTGTGACAATTATAGCGAAAGAGGCGATGTTGGCGGATGCAATGGCAACGGCTGTTTTTGTGATGGGCGCTGAGCAGGGAATGAAATTTGTTGAATCTCAAAGCCTATTAGAAGGGGTAATTATTACTGCTGATGGAAAGAAAAGAGTTTCAAACAATCTTAGAGGAGAAATAGAGTTTCATGACCATAACTAAAGGTGACAAAATTTTAATTGCAATTGTGCTGGTTGTTAATCTATTGAGCGTTCCTTTTATATTTGCTGTGCAGGAAGAGGGGGTAGATGTTCTTGTTGAGGCGGATAATAAATTAACAGGAAAATACTCTCTTAAAAAAAATCAACTGATTTCTGCTGTGGGACCGTTAGGGATTTCTGAAATTGAAATAAAAGATGGACAGGCGAGGATAGTCCAATCCCCCTGCCTACGCAAAGTATGCATCAAAATGGGATGGATAAAACACTCAGGGGAAATTGCCGCCTGTGTTCCCAATAAAGTCGTAGTCCGTGTTGCAGGTGAGAACTTAAACGGCATGGATGCTGTCGTAGGATGATTAACTTATAGCATTCAGCTATCAGTGGTCAGCAAAAAATATGATTGATACAACTCAAAATACCAGAAGAATAGTTTACATTTCCCTTTTAGTTGCCATGAGTATTGTTCTACATACTTTAGAACAAATGATTCCTCTCCCTTCACCCTGGATTAAACTTGGAATATCAAATATTGCGACTCTTCTGGCGTTAGTTCTGTTAGGTTTTCAGGAAGCAATAATTGTTACTTTATTAAGGGTTCTGATCGGTTCAATTCTTTTTGGAACGTTTCTGAGTCCAACTTTTATGTTGAGTCTCATGGGGGGGATATCCAGCGCTATTGTAATGGGATTGTTCTATAAATTTTTCCAGCGATATTTCAGTTTAATTGGTATAAGTCTTTTCGGGGCTTATGTTCATACCACAGTGGTAATAATGCTTGTATATTATTTCATAATTCATCATAAAGAGCTTTTCTATCTTTTGCCTGTATTCCTGTTCTTTTCTGCTGTTACAGGAATTATTAACGGTGTTATCGCTAATAAACTGGTAACGAAAATTGCAGAGGAAAAAGGGTTGGGTGTTAATTTACTGCAAAAGGATTTTTATTAAAATATTTTAAGCTTCTTCGTGATCTTCGTGTGCTTCGTGGTAATAAATCAATTTGCCGAAAGCCAAAAAAATGAAATCTTCAAAGCAATTTAAACTCCGAAATTTTCTATTTTTATCGTTCATGATCCACCTGATTATTGTGCAGGCAAGTGGTCATTGGTTTACAAAAGATAAAAAAAAAGAGGTCCCTATTCAGGTGAAATTCGTTAAGTCGGAAGTGGAAAAAAAGGAGGATTTAAAAAAGATAGAAGGAGAAATTATTGAAATCCCTAAACCTAAAAAAATAGAAAAACCGGCTACTTCAAAAATACTTTCAAAATTTAACAGCAGAGCTCATGGTAATAAGAGCGCAATTCAAAAAGGCAAATATAAATCTAGAGAAACTCTCGTGCCGCAAAAAAAATCAAAACTCAGGAACACCGTTAAAAAGAAAACGATAAAAAAGAAAAAAAGAGAGAAGAAAATTATTGTTACAAAGAAAGCGGTTGAAAAAGATGTATTAAAAGAGAAAGAAAAAAAACCTATGCTTCTTAAAGGGTTATTTAAACAGGAGGAAGATCCAAAAAAAGATAAATCAAAAAATAAAAATCCTCTGTTTAAAGGATTTGATCCTGAGAAATTCGCGAAACTGGATACCGGGGACAAAGAAGACGAATCAGATACTGAAACGGTTTCTCTTGATTCTCAGGAATTTAAATACGCTTCCTATTTTTCAAGTATAAAAATGCAGATCGAATCAGTCTGGTCTTATCCTGAACAGGCGGTCACAAGAGGGTTGCAGGGTCAGCTCCTTTTACAGTTTATACTGGACCAGAGCGGTAAACTGGTTGACATTTCTTTGGTTAATTCTTCCGAACACGAAATTCTTGATAATGCCGCGCTGGATGCTGTGAAATCCGCCTCTCCCTATAATCCGTTTCCGGAAAAAATCAAAAAAAGCAAATTAAGGATTATAGCTTCATTTAAATACAAACCTTCTTATACCTCCTATAAATAAATCTATACTATTAATCTGTAAAAACTTTTTTTGTCTTCGTGTCTTAGTGACTAAGCTTTGCATAAGGCACTGTAAAAGGAAGAACCAAACAGTGCCTAACAAATCAAAAGATTATTAAAGAAAATCGTGCAGCTTGCTATTGGAACATCAATGGCTGCTGACCGATGATTAAATGATTTTCCAAATATAATCCCGAATCTCAGCAAGTGGGGTGCCGGGATGGAAAAACTTTTCTACACCGGCTAACTTGAGTTCAGGGAGGTCTTTTTCAGGGATGATTCCGCCACCGATTACTTTGATATCCGACCTGCTTTTCTCATTTAATAATTTAATGACATTCGGAAACCATGTTTTGTGAGCTCCTGACAATATACTTATACCGATAACAGCAACGCCTTCCTTAATCGCCTGTTCAACAATTTCTTCAGGCGTTTTGCGGAGTCCCGTATAAACCACATCAAAACCGCTGTCCTTTAAGAATTTTACAAGAATTTTTACTCCCCTGTCATGCCCGTCCTGTCCTACTTTACTGATAAGGATCTTTTTTTTCTTTTTAATATACTTCCCTTTTTTAGGCCAATAGGGTTCCTTATAAGTACCATAAACATCTTTGAGGGCGTTGCAAATTTCGCCGACTGTCGCATATAATTTAACCGCTTTTATTATAGGCGGCATAATATTTTCTCTCTTCTCCGCCTTTTTTTTCAAATCATCTAACGTTTTTTCAACCTTCCTGTTTTCTCTTTCTTTTTTTACGCGGTTAAGTCTTTCAATCTGACGTTCTTCAATGAGATGGTCTATTTGGAGGGTTTCAACAGGGTATTCCTCTTCTGAGAGAAAATCATTAAGGCCTATAATTGTCCGTTCCTTTTTATCAA
>DASCNB010000207.1:0-13779 GCA_036011265.1 Nitrospinota bacterium | reverse complement strand
ATTCATCCGCTTCCGGCAAATTGACGAACATCCCTAAATTCCTTACAAACGTTAATTTCATTTCTTCCGGGATATCCTGGTCTTCCAGTTCTTTTAAAGCAGCTTCCCTATCAGAGAAGCATAATGATTCAAAATTCTCGTCATCACACGTTTTCTTCAATACTATCTTAGTAACTTTTTCGAAATCTTCAGGGGTACATGCCATTTTTATTCTCCTTTTTAAACTGTTTAATAATTTTACACCAAGTTGACAAATAATTTTAAGTGAAGAGAGCTAATAAGTCAAGCTCCAGCGTGTCCGAAAACTATAATGTATCAGGCACTTTGAAAGTGCCTGATAGATATGGACCGCTTAATAGCGGAACTACAAACTGAAAAGTATATTTTTGGACAGTATGAGTAATGGAGGATTAGCCCTGATGGAAGCAACACAAAAAAATTGTGCCATTGTTTCTCGGTACTGCTGAAAAATCTTTTCCAACCTTTCAGGACAAACTTATGGTCACAGTATTTTCAGGAATTAATTTGTTAAACCATGTGTTAATATACGGAGATGGACAACAGGAACGAAAAAAAAGACAGAGATGAAATCATGGGAAAATATGAGTACATGGACGATTTAAGTTTAAATGAATATTTGTGGGAGTTTATAAGAAGAAATAAAGAGTATAAAAAAGCCTATGAACAGTATCAAAAGAAAAAAAATTACTGGCTAGAACCCGTTTACGATCCACCCAAAAATAAAAATGAAGCTGTAGAAAGCTGGTATATACGAACACATGGTAGAACCTACCCTCGAAACAAACTTTTATTTAATCCTTTTGGTTTGGAATATCCTCTGGATCCTTCAAGACAAGCTAATGATATGCCGGGAAAATATCTAAATATTGATAACTGCTTTAAACTAACGAATACATCTGTTTTTCATTATTTCGTTAATGATCCTGAGGTTAGAAAACTATGGAATCAAGAATGGCTGGTTTCGCACAAGTATGGGATTGAAGTTTTAATAGATGTTACTGCTCCTTTAGACAAGATCAAAGACAAGGTTGAAAAAATTGTGAGAACTGAAAGAAGATCCAATAAAACGGAAGAACTGAGAAAACTTATCAAAGAAAGAATTTATAAGAATCTCGATATTATTCAAAAAAGAAAACGGTTTGAAGACTGGAAAAATTATTTAATAGCGTATGATCTAAAGTATACAGAAGACTTTAAAACTAAAGATATTATAGATTTTTTGCATCCCGGTGAACATAACAAACACTCTGAATCCCGGGCTAACAAAAAAGTTCAGCAGGATATCAAAGAAGCTAAAAAACTTATTAACGGCCAATACAAAGAATATTTCTTCTAAACATTATAGAGCAGCAACTGGGAAAAATTTGCCACAAAGTCACCAGGACACAAAGGAAAGAAGAAAAGGATTTTCTCCATAATCTTTTCGTATCTTTGAGGCTTATTGGTTAAATAAATCTTGAAGTTATCTAGAGGTAATCTAGAGGCTAAAAAGAATAATTTTGCTTTACGATTTCTTCGAGAATTTCTGGATTAAAAGATAAAAAAACTTCCTCATTTCATGCAACATTTTTTGTATTTTTTCCCGCTGCCGCACGGACACGGGTCGTTCCTACTTGTTTTGTCTCTGAATGCGCCGGGATGCAGCAAAGGTATTTCCATCCTTGTTTTCCTGATTAAATCATTATATAAATCAGTATAAATTTTGCCAAATTCAGCTTTTTCTATTTCAAAATCCTGCCGGTACTTTGCCTTTTCAATATAGTTGCTCCCTTTTTTTATCCAGTCGAAAGCTTCTTCATGATCCTCTCGTTTGTCGGCAATCATCGCAAGAAAGTAGTATGGTTCTACAAAATACGGATCAAATTCAACAGCCTTTTTATAATACTTTTCCGCCTTGGAATATCGTTTAATATTATGATAGATATAAGCCAAACTAATATGATTTTCCGGATTTGTGGGATCTTTTGCTATTGCTTTTAAAATGGCCTGTATCCCTTCTTCCAATCCCATTTCTTTATCTTCAACATTAATGCTCATAAATTTGATAGGGCTTTTTTTGATCGCTTCCTTGCTATCTTTATCCGCGGAAAGCATCTGAAAACGCGTAATTTCCCCCGTAAGTACGTTATAACCTTGAGGGGTCAGCTCAAATTCTGACAACTTATTGCAATTCACACATTCGATCTCATCTAGAATAAAAGGTTTGCTATTTTTAATGTGGCTGACTACTATTTCCTTTACCCTATAGACGCACTGATCCGCACAACTTTTGCACTTCAGGGTTAAATCCAGATAGGACCTTACCCTGTCCTCCATCTGACCCTGTTCGTTGGCTTCCCCTTCTTTCTGCGCCTCTTCGGCCTGCTGAAAGAGTTTCTCTGTCAATGCCTCAATTTCAGGGGTTTCTCGTTGAAACAGTCTGTTGAGTACGATATAGGTATAGTCAATCATCGATTGACCCTTATTTGTAAATGGCTCCAATCGTTTAATAAAACGTTCATCCGGGATAGATTCAATAGCGCCAAGCAGCTTTTCCTTATCTTGTCGCCACAGGTCTTCAAAAAAATCATCCAAGAATTGCGTTGCTTTGGTCCCCCCTATTTTTTTTATTACAGATAATGCTGACGCACGAGCCTCCGTCTTTATACTTTTAAAATTTCCTTTTATACAATCTATGGCCTTATCTCCATAGCCTAACAGGGCCTTTTCAGCGGCCAAAAAAATAAAATCACTATCTTCAAACAATGCATTGGTTATAGGCTCCAGAAATTCATCATATCCAAGTTCACCCATTGCGGTTATTGTGTGGCTTCCTCCATAATTTTTTAAATTGCGATTAAGAGCTTCAATCAAAAGCCGGACCACATCCTCTTTATTACTCCCCTTTAAAAAGGCCACGAAATCATTGAAGGATTGAATTTCTTCAATATCTGCTGAAATGATTTCCACTATTTGCTCCAGAGATAAATTTTCCAAAACTATTTTATCTGTTCGTAAAGAAGCAATCAGGCATCCCAGGATTAAGGAATAAAAAAATGTTTTTTTCTTTTGATCAAGACTGTCTGCAATTTTTTTATCGTTAAGCAAATTTTCCAATAAGTCCCTTAACTTCGAGCTAGATATTGCGTCCCGGTTTTCTTTAAACAATTGTTCCATCTTTTTGAAGTCATCTCTTTTAAAAGATTCTATGGCGCTATCAATATCCTTTAAGGGGCTGGATTCTTTGAAAAATAAAGAAATTGAAGCGTATTTTTGTTTTGAGAAACCATCACAATGATCAATTATAAAGTTGTAATCGGCGCCGGAGCCAACAAAAAGATGAGATAATGAAGTTAAATCCTGCATAAATTGGACTTCTGGAACTCTGGAAGAGCTCATAATAAGCTGTCGCAGCAGATCGTTAAACTCAGGATAGTTATTTTTCCAGGCCAGCTCTATTATTGTTATTCCAAAAAATAATTTTCCCTCTTCGGGAAGACTTAAATATGAGTTAATCAATTTATTAGAAATATTCTTAGAATGTTCCTCTTGTAAATATTGCAGGCTTTCAACCATTCCAAAGAATTTGTTTGAATCTTTAAACGGGTCGGAATTTAATTCGAGGTATGCTGAAAACAGTTTATATGCCTCTTCAGGATTGAGCTGTGCAATCACAGGGGCCGACCAGCAAGCCACACCATCTGTCCAACCTGGCCATCTAAGTGTCAGCGCATTAAGGTTATTCAAAAATACTTTTTCAGGCAACTCATGAAAAAGAGAACTCAAGAAAACTTCATCAGAATTATCCAGAAGATACTTAATGGAAACATCATTGAACAATTGAGCCGCAGTCTGTTCAGCCTTTGATGAATCAAGTTCAGATAAATTTATGATTTGATTTAAAGCCAATTGGGCCATGAAAGGATCTTTTATGTTGATTTGAGATATGGGTGCATCGGTGTTTAGCATAATAATTCTCCTGATTTCTTAGTGATATTCTACAGATTTTTTAATTTTTTTATTAGTGTATCAGAAGTAAAGAGGTTCATCAAGGCGATGCAAAAGAGAGGCAGTTGTGAAATACCAATAATGAAGCAAATTGTCATTCTGAGCCCTTCACCTGTCATTCTGAGCAAAGCGAAGAATCTCAAAAAACAAGTTTCAGTATTGATTGGAATCCAAGTCATCGCAGATACTCTTCTATGGGCGAATCTGCGAAGCTAATTTAAACTCCCCGCAGCAAGCTGCCGAGAAAGCGCTCATTAAACACTTTCAAGTGGGCTTACTGCAGGATTTCCTATCCTATCAATCTACAATACTATTTCATCCCTAAATGGCCTTTTAGAACTCCTGAATTTGCAATGCCTGGTTTTTTAGGCGCAAGCTTAAGTGCGTGGCCAAAATGCTTGGTAGCGTCTTTGTGATTGTTTTGATTATGTAAAGAGAGCGCGAGATTGTAATGCGCCTCTGCCAGTTTTGGATCGGCCTTGACTGCCTCCATGAAGTACTTTGCGGCAACATCCCAGTGTCCCTGATCGTAGTGCGAAATACCTTCAGCATTCTTTGCCGCGCCGGCCGAACCAGATGGAGCGGCTAATGCCTTCTCAGCAGCCTGGCCAAAGTTGACTGTCATCGCCATAAACATCATTGAAACAAAAACCACCACACTAAATTTAAAAAACCTTTTCATAACATGCCTCCTTTTTATTACTGTTAAATAATTTGATTAAAAAGATTTATAAAAATTAGCCTCATTGGGCAAACTCAACAGCCTTTTGCACTATACCATCAGCGTCTATGGCATAGGCCATAACGCTATGACCAACTATTGTGCCTTTCTCGGCGTCTACCCTGAGTCTGATTCTGTAATCATTTAATACCTTCCTAATTGTTTCAGTGCTTCCTGTCAGAAAATGAAGTTTCTCAGGGTTCAGAGCGAGTTTTGTTATATACTCTTTCAGAACTTCCGGAGTATCGTTCATAGGGTCTACCGTAACTCCCAGGAATGTAGCTCCCTCACCAATCGAATCCTCCAATTTTTTTTGAATCTTGTCCCGGTTGTAGAGAACCAATGAACATGCGTCAGGGCAAGCAGTATAAATGACAGTAAAAATTACAGGACTCCCTTTCAGTTGTACCATGCTCAACTCTTTGCCGTCCTGATTTATTAGTGAAAAGTCAGGGGCCTTATCGCCTTGTTCCAGATATTTCATAATAACACCACTAATATGTTTAGCCTCAGAAGATTTTGCTTCTTCTTTGTGTTTGGGTCCGTCATGGGCCATAAGTATCATGGGAATCAAGACCATAAAGACTGCTGATGCTATGATGCGATATAACATGTTCCTTCACCTCCTCTCGCGATAGATATGCATGAGTAAAAAATTGTCTGTTTATTTTACATCAATTGCCATTACAATAAACTCTCTGCCGACTCTACCCCCATGGTGAGGTTCATGACCTTTTCCATCATAATAGTACCACTGAAATGGCTTCATTTTGCCAAGCGTGGTTGGAAGCGCAGGCAAACTTTTCACCTTAAGTCCATTTTGCTTCAAGTTTTCAGGGTTAATAAAATATAAGATATCTTCAGTGGTTTTCTCAGGTGTTTTTGAAAAATGAACCATATATTTCCCTGTTGTTGGTTCCAGCATGCAGAACTCGCCGCTCGCATGCGTTCTGTCAATGGCCATCATTCCACTCCCGGGCGTAAGAAGATTTGCAATAGCATTGATTTCATCCGCAGCGGGGCCTCTCAGTTTAAGTACTGATCCGAACTGCTTTTTTATGGCAGCAAGTTCCTGATCACTTGAAGCGGCCTTTGTCTGGCTTATAAACGGAGCAAAAGCAAATATTGCTAAAATTAGTAAAATAACAATATAAAAATAATTCTTTTTAAAACTCTTCATATCCCCTCCTTTTTAATTAAAGGTTGATAATTTTACTCTTTTTCAAGATTAGGTGTTCGTTTCATTCACACTAAATGATTACACAGATTATGTTCAGATTACATAGATTTTTTAATTGAATCAGCTTAATCCTAATCAAATCTGAGTAATCATGTTTAGAATCAAAATTCCTATACTACATTTAGACAAAAAAGCGACTAATAAAGTTTCTAAATTAAAACCTGGTTTGGGGAAAATTATAAATAACTCTTTTCCTCCTTCTATTAGGAATTACCCTTCTTTTCCGCAAAAAACACATTTACCTCGGGGTTGATAAGTGTCTCCGGATACAGCCTGAGGTGCTGTTTAAAAAATGGCATTTCAGCAATAGGGTCATTTTGAAGGCATTTCAGCGAATAGTGATCAAAAAATCCCAAAATCTGCCTCGGACCAACTAAGAACAATAATCCCTTTTGATTCAATGCATTACTAATAGATTTTAACATACAAGCGCATGCATGCCGATCCAGGTGATAGATAAAAGGAATCCACTTATAAATCATATCGTATTTTTTTAGATAAGCCGCGTCAATATTTTTTTCCTCCGGAAGGAAAGAAACCTTTTTTAAGGCATTGAGTTGTTTTTTTGATACCGCATGATCCCAAAGTAGTTGCGCGTTCTTCTGTGCCCATTCCGGGCTGCCATACAATACAGTATATTCTCGTTCCCGTTTACAATCAATGCATCCGGAAATTGTGGTATCAAAGGTATGTATGAGGGTGCTATTTATTTTTTCCAGCCGTTTACCCATATCACCGGTCATTTCCATGTAATACAAAATCTGATCAATAACCATGGGCTGGAGTGAAGTTTCCTCAATTTCAGAGGCGCCTTCCGGGTACAAAGGAACGGTTAAAAGCACATTAACCGGGTCTACTTCAGGCGGGGAACCTCTAAAAAAGTATCTCCAGTTAAACGGGTACGAGGCTTGCGGTTTCAATGGCTCCCTGTTTGGTTTGATTCCCCAGAGCTTTAGAAGAGGAATTTCCCTGCTTGCATCATCATCTATCAACATAATAGAGTTTTCCCCTACATGCAAATGCCGCTGGCAGGAAGCGTAGGGCCGCCAGCCTTCTTCTTCATATCTTCCTTTTTTCTTCTCCTTCTGTGACTGCTGTTGCAACGATGGCATTGCTTCGTTGATATATGGTAATGCTGCCGGGTCATTCAGCGCGGTTACTTTATATAGAAAATCGTTTTGAACAGATAAACAGATTGAATGCTCACTGCTGAAATACCGCCAGGGAGGATCAGGCCTGAGAGTCCACGTAATCTCGTGTGAACGATGAAAATTCATAAAAACGTCCATCATGTTCTCTCCTTCCGGTTCTTTTGGGATGAGATAGGCGGAAAAAACATTGAACGCCTGCTGCGATGGGAAAGTGGGTAAACCTCGAAACCGTAATGGGGATATACCGGTTTCACGGGATTGATCATCATACAATCCCCAGAGGACCTCAAAAGCGGCAGCTCCACATCCGGGTAAAGTAGACTGGTAAAGCTCCACTACCGGAATGATATCGAGCTTCTCCCAGTTAACCGAAAGCATATAACTAATAAATATCTTGTCCTCAAATGTTCCGTCCATCAAGGCATAGAGACCATCTTTTATTAAATGCACATCATATTTGGCTTCCACTGTTGAGACAAAATTTTCATCCTTATAAAAATGCTTTATATCGGCAAGGGGAACATCCCATGTCTTAGCCGCATGACTTCTAACATCATCCAAAGTCATAGTTGCCCAATTAGGCTCATTTTTAAAACTGACCTCCATTGAAAAAGTCTTGACCTTCGGCTGGATTCCAAACCAGAGTCCTGAGTCGATCTGCATGCGGACAAAGGCCAGGGAGGTTTCCCCGGATTTCTCATCCTTTTTCCAATCACACTCGTGAAGCGGGTGACCTTCCGGATCAGTAAAGAGAAAACGTCTTCCCTCTGCGTTGTAAAATACGATGTGTCCTGTCGGATATTCTTTTATTCTTGTATTGGCAATGTCCGGCTTGTTATTAAGACACCAGAAAAAGGCATCGTCTTGTTTTATTTTTTTGAGTTTGTCGAATTGTTCCTTAATCGCGGAAACTTCACTTTTGTTGGCTTTAAAACGTATGCTGTCTGCTCGGGTAAGAGCAGCAAGAAGCCGTTTTTTTTCAGACATGTTTCTCCTTTTCTTTTAATAATTCTGTCACTTTATACAATAATATTATAGGTAATCCATGATTATCCTGTCAACATGTAACCAAAATTACATATGAAGAGTAATAATCGTTATATCAACTACTTACAGAGCCCCTTCGGCAAAGCCTGTCCTGAGTTTATCGAAGGGCTCAGGGTGACATAGTACCATTATGGAAAAATGCAAACTGTTTAATATTTTACTTTTCAAGTATTTTAGCGTCGCAAGAAACGTATTTTATTTGCTTAAACGGGATGAGGAAAATTTCCTCCACAGTTGTTACCTCAAGAAATTCCAGATCATCGCTGAAACCGTGTTTTTTGGTTTTCTCCAACTCAATTTCCTGATTATCTACAAATACTACTTTTAACCGGTAAAGCATCTACTCTCCTTTTTAAACTTATTTATCAACATTTGTCAGCCACTTTTGAAGCCTTATGTTGCCCCGCTCTTTATGAAGAAAAAGAGAGTAGCTAATAATGCGCTTGCCAGACGCTTTCAATTTGGCAGAGGAATTGCTTCAAATTGTTTTGAAAGAGGATTCTGCAAATAATCCTCAACATAGTTCTTTAGATAACCTTTTTCATACAACTTTCTATTGGACTGTTTAGAGTTGATCTTATGCAACACTTTAAACCGGCACCTGGGAAACCAGGACTTAAGATCATCAAAAGATACACCGGCAATATCTCTCTCCTCGTTTGATGTGTTTTCCATAATGACCTTCGGTAAATAAACCAGAGTTTGGTTGGTTATTCTTTTGGCTATATCGTTGAAGGTAAGAAGAGTGCTGCAATCTGAATCTCCTCCGAGGGTATCGTTCGGCACATACAGGTACCTGGCCCTGTTTCGGCGAAACATACTTAGAATTTTGTACACATTTCCCGCCATCACCACAGAATCTTTCTTTTCTAATTCACACGCATCAAAGGATTTTAGTATCTTGTTTCGATTTAAAAAAGTCGTGATGTCTGATTCCGTGTGGATCATCGAAATGTTAGGTAGACAGTCATCATAAATTTTTTTGGCCTCTTCCGGAAGAAATTTTTTACCCTGCCGCATCAAAGCAGTAGTTTTCACGTCGATATATTTCAATGGTGTGAGACACCCCATCCACAAATGACATCTCGGATTGATTTTTGAAATGGTCCTGGCATCTTCGGACATAGTGGACGGGCCGAAGGAATAGAAATTCGCCGTAGTCACCACCGGTCCATCAAGAATTTTAAGCACTTGGTTTATTGATGGACCGATCGGCATTAATTGTTTCCTGTACCGACTAAGGGTATTCACTGATAGCTCCATATGGATTCTTCCGGAGTATTTTTCAGCCAGTCGGTTAATCTTTTCATGCGGGAGACAACCCGTCGTAAAAATCACGACCTTTTTATCCGTGTTGTCCAGAAATTCCTCCAGCCAGTCCATGGCGCAAGGATGGAGAAACGTTTCTGTCCATTCCATATACTCGTTTCCTCCAAATATCCATGATTCGTTTTTTCCGGAGGGATACTTTTGAATCTCGTTCAGGATAAACTGCCAGTGCTCCTGAGTTGTGCGCGGGGTATTGAATGTTTTCCGGTAACTATGGTCTTGCTCATAACAAAAGGTGCATTTCATCGGACATGTCTTGCCGAGACTTAAAGGAATCTTCCGGTCCCCGATTTCAGCCCTTAAAACGTCATATAATAATTTCTGATCCAAGGATGGTTCTCCTTCTATTGCTCAGTCCAGCATACTAGCAACTAAAATTATTTTTAAAAAAAAGTAACTGTTCACAGTTATTAGTTAACAGTGAACGGTTATAAAAAAGAGTTATCCACAAGACTTTGTTAAGCCTTGCATAAGGTGCTGTAAAAAGAAAGAGCTAAACAGTGCCAAAAAATTTCACAACTAAACACCGTCTAAAAAAATTCAATGTTGACTGTACCACGACTAAGAAAATAGCTGCAATGCCATTCTAACTGGTTAAGGAATCAGCTTGCCTATTTTATTCTGATACTTTCCCATGAAATAAAAACCCATTTCTGTGAACCAAACATTCCCCTCGGAATCAAGCACCAGTTCATGTGGATGGCTTTTGGCAGTCGGTACTTTGAACTCTTCCATGCCTTCAGAGGTTCCCGGTTTGGCTTTAGCAAGGTCGAGACGACCGATATTATTGCCCCTGTTTTCCGTAAACCAAACCCAGCCACGCTCGTCATCAACCACAAGATCATGGGGTCCTTTTCGCTTTTCCGGTACCAGGTATTCGACAACAATGGGAGACTCAGCAGAGAAATCAAGCCTTGAAATTTTATTGGCAAAAAGCTGCGTAAACCAGAGGACGCCACCCTTGTCCACAGTCAATCCATGGGGAACAGATTTTTTTGGCGGAATAACGATTTCCTTGATCTTTCCTGTTAGCACATTCAATCTGGCTATTTTATTAAAAAATTTCTTGGCCCAAAACTTGCCCCCTTGGGAATACCATATCCGATCATCGACTAAAACCAAATCATGTGGGTTCCCTTCGTTCACGTTGAACTCCTTGATTTGCCCTATCTTCGGATCCAGCCGGGCAATTTTGTTTGTCTCAAACTCCAGAAACCAGATTTTGCCGTCTTCCCCTTCCGCTAAGTGATGCGGTTCACTGTTTGGAGTAGGAACTGGAAATTCCTTGATTCTGCCTGTTGCCGGATCGAGCCGGCCCACTCTGTTCCCTCCCATCTCGGTGAACCAGACCATACCATCTCTGGCAACAATAATATAATTAGGCTTGCTGTTAGGTTCCGGTAGCTCGTACTCAACGATCCCCTTCGATGTTCCAGATTTCGCATCAGATGGAACCAGTTTGCCTATTCTGTTACCATTAATTTCGGTGAACCATAAGTTACCTTTTGCATCAAATGCCAAGTCTGTGGGACAACTGTCCGGCGTAGGGGTCAGGAATTCGAGAATAGTGGCGGAACGAGCCGGGGCTGCCCACAACAGCAATATGGCCAAAAGAACCCTCAGCATGAGGCCATACCACGCTTTCATCTTTACCTTTCCCATAAATCTACCTCCTTTAAAAAATGTTAATAGTAATGAACCTTTTCATTATAAATATCTCGCTGGAGTTATAGTAATGGGAGCACTTTGATTTACAGTTAAGCAGATCTGCTCACATACCCCGCATCCGGTGCATTTTTCCTCTCTTATAACAGGCTTAAAATCATCTAAATAAATTGCTTCTTCAGAAAGCGGACACTTTGTAACGCAGTACTGGCATGGTTGACCATCCCAGGCGGAACATCTTTTCTTTTTTATTTTCGCAACACCCATCTTTACTTTTTCCCTCTCGACCGGAATTAACGCTTCTGTTTTACATGCCTTTATACAGCTCAAATCTTCACAAAGATAACAGGGCGTCTCTCTTGGAAGGATAACAGGGGTTCCCTCTAGACCCCTTTCTGAGGATCTCTTTATGCTGTGATGGGGGCAGGCATTTATGCAATCATCACACCGGGTGCATAACTTAAGGAAAGATTCCTCCTCCACTGCCCCCGGCGGTCTCAGGAAGTCTACCTTTTTAATATTTTTAACCGGTATCTTTTCCTTGGTGGAAGCACCCGCCGCAACTTCCGCGACAACTTGTCCTGCCGTGGCCACGGCCTTTTTTAAAAAATCCCTTCTTGCAAAACCCATTTATATTTTGAACCTTCCAGAGTATCTAAAATGAAAATCCGAATGTCAAAACCTGAATTCAAGTCTTCTTGGAAAAACATCAAAGGGCGAATCTTGGTTACTTTTTAACAAAAATTCGAAACAATATCGAAATTCATGGTTCGGCAAGCTCACCATGACAATTTTATGTCACCCTGAGCCTGTCTAAGGGTGGTTTTGAGCATTAGAAATTTCGTGATTCGAATTTGTTTCGGATTTCGGTATTCGCGTTTCGGATTTTCCACAAATTAGCAGCTAGACTGCCTACTATTTTTTTGGTTGCGTCAAGTACGCTGCGCTTTCACAACCCTGTCTATCTCCGCGAAATCTTTCTTGACTTCGATTCCTTTATAAACCTTTTCCTTCTCTATTAAAGATATTATACCATCACTCTGTCCATAGCCTATCTCTAATATTAAATGTCCTCCCGGTTTAAGGTATGCAACAGCTTCAGGGATTATCCGTCTATAATAGTCGAATCCATCATCGCCACCGGAAACCGCAAGCATAGGCTCATACAGCTCTATTTCCGGCTGAAGTTCTTCCATCATCTTTTTTGAAACATAGGGAGGATTAGAGAGAAAAAGGTCTATCTTTCCCTTTAATTCTAACGGCTCCACAGCATTCAGGAGATCCCCTTCCGCAAAAGTAATCCTTTTCTCCACATCATGTTTTTTCGCGTTTTCTCCGGCAACTAACAGGGCCTTGCTCGATATATCAATAGCGTAAACCTTGCTCTTTGGAAGTTCTACAGCCATACATACGGCAATACACCCGCTCCCTGTACAAAGATCAATAATATTTACGTCAGGCGAGAAATTTTTAGCTTCTTTTAGCGCTTCTTTAACAAGGAGTTGTGTTTCCGGTCTAGGGATGAGAACATCCTTAGTAACCTTAAAGGATAATCCCCAGAACTCCTCTTCTCCGGTAATATGCTGAGACGGTTCTCTTTTTAAACGTCTATCTATAAGCTCTTTAAACAAATCTGCCTCATTGTCTAAAAGAACTCTATCGTGATTGACAATAACGTCCTTCTTGTCACATTTAAGGGCATGCGCAAGGAGATACTCAGCTTCAGCATACGGAGCTGGTATATCATTAGCGGATAGAATTTTGGAGGCCCAAAAATAGGCCTGTGTAACTGTCCAGTCTTTTGTCATAAGAATATATTAGGTAGAGAGATACAAAGGAACAAAGGCACAGAACCTAAAAGTTCGCCACCTGTTTTGTGCCTCCTGCCTTTGCTACTTTGTGCCTTACGAAGGTGAATCGTTTAACTAAAGTCTTCGCTTAAAGGTGAGGAGTTTTCTCTCAATCCCCGAAGAAGACAATAAAAGTTCACAATTGAGCATTTTCAATTGACAATTGAGAGTTATTTTCCCACGCTACTAATGCTCAACAGGTAACTGGGCGCTATTTTTCTCTTTTCCTCGAGCAAGATATAATAAACCATCTGCCATGGAATAGTTAAAAGGAAGGGGGTTAATCGCTTTCCCCATCATCTCCATAACTTCATCATATAGCTTTTCTGTTTCCTCTGTCGTCATCCCTTTGCCTCCCTCAAAAATATATCCAAGGCTCAGGTCATGCTGGGCAGGCGCCATGATTTTTTTCAGAGCAAATTTTTCAGGAGAATCCATTATTGGAGAACCTTTCTCAAGATCAAAGAGACATGGAAGGCATGAAAAACCATAGGATTGAAGAAGATCCTTGTTTTTTAAAACAAAGTTTACCGTCTCCATAACTTCTTCTTTTGTCTCTGTAAGGAAACCGACAATTATATAGAGATGAACAGCTATATTATATTTAAGACAATCCTGAACAACCCTGCTTATATGCTTTTTATCCGTTCCTTTATCCATAAGATCAAGCACCCTCTGGGAGTATGACTCCAGGCCGAAAACTATTTTCAGACATCCGGCACGCGATGCCTTTTGGAGTAGATCGGAATTTAAATTTTTTTCGAATCT
>DASCNB010000206.1:0-3382 GCA_036011265.1 Nitrospinota bacterium | reverse complement strand
TTGATGGTCTCGTGGAAAGACGCAGATGGAAATTCCAGGGGATGATCCCGAACACAAGAACAATTAACGGTCTTGCATATACGTTTAAGTATGGACCGCAACGATTAATGGCAACCTATAATTTATGGGTCAAATCAGGGCTATCTAAATTAGATATTTATCGCTTATACAGTACAAGGTTTTATCTCACCCCTTATCCAGTCGGCTATAAAAAGAGCAGTTTTCTTGACAATAAACAGATTTTACTAAAAGACTCATCTCGTGGAATATATCTATACGAAGACCAGGCTGCAAGACCATTAGCCTGGCTTACAGAAACATGGCAGCGTGCCAATCCAGCGTTGAGGATATCCTCCCTGTCAGAACCTGTGCCGATAGATAGCGAACAACAAATAGCTCTTCCTGGACGGAATAATGAAAATGCTTCAAATTGGCTTCCGGTTTCAGATATAATTCGGACCTCAAACGGGTATGAAATATCTGTTTCGTCAAAATCGCCATCTTTTTTAATTATTTCAGAAAATGCTTATCCAGGCTGGGAGGCAAAACTTGATGGTAAGCCTGTTGAAATCAAAAAAGCTTATGGCATTTTCAAAGCGGTTTATATTCCTCAAGGACAACACAAAGTAAAGTTTCATTTCAAATCTAAAAGTATATTGATAGGATTGATTTTTTCAATTATTTCTCTTTTGATTATCATAGGATGCTTGTTTCGACAAGTATTTACATCAAAAAGTCATAATGGATAATTCTGCAACTTTTGATTATGGCAGTAGCTGTAGGAATATTTTTTGTCAGAAGAACACGTCTTGCTATAATCTAATTTTTTTAAGTTAAATGAACTTTTTGATAACTCGATTCTGCTGCTAACTTTAATCCACGAAAAAGCTCTCCCGGAAGGAGACCCTCCGGCAAGTTCAGGGTGTCATAGTACCCTTATGGAAAAATGTATACCATTTTATGCTCTGAGTAAAAAATTAGATGCAAAAACACAAAACATGGTTTGAAAAATATCATCATATAATAGCTGTTTTTTTGATAATTATTGTCTCATTACCTATCTATCTTCAATCAATTAACACACCTTTTTTCTATGATGACATTGGAAGAATTAAAAGAAATCTTGATTACATGCATACGCTTCCGCTTGGAGAGGCGTTTGTCTATCCGATTCCTTCCAGACCTTTGTTTAACTTAGTAATATACGTCTTTTCTTTGCTAAATGTTAAATCTCCCATCTACTTTCATATATTTTCTATTTCCATTCATATATTAAATTCAGTATTGCTATATGTGTTGCTTAATAGATTTAAAAATTTATTTGATAAAACAACGACTCTATATATATCTCTACTATTTTTAATCCATCCCTTATCCGGTGAAAGTGTTCATTACATACATTCCTTTTCTGTTCTATTAAGTACGTTTTTTATTTTAGTTACAGCTATTTTTTTCTCCGATTATTTTTTGAAGGCAGATTTTATAAGATACAATCGTCTTGGTTTGTCATTTGTAAGCGCTTTCCTCGCTTATATTTCCAAAGAAACTTCTATTATCCTCCCATTATTGCTAATTTTGGTTTTAGTTTGCTTGTTGAAAAGGCGACTGGAATGGAAGCATTTTCCCATCTTTGCTATCTATTTTCTCGAATCAAGCATAATTATTTTTTTACTGGTTCTTGAAGGGAATGCTCATAAGGATACTGCTGGCTTTTCATTAGGCTCCCCTTTTGCTTTTCTATTTACTCAATTACACTATAGCTCTTTTGCAACTTCCTTATTCTTCTTGCCATTCAATCAAAGTATTTATCATGATTTAACCATGCAGGATTACCACCTTTCCTTTGGTTTTATACCGGGAATGTTATTTATAATAATTTTTATAACCTCTATTTTTCAAAGCAGAACAAATCCGTTAGTTAATTTTTCTATTTTATGGATGGGAATCTCCATTCTGCCTACAAATACTCTCTATCCCATACTTGATATAATTACAGAATATAGGTTGTATTTAGCTTTGATCGGATTTTGTACTTTATTTGGATATTCAATTTCACGACTTAATTTTTCTAAAAGTATAAAATATACTATTGTAATAACAATATTCTTATATTTTTATATTTTTAGTTTTGGGAGAGCATTGTTATGGCGTGATACATCATCCTTATGGATGGACGCTTTGGAGAAATACCCTCGATCCACAAGAATTTTAAACAACCTGGGAACATCGTATATGGGGAAAGGAAAATTTGATAGAGCCAAACACTTTTTGGAATTATCTTTGAAAAACAACCCTTATCAATTCTCTTCTTATCATAATTTAGGAATCATATTGTATAATGAGAACAATTACCAGGAAGCCATTCAACGCTTTCTTACGGTAACTAAAATAAACCCGGAATACCCTTATTCTTATTATTATTTAGGGTTGTGCTATGAAAAGCTTGGAGATGAAATGATGAAAGAAAAGTATTTACAAAAAGCCAGAAAGCTTTCATTTAATCTTTTAGCTGAACCACCGCTTATTGTCGAAAAACCATAAAACCTCTTTATAAAAACCTACCAGTATACACAGCACACAAAATGATGTTCCTACAGCAAAAAGCATTTGAGATTTTATAGTTTTTCATTTTTTTTATGTTTTAAAACAGGAATTGCACAGAATAGATATATGATTTAATTGATTTTTAATCATGAAAAACCTTGGAGTAATCAAGAAGCAAAATAATTTTTTCAGCCTCTCGATTACCTCAAGATGACTTCAAGATTTATTTATCTTTTAATCAGGAGAATCTCGGAATAATCGTGAAGCAAAACCGCTCTTTTTTGCCCGATTATTTTGAATTCAAAAATTTGTGGCAGTTTTCCGCCAATTTTAGAAAGCCTTTGGCAGGAGCAGAGTCTGGTCTTGATAATACTACAGGCTCCCCTTTGTCCGATTGGATAGTAATATCCGCGTCAAGAGGAATAGCCCCGAGAAATGGGAGAGTCATCTCCTTTGCTAATTTTTTAGCTCCACCTTTTTTAAAAACATCGATCTGCTTGTCGCAGTGAGGGCAGGTAAGGGAACTCATGTTTTCTATGATGCCAACAATAGGGACATTACTGTCCCTGGCAAAGGAGATCATCTTTCTTGCATCGAGCAGAGCCAAATCCTGGGGAGTTGTCACGATAACAGATCCATCAACTTTGCCGATAAAATCTATAATGGTAATCTGTTCGTTTCCCGTGCCGGGAGGTAAATCGACTAGCAAATAGTCTAACTTTCCCCAATTAATATTGCCCAACAATTCGATAATAAAATCATATTTAACCGCGTCACGCCAGGCTATATGCATCCCCGGATCTTCAATTAAAAACCCAAGAGAGGCTAGCTTTATTCC
>DASCNB010000205.1:0-5205 GCA_036011265.1 Nitrospinota bacterium | reverse complement strand
TATTTTAATAGCTGCTGTTAAACGGATATTCTTTTTTTTGTAATCTAATCTTGTGGCTTTTAATTTAGCAAACTGTTCATTATTTAAACCAAGTTCTTCAGAAAAATTTAATATCGGTGAAACGGGGTCTGATGGTTTTAATCCGGATTTTCCCTGACGTCTTATTTTGGCTGAGTTGGATTTTAGCTTTTCACGTTTATCATCATCGTCTGCCCCTGTTACTGTTGGAAAAAACAAGAAATGGACTCCTAAGATGAATACAAATAGAAATTTAAAAAATCTACATTGTCCCATTACTTTATCATTCCTTATAATTGTGGTTACTCTTTTTACTCCGTCAGAGACCATGAAACAAGATAAATGTTATTATTAAATTGCAGATATTGAGAAATATTTGCAATTTGGAGTTTGGTAGTCAGGATATCATTTTTTGGTAATAGCGCTATGAGCAAGGCGAAACCCAATTGTGTAGGCTTTACCTCGCGGATCATAATCAAGACGAAAGGTTGACCGGCAGTGTCTTGGCAGGTCAACCCAGGACCCCCCCCTTACCAAGCGGTCAGAACCTTTTGAAGCTCCTTTTGGATTAATATGGGGATTATTTTTCTTGTAATAGTTACGATCATAGCGGTCGAAAATCCATTCCCAGACATTACCTGTCATATCGTATAGACCAAGAGAGTTTGGTTTTTTTGATTTAACGGCATGGGTCTTTTTGCCTGAATTGTGCTCATACCAGGCATAGTCTTCCAGTTTTTTAAAGGTGCTCGTGCCGGACCATACAAATCTTTTCCCTCCTTCTCGTGCAGCATATTCCCACTCTGCCTCTGTTGGTAGCCTGTAACTCATACCGGCATCGTTATTAAGCTTTTTGATAAATTTCTGAACATCATGCCAGGTTATATTCTCTACAGGACATCCTTCACCACAGTTTTTAAAAGATGACGGATTATTTCCCATGATCTCTTGCCATTTCCGTTGTTCTATCTCATGTTCTCCAAGATAAAAATTATCCACACATACCTTATGGGCGGGTAATTCATCTGAACTACCAACCCCATAAGTGTCTCCCATTTTAAAACAACCACCTTTTATAAAAACCATACCTTCAATCGACTTCTTGTCAGTTGCAGAAACACTGTTCTTTTTTGCAATGATCTTAATCTCTTGAGAGTCTGAAGCCAAGAGGGGTGATGAAAGAGCAAAAATTAGTAATATAACTTTTAAATAAATAATTATTTGAAACTTTGTTTTATTCATGGAAGGCAGGCAATTAAAAAAGCTCATAGATCACTAAATAATAGATTCAGCCATTATTGCATATATCTGTTTACTGAGCAAAGTTAGATAGAAATAAAATAATTGAAATGACTTCGGATCACTTTAAATGCTCATCCTAATATATTTTTCCACATCGATTATGCGTTTATTATTTTACTGCTACATTTGACAAAAAGCTGCCGATAGGAATTAAAGAATCCCTTTGACCTCATGAAGTTTATGCAAACCTTCTTTTCCTTTAAGTTCAGTTTCAATTATTTTGCCTGTTTTAATTTTATCTTTGATATGACAATAGGCTTTTTCAGAAATGAGGATGGAAGCTTGAGCGTCCTTGGTTGCAGACTCAATGCGGCTTGCCATGTTAACAGTGTCGCCTATGGCAGTGAACTGGATTTTGTCCGGGTGTCCTACATCTCCTATGATCATTTCTCCAAAATGAATGCCAATTCCCATTTTAAATTTTTGTTCACAGTCTTTACCGGCGTATTGATTGAGAGAATCCAGTTTATCTATCATATTTAAAGCGGCTGAGACTGCATTGAGACAAATTGTTTCAGGGTTTGATTCAGATAGGCCAAACAGGGCCATGATGCCATCTCCCATATATTTGTCGATATGACCATTCTGCTTCAAAATGGCATTGCCCATGCTGTAAAAATAGCGATTCAGAAAATGGATGACATCATAGGGTAACTGGTTTTCTGAAAATGCAGTAAAGTTCCTAAGATCGCTAAACAAGACTGCCATATGAGCTTCCCTGCCTGTTGATTGTGATGGTTTGCCTGCCAACTTGATATCGTGATCATCCAGGACTAACCGGCGCAACTTCACCTCTCCTTTAATTTTCGATTGGCATGCTAACCGGATATTACATTCAAAACCTTTTGTTTTAGCTAAACTTGTTTCTACTGAATTTCTAGGAAGAAGATTATTTGGGTTTTCTAATATGATCACACGGCATGTTGAACAACGCGCTTTACCTCCGCAGATGTGTGCATGTTTAATTCCATGCTTCAATGACATTTCCAAGAGCGTGAGATTTAAATCTTCCTCTTCAATGGTCGCCTCATTTTCATATATTACTTTTACCATCTAATCCTCAACTCCAACCATTTGTATGTCGAAAACTTTTATTATGCCTTGAGATTATCAAGTCGTAAAGGAGCGTCTTGATGAAAGTGCTTAGCGAGCGCTGTCGCAGCCTTGTCCTTTATCGTAGCTATAGAGAGCTGCTGCGGGGAGCTTCAATAGCAATCTGCAACAATCTGTCCAAAATTGCAAGATTTTTTAAAAACAAAATCATTTGTACCTGCTTCAGGGAGTTTTATTTAGAAAGTTCCTTGTATGTGTTTGGGACGTTTACTCCTGAGTGGACCCATCCCCAGAGTGCATAACCCTGGAATTCCTTCATGGTGATGTTCTTTTGTGCTTGCTCTAAAGTCATTCCTATTTCAACGGCGTTTTTTACTTCCTGATGGAGAGTTTCCAGGTATCTAATAATGAACTCAAGATCTTTAGGTTTAACAGGAACGCCGTGACCCGGAACGACCACAGCATCATCGGGAAGAAAGGAGCGGACCTTTTTCATTGTTGCAAGGACCGCTTCATGCTTTCCATCTAGCAACCAGGGCAAAGCCGGAGGACTTGCGACAACAGGATTTCCTGTCCAAAAAACTTTATTTTTACGGACCCATACAAACAAATCACCTTCTGTTTGGGCAAAACCCAGATGCATGATTTCAACTTTTTTGTTTCCAAGGTCGATGGTTTTCTTTTCGTCCACAATAATGTCGGCCGTGCGGGACACCACATCTTCAATTCCGCGGTTAGCCCCAAAATATTGGGCCATGAACTTTTTGTCCGCCTCAAAGGCTTCCTTGTTATCCATGAAAGCCTTGGTTTTACTGTGCTGAATGATCTTTGCCGCATCAGGGAAGACATAGTTTCCGTAACTATGGTCGCCATGGTAGCTGGTGTTGACGACATAGCGAATCGGTTTGTTGGTTACTTTCTTTACAAAGCCGATGACCTGGTTTGCTAACCGTTTGTTCACCATTGATTCGATAACGAGCACTGAATTATCACCAACAACAAAACCACCGGACGTAGCAACCGGATATCCTTTCGGGTTTTTTTCCTTAGCGTCGGTAGGATAAAACGCATAAACCCCGTCCGCTAGCTTTTCAAGTTCCAGCTGAACGGTTCCTGCGTCCCAAACCAGATTTTCTTTTTTTTCTTCAGCCTCTATCGGCCCTGCGTTAGAAAGCATTATGATAAAGACAAGAAAAGCGACGAGTTTTTTCACTTATTTCTCCTTAATTTTTTGCATCTGATCCCCTACGTTACGATGAAAAATTAATGCAGAAAATTTTACCTGCCTCTTCCTATTTGGGAAGAGGCAGGATCTATAATAAATTAAATTGTAATTTTATAACTCTTTCTTTTTCATTGCTTCTCCGCAACATTGAATTTCCGGATTACCCCCTGCTTTTATTACAACAACCATGTTACCGCATTTTTCACAAACAAAAACTTCTCCAGCAGCAGCCATTAAGATCACCTCCTTTCCTTGAATACTATTACTCTGTAAAATCTTGTTTTTTTTAACAAGTTTTTTTTGTTTACTAATCGGAGCGGAAGCTCCATTTGATTTCGGTCTTCCATGGCCTCAACCCTTCGGGCGGATTGCAATAACATCCGTCCAGTTCGACTCTCCATGCCGAATTGTGGTTGCGGCCCCTTGGCCGCTTTATCAATTTTTATATAATGGATAATCTACTTTGGCCGGTACTTCTATTATTGTAAGACGCAATGGAGCATCAGATTCCGCTTTAATAGATAAGGTTGCTTCTTTTTTTGCATGGATTACAGCAAAGTCTTGTCTCTTAATATTCTTTTCTTCGCTCTTTGTTTCATCTATTAAAGCTCCCTTCCCACTGATGGTTACAATAGCCAGACTGCGACCGGCAGCAAGATTCCTCTCGTAGTTTCGATCTGGATCAATTGAAACGTCCTGCATAATTACATCGGTTTCGATAGATACAGGAGCGTCCCGACCAATGATGGATTTTACGGTGACGCCGTTCTCTTTTTCGATCGGAAAAGCTTCGTGATTAAATTCTCGATAAGTAGGCGTTCTCTTAAAAGCTTCTTGTAAAAAAGGCTCGAACCAAATCTGAAAAAATTCGGTATGATTTCCCAGGGTCTCTTCTTCATGGGAAACTCCTGAACCTGTTTGCATAACTTGAGCGCCACCTGTTCTCACTCTACTAACAGTGCCCAGTGTGTCTCCATGGCCGATTTCACCTTCTATCACATAACTCAAAATCTCGAATCCCTTGTGCGGATGAAGGGCTATTTTCCCATAACCATTCGCTGAAGCCCAGGCCCAGTAAAAAAGAGGGCCTACATGCCTTACTGTCGGACCTTCATAAGGAAAAGCAATAGGTTTGAACTCAGTAATTCTTCCTCCATCGAAGGCCCCGGTTCCCTGTGCTTCAGGGGGGTAAAAAGCGATTTGAATAGGTTCCTCATTCTTTAACGTTTTGTTAACTGTTTTACCGGTGCTTTCCTTTATATTTTCTAACAATTGATTTTTCATAAATGATATCCTTTCAAGTAAAGACTTCTTTATCTTTCATTTGATTTATAAAAATTATAATTCCACTTTCTTCATAACCTCACAACAGCTATGAATTTCCGGATTTCCACCGGTTTTAATAACAGCAATCATCTTCCCACATTTTTCACAAACAAATGCTTCTCCCGCAATTGCCATATTTTCACCTCCTGCTTTTTATTAATAAATTCTTGCTTTTCTTTAAAGCAACAACAATGCCACAATTATTATCTCAATAAAACAGTGTGTTAGAAAATATAGATTGCAGTATTATAATAATTTATTTAAAATTTAAATATTATTAT
>DASCNB010000204.1:0-21738 GCA_036011265.1 Nitrospinota bacterium | reverse complement strand
AAACTTTTTTATAGGGAATTATTTATGACTGTTCGATCTTTGTTTCTTTTAATTGTGCTCATGGTTTTCATGCTTCCTGCTATTACTCCATGTTTTGCGGATGATGCTTTGGATCATTTTGAAAAGGGAAATATCTATTCGAAAGAAGGGAAATATGAACTGGCTATGAAGGAATTTAGAAAGGCTATAAAAATTAATCCTAAAATCGCTGACTATCATTATAATCTGGCAAATATGCTATTTGCGACGGATAAAGTAAAAGAAGCGATTGTAGAATATAAAAAAGCCATCTCTCTAAATCCGCTTGACTCTGATTTTCACAGAAACCTTGGGATAGCTTATATTGCTACAGGAGAAATCAGCAAAGCAAAAGAAATCCTGATCGATCTGAAAAAGATGAATCCCGAGAAGGCTAAACAGCTCGAAACCTTCTTAGCCGGAAAGAACAAAAAATAGATAGAGGAAGAGAATATTTAAATGCAGAAACGGTAACCATTCAAAATTGTTTATTGCTTGATCTTGAAAGTTTTTTAAGATTCTCCAAATCCTGATCAATTAAAGCCCGTTTTTTTTCTTTGACCATCCTTTTATTTGCAACTCCCGCTTTACA
The DNA here is from genome assembly GCA_036011265.1 of Nitrospinota bacterium. Classification (GTDB taxonomy): domain Bacteria; phylum Nitrospinota; class Nitrospinia; order CAJXCL01; family CAJXCL01; genus CAJXCL01. The sequence continues at coordinate 21,128 of DASCNB010000204.1, read as the reverse complement.
GCTTCAAATTTTGTTAAGTGTGTTTCAGAATATATTAGCGATAAAGGAAGCTTGGAACGAGTATACCTACCACCGTTTCCCTCATTATGTGTCTTGATTCTCCTATCTATATCTGGTGTAACACCGGTGTACAAGGAGCCATCATTACACTCTAATATATAAAGATACCACTGTTCCGGCACTTCGACTCCTCTGTCGCTCAGTACCATCCTTCGACAAACTCAGGACTATCTTTCGACTTTAAAATAATAAAGCTCTCTACGTCCTTTATGTTCATAACGATTTTTACTTATTTGAGGTTGCTCCAGACTTGTCCTGAGCCTGTCGAAGGATGGCTGGGGGAGAAGGATTCGAACCTTCACTAAGCGGGTCAGAGCCGCTCGTCCTACCATTAGACCATCCCCCAACTCAATTGAAGACATCTGTATTGCAAATCTGTAAAATTGTGTTTTTTTAGTCGCAGTTTGGTTTTCCCTTTTACTGCGACTTATGCAACGCTTAGCACAATTTTTTATTAGCAGATTTGGCGGCAGCCCATTTGAATTCGGCCATCCAGTGCCTCAACCCTTCGGGCGGCTTTCCTTCGGAAACCTTCCAATTCGGTTTTCCTTGCCGAATTGTGGTTGTAGCCCCGCCACTTCGTGAAAAACAGCTATATGCCACACTAAGCCTGCCGAAATGTTACATAGAAAAAAATAGAATATCTCCCTTCGGCAAGCTCAAGACGACATCCAAAATACGCATTATAAAATGAGATACTTACGTTGTCAATTATGTTAAAATTGCTTTTATGCATATCCGCTATCTCCAATGCGTAGAATGTAAAGAAAAATACTCAAAAAAAGAGATAAGGTACCGGTGCTCCTGTGGACAAAGCCTTGAAGTTATTTTTAACTTTAATGAAATAAGAAACATTATCTCCTGGAACAAACTGAGAAAAAGGCCATTCAGACATTGGAGATATAGAGAGTTCTTTCCTCTCGTCAAATCAGAAAACAGTGTTACTTTAATGGAGGGCGGAACACCTCTTCTTAAATCAAGAAATATTTCCCGTGAACTCGGCTTTGATAATCTTTTCTTTAAATGCGAAAGTGAAAACCCCACCGGATCATTCAAGGACAGGGGAACTACCGTTGAGATATCCAAGGCCTTAGAGTTTGGATCAAATGAAATCGTGTGCGCGTCCACAGGCAATATGGGCGCCTCTGTATCCGCTTATGCCGCAGCTGCAAACATTAAAGCGCATATCATCCTGCCCTCCGACACTCCTGATATAAAGACCGCGCAAATCAAAAGTTACGGAGCTAAAATCCATAGAGTCAATGGAGATTATAATACAGCAGAGGCAGAAGCATTTAAACTGTTCAGGACGAAAGGGTGGTACCTGATGGGAGACTACCCATACAGAGGAGAGGGGGAAAAATCAGTCGGGTTTGAAATCGCGGATGAAATTGAAGCCGACTATATAATATCTCCTATAGGTAACGGCACATTGATTCATGGAATATGGAAAGGGCTGAAAGAATTTAAACATGTAAAGCTCACAAGAAAACTCCCGAAACTGATCGGGATTCAAGCAACAGGCTGTAATACAGTTGTGAAGGCTTTTAAAAATGAAAGTGATTTGATAAAACCGGTAAAACCAAAAACCATTGCCGGGGCTATCGCCTGCGGCAATCCTCTTGATGGATTAGAGGCTATTCAAGTTCTCAGAGATTCTAACGGAATAGCGGAAACAGTAACAGACAGGGAAATCTTAAAGGCAAAAGACTATCTCGCGAAAAAAGAAGGGGTTTTTGCCGAACCTGCCGGCGCTGTAACTTTAGCGGGGCTCATAAAATTGAAAGGGCAGTTGGAAAAGAACGCTCGAATTGTTCTTATTGTATCAGGTAACGGGCTCAAAACAGCGATGCTTGGTATTTAGTCATTGCTTATCTATCTTCAATCGGCAAATATTCCCTTTTTTTCTCGCCTGTATATTCCGCCCTGGGTCTTATGAGCCTGTTATCGCTATACTGCTCCATCACGTGCGCTATCCAACCCGATACTCTTGAGGCAACAAATATCGGTGTATAAAGAGGAATAGGAATCCCTAAGAGATAATAGGAGGAAGAGGCATAGAAATCCAAATTTGGATGAAGTCCTTTTTCCCGATCAATAATCTTTTCTACTATTTCTGAAATTTCAAACCACTTGTTGACACCCTGCCTTTCGCCTAATTCCTTTGACATCTTTTTTATAACCGGATTTCTCGGGTCCATCTTTTTATAAACTCTGTGGCCAAATCCCATGATCTTTTTTTTCTGTGAGATTGCGTTTTTAATCCAGGACTCCGCTTTTTCAGGTTCTCCTATGTCAAGGAGCATTTCCATAGCCCTTTCATTGGCGCCGCCATGCAAAGGCCCTTTTAACGCGCCAATAGCCGCTATGATACCGGAATGCATGTCCGAAAGTGTGGAGACTACCACTCTTGCGGCAAAAGTCGAAGCATTCAGTTCATGCTCCGCGTAAAGGATTAATGATTTATCAAGAGCGTCCGATTCAAAAGCTTCCGGCTCTTTACCCTTTAACATATAGAGAAAGTTTGCGGCAAGGGAAAGATGGGGATTGGGTTTAACAGGCTCATTTCCATGAGAGAAATGATATTGGTCTGCAATAAGTGTTGGAATTTTAGCTAAAAGCCTTATTGCTTTCTTCATATTGGCTTCTTCTTCATTAGAAGACGCATCCGGGTCTACGGTATGAAGAATCCCTACAGCGATCTTTAAAACATCCATCGGATCGGTTTTCGCTGGAAGCCCTTTGAGAACCTCATCTACTTCCTGAGGAATTTCTCTTTCTATGGATAACTGTTCGCGAAACTCATCAAAATCTTTTTTGCCGGGTAGTTCACCTTTGAGCAAAAGGTACGCGACTTCCTCAAAGTTAGAGTGTTCCGCAAGGTCCAAGATGGAATATCCCCTGTAATAGAGCTCGCAATTTTCTTCATCTACCTCGCAGATGGAACTCTTACCGGTGATTATTCCTTCAAGCCCGGTAGCAATTTTTTGTTCAGCGCTCATTTTTTAAATTCCTTTTAACAAACTTGGACAAAGTTTTATTTTTTAATTTTATCGCTTATTTTTTTATCAATCCCTTCATATTCATTATAATCGATAAGTTCATACAATTCTTTTCTGGTGAGCATCTTTTCAATCAAGTCTTTCTGGGTTCCTTCGGCTTTCAGCTTTCCCAGAGCATCTTGAACGGCCTTAATCATCACTCTGAAAGTGGTTAGAGGGAAGATGACAATACTGTAACCGATATCTTCAAACTCACTAACAGTTATGAGCGGCGTCTTACCGAATTCTGTCATGTTGGCTAAAAGCGGGGCGTTGACTTCTTTTTTAAAAGTAACAAATTCTTCCTTTGATTCCAGGGCTTCAGGAAAAATAACATCTGCCCCGGCTTCCAAATAGATGTTTGCTCTTTCTATAGCGTTTTTAATATCTTCAACCCCTCTCGCGTCTGTTCTCGCGATAATAATGAAGTCCGGGTCTTTCCTTGCTTCTACAGCGGAAGCAATCTTCTCTGCCATAGCCTGAGGAGACACAAGTTTTTTACCGGACAGGTGTCCGCATTTCTTGGGCAGTTCCTGATCTTCAATATGGACTCCGGCTGCTCCTATGCCTTCCAGCCCTTTAACCATTCTCATCACATTTACAGTTTCTCCGAATCCTGTATCTCCATCCACAATGCAGGGTATATTAACGGCATTGACGATATAACTAGCCTGCGTCTGAACTTCGGACATGGTAAGCAGTCCTACATCCGGCATGGCTGCCACGCCATTAACGAGTCCTGCTCCCGAGATGTAAAAGGCTTTAAAACCGGCTTTTTCAACCAGCTTAGCTGAGATACCGTTAAACGCCCCCGGCAAAACAACAATACCTTCTCCCATCAGTTCTTTTATTTTCATAATTGATTACTCTGATTATTAAAATCGATTACACTGATTAAATAATCTGTGTAATCATATGGAAATCATCTTTAATCAATTTACAAATCTATTTACCTGACAGCTTTTGTTACCAAAAATAATTAATAATCCTACTTTCAAATCTGAAACTTTTAAATAAGATAGAAGTTGGTATTTAAAAACTGCAGGGACTTTACCTGTCAATGCTTTGATTTCAATTATAACTTTGCTTTCAACAATAAGATCAACTATAAGTTTTCCAACTTTTTTACTATTGTAACAAATTCCAAACTGTTTTTCTGTCTCATAATTTAACTCTTCTTGATGAAACTCTAATTTCAAAGCATTATGATATACTTTTTCCTTAAATCCCGGTCCTAATTCTGAATGAACTTTATAACAGCAAGCGATTATTCTTTCTGTAAGAGGATCATTTTCTGTCATGATTGTATTTATATTTACACAATTTTTTAATCAGTGTAATCAACATTTAATCAGCGTAATCAAATCTTTCATGTTTTTCAGATTCTCCAAATCCCAAGACCGCTTCATTAAATCTTTTACTTTCTCACTTTTTATACAATCATTGTTTAAATCTTTAAACTTATCTTCCACTTCCCTGTCACTCAGGGGATTATCAGGATGGCCTTTTGGGTAATCAACTGTTTCAGAAAAAATATCGCCTGCGTTACTCTTGATCTCTATAAAACAGGGGAAGGATTGAGGGTATTGTTTGCTATGTTCCTCGTTTCTTTTTACTTTAATTTTACTTAAAAATTTCTGGAGCTCGGTGTCCTGAATCCTTTGTTCCAAGAATTGCTCCAAACCGACCTTTCCATCAAAAAGAGCGACTGCAACACAATAAGGGAGACTGTGATCTGCTGTCTCCCTGGTTTGGGGAGACCACTTTTCCTTTTCTCCGGCAATTATATCCACACACGCGTCATAAGTTTCAATATTTACTTTCTCAATATTATCGACTTTGATTCTATCTCTAAGTTTTAAAGCGGCTTCCACTCCTGCCTGAGAATGATATTCAGAAGGGTAGTATTTTATATAAGTATCAAGAATTTTAAAATTTTTGCCACTTTTACCGAAGGCATCCACTTCCAAATCAAAAGGACCTGTAACTTGATTAAAAAAACCTTTTTCACCTTCAAAAATTTCTGATGGCCCTGTCATTCCTTCTTTAGCAAGGTAGGCAGCAAAGACACCGTTTCTCGCTGCATTGGCAGCAGCACACCCTTTCCACATGGACAACTCCCCTACCCTGGTCTGTCGTAAAGTTGTGTTAGGCGTAATACTCAAGGCAAGAGCATTTTCTATCCTGTCCTGATCTAAATTCATGAGCTTTGACGCAAGAAGCGCGCTTGCTATAGAGACATAGCTCACGTGATCCCATCCCCTTGCCCTGAGAGAGGCGGCGTCACAAAGTCTACACTGGATTTCATATGCTAATGCTATAGAAGTAATGAGAGCCTTACCATCAGCCTTTTTCGCTTCCGCGACAGCAAGGGCGGATGATATATTATCACTTGGGTGGGCCGGTTCTTTAGACAAATATGTATCGTTAAAATCCAGATAACGAACAAGAATTCCATTAGCAAACGCGGCCAAATCAGGCGTCGTTTGAACAGAGGTTCCAAAAAGTGTCGCCCCTTGAGATATTTGAGATTTCTGTCCTATTCCCCTTGCAACTTTCGCAGGCTGACTTTCAAAAGCCCCAAGTGCACATCCGAAGCTATCTATTAAACGTCTTTTAACTTCATGTATAACTTCCTGGGAAAGATCTTTATATTCTAGGAAGGACGCATACTCGGCAAGTTTTCGGGATATACTTTTCGGCTTTTTGTTCATAATAAAAAAACCTCCAAATTTGATTATCAGCCATCAATAGGCTCAACCCTTCGGGCGGCTTTCCTTCGGAAACCGTCCAATTCGGTTTTCCTTACCGAATTGTGTTGCGGCAACTTTCCGCTTTATTTTTCAAACTTCAAGAAGTTCGCTAACTGTAAATTTATAAGTTAGTGTATTACTTTTGTTACTATCCTTATCCAGTACAAACAGATGAAACTCATGAACGCCTTTTGCGGCGGTTTTTGGAACTATTGTCTCTGCATAAAAAATGTTATCGTTGGCTAATGTATCACCATGAGTCCCGTCATCATAAAGCAGCAACACAATAGGCTCTATTCCTTCACGTATTTGATATAGCTCTTTCTGTATATTTTCTAGACCTTGTAGATCATGTATCTCGAGGGTTATGTTGATAACTGTCCCATGTCCACCGGATAATGGTTCTACCTTTAAATTCGATATTTCAGGAGATTTTTTTTTGACTGTATTGCCATTGTTGTCGTTATCGGAAAACCCTGATTCCGCAACAACCCCGGAGAAAACTAAAAACAACAAAAAACAAAGAATTCTTTTTTTCATAATTAGCAGTTTTATATTTAAGAATTTGTAAGTCTTTTTAATAGGATATCTTCGATATTTTGGCGAGAATCAAGCACTGATAAAACATATACGGCTTTTTCTGACACCCTGTATATAATTCTCCAGGGAGGGATGATTAATTCACGATAGAGTAAGATGCCCTGATCTTGTAATTCCGGCACAATACGACCTCGTTTTGGCGAGAGATAAAGATTCGAAGCTTTTTCTTTTATTTTCCTTAATATCTTTAATGCGTTATGAGGGCTGTCAACAGCGATATATTCAATAATGTGTGTGAAGTCTTTTTCGGCTATATCAGACCATATGACTTCATACCTTTTCTTCATTTACCTTTTACTTTAAGCATATTTTCAATATCTTCAAACACTTTATCTTGAGTTTTTGTTCTTTTGTTTTTTATATCTTCTTCCCCCTGAGAAATTAGTTTTAAAATTCCTATGGCATTACGCATGCTTTGATAACTCTCAGGATCTTGCAATACAGCTTTAGGCTCCCCATTTTGAGTTATTATAACAGGACGATGTGTTTCATTGATTTGCTTTAATAAATCTGCCGCTCGTGATTTAAGAAAAGTCACAGGTTTTATATCGGTAGAAATGTTCATGATTATACCCTCCAGTCTTTTTATGGTATCAAATTAAGACCGGTTGTCAAATTCAATGTTAAGCATCAAACTGCTTAATATTGTATATAAAAAATTTATACAATTACAATATTGTCGGCAATTATTGGGCTATAAATTAAAGCTTCTTTTGATGGCAGATTGTATTTCTTCGTAGACTTTTTGTGTTGGACTCTGAAAGGTACCCCTTGTGGCTGCTCCAGGGATAATCGTTTAATCTAACAACCAATCCTACTCTTAATGGATTGCGGTGAATACAACCTAAGAGACAACAAAGATAATTATCACCATCTACTAAAATAGATTTGTACCGTCCTCGGAATAACTGCCTGTCTTGCCTATGTCTACGGTTATGACATTGCGTGAAAACTCCATTTATATGCCTCATACTTCTGGAAAGATTTCATTCAGGAGTCTGAAGTAAAATGTGATAATGGTTGGGCATTAAACAGTAAGCAGTTATATTTATATTCCATATCGATACCGCTTCTTTTAGGACTTTCTCAAAAGCAATATAGTCCTCTTTTGTTGAAAAAACGTTTTCCCCTCGTCTCCCCCGGTTAATCACATGATACCAGGCTCCTGTATTGTATTCTAAGTGGTCTTGTAATAAAACAAAGATATCATCCCTATGCTTATGAGTCAAGAGCAGACTTGATCCCTTTACTAGCGGCGGACTTGTGGTGAAGGCCATATCAAAAATAAGGGGGCCTATCGTATTTCAACTAAGGTAGGGATGGTCTCCATGGCCCCACCATTACAGTATCTAACACATTTTGCATGTAAGTGTCGATTGGGTTGCTTGAGGTAGGTGTTGGCGATCTATTAGAAGAAGCTTCTTGCTCAGACGGTGGTCTAATATTGGTATGTGATGCTGGATCATTGATCGAGGGTCTAGTGCTACCTTGTGATGAATTCTCATCGTCTCTCTCAGGAAGAAGAAGATTCATTTCAATGTCATTATCATTGTTATCATTATCTCGGCCGCCTATGCCCCTGGGAAACCAAAGCCTACGTTGTTCGCCAGTCATATTAGCCATCTCAGCAAATGTGGCGTGATATGCTGACACATACCCCGCAAATTGAAAAGCTGCTGCGGCAAACCCTATTCCTTGAGAAATTTTGGCCCATTTTTCACTGTTGTGTTTCATGGCAATAAGACTAAATGAATTTGCAGCAGTGCCGACAAAACCACCTGTTACGCCAATCCCGGCAGCAACCTTACCAAATGTTGTTGTAACATTTATTCCGGCATAAGTGGCTACGCCTATGTCCAACACAGAAGCGCCTATGCCAGTGCCCAAAGACGCATAGTTGAGTTTTTGGGCTAATCCTTTATTCCCTTTTTCAGCTTCAGCCGTGGCAGCAATTCCTGTTGATGCTGATGCTAAGCCAGAAGCAGAACCAACACCAGCTACCGCTGTGCTAGCTATTGCGCCAGCTGTTGCGGTGACATCGGCACCTATTAATCCGGCAGTAGCGCCTACTGTGGCAACAGTTGCCGCAATTGAAGCCACAAGGCCTATACCACCTAGAAGGTAAGATGCCCATTCAGGGAAATGTCCAGAGGTGTCAACGAATATCATTGAATTGGCTCTAGCATAGGCATAGGGGTCATAGGTATGATGTTTGCTAAACGGATTCATACTGTCATGTTGAATAAAGCGGCCAAGGTTTGGATCATAGTTTCTAATATCTCCTAACATCATATAACGCGTGCTTGAGTCTCGCTGTTGGCCGGTATAGCTAAAGCTATTATTGACGATATCCAATACCTTACGGTTGTTTTCAATCTGATAATGATCTTGTTGTTTAGCATTAATAGGTTCAAATACATCGCTTTGTATACCGTACGGCGTATAGTTGTATTGGTGCGTGATCTGATGAATATGATTGATATCACGACTGGTTGCGACAATACTGCCCTGCGCTGCTCCATAAAGATGTTCGACAACACTAGTATTATTACTATTGATAATATTGGCGATACCTGCTAAGTAGTAGCCATGGTTATCGCCTTGTGATTGGGCTACAAGTTTACTATGATCATAGTAATAATCGACGGGTATACCATTTATCGAGTTGTGTACACCCGCTAATGTTGACGTCTCTCTTGCGACTAATCCGTGAGCATTGTAATCATAATTTACGGTGACGGGTTTAGCGCGCGTTAAACTCGATTGATATTGAATTAATTGATTAGCATTATTATAGGTATATTTGCCCCCCTGTGTATCTGTTTTAATCTGACCATTTTTATAATAACTAAACGGGTTTTGATACAAATGTTGTAGTTCTTGTTCATAGTGGTAATTACCTTTATGAGTTACATTGACTAATCTTTCCGGATAATTACTATCATATTGGTAGGTCGCAAAATCATAAGGGGCCTCGTCTTTCGGACCACAGGGCGACACAGGTATTAATTTCTCACTTTTCTTACAGAACAAGGTTTTGACAGTCTTGATGTTATCATTCATGCCATAACTGTATTTTTGCCCTATAATCGCCGTACCGAAGGCATTCTTAGGATACAACGCCATAGTACTGGCTTTAATAGTAAATCCTGTAAGCTGGTTTTTATTATTATAATGATATCGATAAGTGGCATTACCATGCGATTTGGCGATATAGAATTCAGCATTAATCTCCATTGGATTACCTGTTGCTGTATAGCGATATTGATAAGTTAATAATGGCTGTGCTTTGTCTGGGCCAATGCTAATCTCTGCAGTAAGACCATAAGGACTATAACGATAATACGTGTTATAGCCGGCATTGCGTGTCACTGCCTCTAGTTGGCCAAGGGCATTGTAGTGCTTCTGAAGAGTCAATATAGGTGTAGTACTTCGGTTATAATATTCGATTTGAGCTAGGCCATATTGACTATCCCAATAGCGTAAATACCCATTGTTATCAGCTACCTTCGTGGTTTTGGCAGTAGAAGGGTCATATTGGTATTTTAAGCTATAGGTTGTCTCAGTATGCGGGTTTAAGTAATCAACTTTTTTCGTATGACCACCAGTATAGTAAGCATAACTGGTTTTATACTGACCTTGTGTTGTCGATTGTAGGCGATTAGTGGCATCATCGTACTGATACAGCCAAGGCTTAGTTGTAGCAAAGCTTTGCGCATCGGGTTCTATACTACCTACAATACTGGTTTGTGATAATAATCCTTTTACATTGTATTGCGCATGGGTTTGTTGACCCATCACATCAATATTCACTTTAGGACTACCGTCAATATCATAGGTATTGGCACTAACTCGCTCACCGGCACCATTATGTAAGGCAATCATATCGCCTGCGGCATCAAAGCTTTGCGTACCTAATAATAACGCTTCACCTAGTCCGTTACCATCACCTTTTTGTGAAGGATTACAAGCATTGATGCCATCACCTTCTTGCATCGCCATACAGATGCGTTGACCCAATACGTTATAACGTGTATGGATTGTGCGATTATCTACTTGGCCTTTCTCACTGGCAGGCCCGGTATGGGCAATATGGTCCCCTAAAGCATTATAAGTATAATGCGTGCTGATTAAGTTATTTTCATCATAACTTGGCGCATTCGGAGCAATAGAAGTATGTTTCACCTGTTTATCTAATTCATTATATGTGTAAGTGGTTTTACGGTAGAAGACATTGTTTGCTATTAATGCTTTTAAGCACTTTGTGGTAATACCGGTAGCTGGTGGGCAATAGCTGGCGACGTTCCTTGTCAAACTATCGCCCATTGGGTCAGGATAAGGTACTACATAGACTGCTAGCTTATGGCCTGTTTTAAGACTGGTTTCCACTATACTGATCGGTCCAGAGATAACAGCGTCATCGTCGCTACTGGTTGCTTTCGGTTTAAGATGATGCGCTGTCAATCTTACTTTATAGCCTTCAAGTTTGTTAATCGGTGTTTTTGCACCATTATCAGCTGTATATAAATTGGGGTTTCTCCATATATCGGCATAAACAATATGTCTTTGAGTGCCATCAATATGCTTGATTGTGCTTAAGCGACCATAATCATCGTATGCTTTCTTGGTACTATAGGACGTGGTGCCATTAATATCACTTGCTGCGGAATTATAACTGGTCGTAGTAGTGGTTTGGCCTAAAATATTCTTATTAACTGTGCTGATTTTACACAGCAGAGTACCATATTGCTCCGTACAATATTGGCCCTGACTGTCTTCACCAAAGGCATTGTCATAATTGCTAGTGGCTATGCCATTACTACCAGTTGCATGCTCCGTTAAGTGGGTATAGCCCGTTAACAGATTTTGTCGAAATGTGCTTATATAAACAGGAGAGATGCTATATTGGTAACTGAGATTACTGACTATATTACCACTTAGAGCACTTTCACCCGGGACACTGACGACACTTTGTTTACTAATGACACGTCCTAACGTGTCATATTCTCTAAACTTGCTTAAGCTACCCACCCCTGCATCAGTCTGTATCTGACGAACAGAACCAACCATTAGCCCGGAACTACTATCATAGGTGCGCGTTGTGGTAATATTGTGTTGTGTGTTACTATCAGGCCCTAAGCTACTGACTTTAGTCTTCGTCACACTATGCGTATGCCCCATAGAATTTTCTTGATAGTCATAACTCATCACACTGCTATTAGATTGTGGTAATGATAGTGTACCAGCATTGGTCTTCACCGTCATGAGGTTATCATCGATATAGTAAGGTGAGTCTTTTGGATAAGATAATGTTTGGCTATACATATAAGGATAAGGTCGCTCATCACTACCATCTCCCCAGCTATAGCTGGTTCTGGTTAGTGGCCAACCATAAGCGCCAGAAGGTATTTGATGCCAACCTGTAAGATCAAGTCCTTTAACAGGTGTTTGACTCGGTTGATAATATTTTGTGCGATCGGTAATTACAAAATAGGAAACTGTTTGCGCACTTGAATCGACGATGGCACCATGAGCAATCTTTAAGGTTTTAGCATTCATTCGTGATATTGTATTAACGGTAGTAAAGGTACCACCACTGGTGATATGTTTTATTATTTTAGGGATTGATGGCACATCTGCATACACATGGACAGTATCATAGGTAATCTGCCTGGTAACGTTAGCGGGCATAGCAGTTGATTGAAGTAGCTGGCCATGCGCTTCGTCATATTGTTTTACAACCGAACTGTTAAATGTAAGCCCATTCGCAGTGTCTTTGATTTGTGTTTTAATATATTTAGCTAAATCATAGATAGGCGATTTAGGATGGTTATTGCTATGTGTAGGAGTGTGTAGGTGATTACCATTATTATTGGCACTTATATCATATACGCCATTGATAATTTCGCCAAATACTGGCGTATATTCATTCGAATAACTATATGCGACTTGTTTTTCATGTATGCCTTGTTTAAGTGCGCTATTTAGCAGTCGATGATAATTATCATAATACTGAGTCACTGTTATTGGATGCGTACCCAGACTGGTCGATTTTGTAATATTGACATGATAAACGTATTGACTAGGTTGTGTGCTTGAGAATAGCCCATCATTATCTGCCGTTAATAAATAGTCATTATAGCCAGTATAATTGTGTTTCGAAAACATTGGGCCTTTATTGGTCATGTGTAGATTACCACAGTCAGCTTCGCCTTCAGGACTATGCCCTGGGCCACCATATTGGTAAGTGGTTTTAATATAACCGGCATTGGCAACGGGTACACTACATATTTCAGACACTACAGGAATAAGATAATAGCCTGGCGCAGCACTTTGCTTGACGTGCATCTTGCCATAACTAATGCCATAAAATTCTCCTGTAGGTTCAGTCGTAATAGATTTTATTAAGCCACCGCCAACGATAGGAGCATTTGTCATGCCTTTGGAGTAATAAGAAAACTTAGCTGTACGACCGCCTTGAGTCTCTATACTTTTTAGTTTAGCTGATAGCTTTATTGACGATGCATCAGGTTTAATATTAAGCGTGACAACACTTTCGACATTACGACTGCCTTGTAATGTAGAACTTACTGTCAAAGAGTCAGTCTGCTTATTAATAGTAATCTTATTATCTAAATTATCGTTGATCCTCACTAAACGACACTTATTGCCTGTTTGGGAGCAGTGATAATTGAACCAAACTTTATAGCCTTTAGGATAAACAATTTTTCTCAGTACGAGATAAGGAGAATTTGGATTAGGATCTCTGCCATTGGCAAAGCCAGAGTGATGAAAATGTTGAATCATGCCAGATTTACTTTCTACTTTCATATCAGGCAAGTTTGCAGCATAAACCCTGGCTGAGGTGGTAATGCGCCCGTCATAGGCATGATCGTATTTAAACTGCAAAAGACTACGACCAGAGGGTAGTGTTTCTAAGCCATTGTAGTAATAAGCCTGGCCTATGCCAGTATACAAAACATTCTTCTTCACATATGGTAATGCATAAACCCAATGATCGGAGACATAATAAGGATTGTCAGCACTGATCACACTGGGGCTATAGTTAAGGCTTAAAGTAAATGTCTTACTTAGTCCGTGTGAAGAGATATGGGCTAACTTGTGACTTAAATTAGGCGTACCTGTACGAGCATTAACACTGGCTGATAGGTCATTATGACTAAATGCTGCTGAAGCCACACTTGATGGACTAGGGTTTTTACCTTGCAGACTTTGCCCAGCAGCACCGCTATAGCTGCTAATGCCAATGCTTAATAAACTGATTAGTAGAAGCTTATTTTGTTTGCTCATAATGCTTCTCCGAGGTCTAATTTGATTGTGTATTTGATGTATTACATGGGCTTTGATTACCATCAACGGCGCCAGTATTACCAACAGCACCAAATCTAATCTGTGTACTACATCGATAGGCTTTTAAGGTAACTGGCACATTCGTAAAAGGATTCCCATATTGATCGATACCAGACACTTTTAGATAAAGTGTCTTATCGCTAGTCACATCTGTGGGATTTTGAACCGCAAATTCACGCGTTACATCGTAAGGGTTTTGTTTATTACTGCTGTTTGCACCTTGTATAGATTGAGATACTGGACCTAATGGCCAAGCATTTTTAATTTTGCCACCACAGTTTTTAGAATTTCCATCTAAATAACTCCAGGTGGGGATAGGCCACCAAGCTTGGAATTGCTTATAAAGATTTTGATTGACACCACCTTCTGCTATCATTAAAAGAGTAGTATCACTCCAATATTGATATTGTGAGGTATACCAAGTAAACCTTTTAGGTTCGTCAAAAAGTACAATAGTATCGTATAGTGTTACTTTACCTATAGGAAGTGCGTTAGTATTATTGCTAAATTGAGCTTTCATCACTTTAACGGGCTCATACTGCTTATTCTTACTTGTAATCTTCGACAGCTTTACCCGTGTCCATGTTTCCTGTCCACCAGTAGACTCTCGTTTAGACCCACAACTGCTTGGATATTTAGGCGCTCCTGTATCAGGTGAGCTTGATATGCGCAAGCCATCACTCTCAAAGGTGTCAGGCAATTGTAAAATATCGATTTTTTGTGCATAAGCAGTACAATCTTGACCTGCCTTGTTAACATCATAGCAAGCCTCAAGATTTACGTACCCTGCTTTTTTTTGTGAGATAGGAATAGCAATATATACCGATAATATATTGCTACTACCGCTGTTTATGTTACTAGCACCAAACTCACGCAACTGTGTTTGGGTAGAAGAATTTGATCCTAGAGGATATTCATAGCTGCCGGCTATATATTGATTTGGTACAGTAGTGACTTTCGGCACACTACCCCCCGTGCTTGTTATTGGGATTGGACTAATTGACACATAACCTTGCGTATTTGTACCGCCTATATATTCATAATGAATTTGCACATCCTGTCTTATTTTATCCTTAGACAAAGAAATAGAAGTGCCTTTTGCACACATGCCATTTTTAAAATTTTTGGCGTCGCAGCCTGTCGCTCGAATTGAAAAATTGAGCTGTTGCTTGCCATTAGCATACATTTGCTTATGAGGACTAGTTAATTGCGTGAGAAGTTTAAAATCAATTGATGTAATATGAAATGAGACACCAGGAGCCACATTAGGAACATTAAAAGTAGACGGTGTAGTCGATGAGGCATATGCCCAACTATAGACACCAAGGCATATGAGTGTGGGAATCAATTTTAATTTGTTCATAGCAAGCCACCTTTATTTTTGGTCATAGTTTGAGGTTAGAAAAGAGGTCAAGTATGCTCATGGCTCAATTGATTTCACTTATCATCTTTTCTATATGTTGTTTCACTATTTTTTATTTCTCTCTATATTTGTTTTCATACGTTCAATAATAGTGCTTAAACTGCTGTAGCTGGTAATATTAAACTCCTTTCCTATCGCTTTCAGAGAATCACACCTCAATCTCCTTGCTAAAAAATTGCGATATTTCTTGCTTCATTAGTCTCACCTCTTTTTATTCCACACAATAAAGTCGGCTTAACTTTATATGCCTTAGAAACTGATACTTTAATTCTTTACATGTTTGGCATCAATAAATTGGCTTCTCGATTACTTCAAGATTTTTCAAGTTTCTTTTGAAGGTCCTCTATGCACCTGTAAAGGACATGTCTCAACAGGCGCTTTTTCAGGAATTTTCATAACTAAAGTGGTTATATCTCAATGCATCACATGATAACTACTAATTTAGCATAAATTAGTAGCTTACCAACAATCAAAAAGCTACCCAAACAAATCAGCAGCGAAGTCATAATATTTCAACAAATTATACTTAAATTACTAATTTAGTAGAAATTAGTAATTTATTAGTAGTTTGCCGATCACCAAGGACTGGCCAACTAAACCAGTAGCGAACTGCTAATTTTAATATTATTAGTAATTTTGCACTAATCCATGAAAATGCTCAGCCGGGTTAGTGATTAAAAATTTTACTAACGGTTTTCTGAATCTCTTCGTAAACTTTTTTTATGGGGATTCCCTGTTCTTTGGAAAAATTTTTACACTGCTCGTACTCAGGAGATATGTGGCAAATCTCACCATCACTTTTCCCAATTTTTACTTTCACTTTACCGAATGCGGTTTCAATCTCCTGAAACTCTCTTTCAAGCATCACTCTTCCAACCGGGTAAAACCGGACACCAAAAGTTGTGGTATTTTTTAAAACCTCGTTTGCAAGCATTTCAACATTTTGCTGTTGTGTTAATACGGAAAGTTTTGTAGCAGGACGATTTTTTTTCATTATGATAGGGGTAAGAAAAACATCCACTGCTCCCGCTTGAAAAAGCTTTTCCATTACAACATCATAAAATTCCGGATTCATATCATCGATATTTGTTTCTAATACAAAGATTTCCTCTTTTGACTCGCTTGCAATCGAATGTTCTCCTAATATTATTCTTAAAGCATTAGGCATCTCTTTTAGATCAATACCTCCCGCTCCGTACCCTGCCCTCTCTATTTTTAAATTAGGTAGAGAAGCAAATTCATCGGCTAAAGTCGTGATAATGGCCGCTCCCGTGGGAGTGGTCAACTCCTGTTGAACACCAGACGAAAAACAGGAAACCCCTCTTAAAATTTCCACAACAGCCGGAGCAGGAACAGGAAGAGTTCCATGATCACATTTCACAAATCCACTACCGGTATTAATGGATGACGAAACTATTTTAGAAATACTTAAATGATGGATTCCGATAACGGAACCCACTATGTCTACAATAGAGTCGATTGCTCCGACTTCATGGAAATGGACTTTTTCAATAGTCGTCCCATGAACCTTTGCTTCTGCTTCTGCCAGTCGGCGAAATATCTTTGTAGAGTCATTTTTAATTTTTTTCGCGAGGTCGCTATTTTCAATAATGGAAATAATGCTTTTCAGATTTTTTTTAGAGGATTTTTTTTCTGTTACTTTAACATCAACTTTTGTGGCTTGAATAACTCCACGCTTAACTTTTTTATGTGAGATTGAATAACCTTTCAGGTCAAGTTTTTTAAGCTCTTCTTGAAGAAAAGAAGGGTCATCGCTAAGATCAGTCAGAGCTCCTAAAACCATATCCCCGCTGATTCCTGAAAAACAGTCAAAAAATGCTATTTTCATAATAAAGTTTGATTACACTGATTAAATAATTATTTTACTTACCCATTAATTTTGCAATTAATATGATTCCTACCGCAACGGGAGAAATATATTTAACCAGGAATACCCAGCCAGCGGCAAACGGAAATTTATGTTCGCCTAAATGTATTTCTTCCAGGGCAGGTTTTGGACCCCAGACCCAAGCTACAAAAACGCAGATCAGCATCCCCCCCAGGGGCAACAGATAATTGGAAGCTATGTGGTCAACAATATCGAAAAAGTTCATGCCAAAAAGCTTGTACTCGCCAAATGCGCCAAAAGAAAGGGCTGATGGAATTCCAAGGATAAAAATCACACCACCTACAATCAAAACCGCTTTTTTCCTGCTCCAGTGAATTTCATCAATGAAATACGAGACAACAACTTCGAGAAGAGAAATACCTGACGTTATAGCTGCAATAGCAAGGAGCGTAAAAAAGGCGATGGAAACTATATTCCCAAACGGCATTTTAGAAAAAACAGCGGGTAACACGTGAAACACCAGACCCGGACCGGCAGAAGGTTCCAGTCCCATCGCGAAAACAGCGGGAAAAATCATAAGTCCGGCTAATAAGGCAATCACTGTGTCAAGAACGCCAACTATCAAAGCGGAAGACGCCAGGTTTTCTTTTTTGGAAAGATAGCTGCCATAAGTAATCATTGCACCCATTCCTAAACTTAAAGAGAAAAAAGCGTGGCCCAATGCCACCAGGACTCCCTCGGCAGTAAGCTTGCTGAACTCCGGTTTTAAATAAAATACCACTCCAGCCCACGCACCCTTTAGAGTCAGTGATCTAATAACAAGCAATATAAGTATAAATAGAAGTGTCGGCATGAGGATATCGCATGACTTTTCTATCCCTGACCTAACGCCCTTAATGACAATGGACATGCAAAGGATCATAAATATGGTATGGAAAATTAACGCTTCGTAGGGATTCGCGGCAAATTGGCCGAAATATTTACCGGCTTCAGAGGCGGTTTCAAATTGGGTTACCGACATAAAGATGGATTTAAAAACATACGCAATTGTCCAGCCTGCAACCACGCTATAGAAAGACAAAATCATAAATCCTGCTAAAACACCCATGCCGCCGACAAGAAACCATAGACCCTGCGGGTGGATATCTCTATATGCTCCGACAGGGTTCTTATGCGTTTTCCTTCCAATAGTAAATTCTGCTAACATAATGGGGAGTCCTATTAAAGCAATACATATAAGATACACCATCACAAAGGCCCCGCCTCCGTTCTGACCAGCAATATAAGGAAATTTCCAGATGTTTCCGAGCCCGATAGCTGATCCTGCCGCCGCGATAACAAACCCCACGCGGGAACCCCATGTGCCTCTTATTTTTTCAGAGTTGCTCATGATGCGTTTAGTTTAAACAAAAAGGGAATATTAAGTCAATTACCTACTTGATACAAATAGATTAAGGAAAAATTTGAGTCATATGTTATTAGACAGCAAAAACTTTTTTTAGACGGTGTTAGTTCTTGTTTTTTTAGTCGCAGTTTGGTTTTTGTCTTTTACAACGCCTTATGCAAAGCTTAGCTTTTGTTTTTTTAGAGCGGCTTATGCAAAGCTCTGAATGATTTTTTACTGATACTCCAGGGCGGAAGCCCTGATTGATTATCGGCCATCCATGGCCTCAACCCTTCGGGCGGCTTTCCTTCGGAAACCGTCCAATTCGGTTTTCCTTACCAAACTGTGATTGCGGCAACTTGCCGCTTATGATATTATCTTTTAACCACTAATTACGCTAATATGCACGAATAAAGGAGATTTAGATGAATCATAATTCCGGACACCCGAAAGACGCGACAATAAAAGAAGTTTTTCACAAGATAAAAAATGATGAAAAGCAAGGATCACACCATGCGTCTCATTTTATGAAAAATATCAAAAACCAGCTCAGGCTTGTATTCTGGGAAACAACGGCAGGATGTAACCTGGAATGCGTTCATTGCCGACGATTGGATGTCAGCAAAGAGTTAATGAAGAATGATTTAACCACTGAACAGTCCTTTCACCTTATCGATAACATCGCAAGCGTGGGAAAACCTATCCTTGTTTTATCCGGAGGTGAGCCGCTCTTCCGCTCTGATATTTTCGATATTGCCAAATATGGCGTCGAGAAAGGATTGACTTTGGCCTTGGCTACAAATGGGACACTGATTGATGAAACTATAGCACAAAAAATCGTCGACTCAGGGATTCAGCGGGTATCCATAAGTTTTGACGGGGCAACCAGCAAAACCCATGACGAATTCAGAAAACTCCCAGGTTCTTTTGACATGGCACTCCGGGGATTAAAGCAATTACAGAAACTCGGGATGAGCGTGCAGATAAACAGCACTATTGCTAATCACAATGTCCATGAAGTGAAGCAGTTATACACCAACGCTGTTGAGCTTGGAGTCGTCGCCCTGCATATATTTATGTTAGTGCCGGTTGGATGCGGCGTCCAGATAGCCGATGACCAAATGCTTCCGCCGGAGCAATACGAGGAAGTACTGAACTGGTTTTATGATGTTTCTACAGAAAGAAAAATTGAAACAAAAGCCACCTGCGCTCCCCATTATTTCAGAATTATGCGGCAGAGGGCAAAGGAGGACGGGATTAAAATCACTCCGAAGACTCACGGCATGGCAGCCATGACCAAAGGCTGTTTGGCTGGCAGCTCAATTTGCTTTGTGTCCCATAAAGGAGAAGTCTTTCCATGCGGATACCTGCCGGTGGAAGCAGGTCATATTCTGAAACAATCTTTTAAAGAGGTATGGGACAACTCTGAAGTTTTTAAGGATTTGCGAGACCCTGACCTTCTGTTGGGAAAATGCGGTATTTGCGAATACAAAAAGGTTTGTGAAGGATGCAGGGCCCGCGCCTACTTTGAAAAAGGAAATTACCTCGAAGAAGAACCCTACTGTATCTACGAACCTATCCAGGCCCAGAAGGAAAAAGAGGAAGTTACAACTTGATCCCGTGTAAACCTGCAAAATCATTAAAAGCTCATATCTTAACAGTGGTTTTTAAGAGGCGCCCTTTTCATAATGACAGTCGTTGAAGCGGAAAATTTAACAAAAATTTATGGCAATAAATACCTCGGTAAAACAATTCCAGCGCTTGAGAATGTAAGCCTCTCCATAAATAAGGGCAATATTTTCGCACTTCTCGGACCAAACGGAGCAGGCAAAACTACTTTATTTAAAATACTTCTTGGCATATTGCCTATTACTTCCGGAAAAGCTTTTATTTCAGGTTTATCTCCGGAGAATCCGCTTTCCAGAAAAAAAACAGGTTATCTTCCTGAAAACCCCGCATTCCCATCGCATTTGACCTCCGCTAAACTATTAAGATTTACGGGAAGGCTTTATGCGCTGGATGAAACCATAATCACTGAACGGACTAATGAATTGCTAAGACTTGTGGGAATGGAAAAGTGGACGGACACAAAAATCATGAAATTCTCAAAAGGCATGATCCAGAGAATAGGATTAGCTCAGGCATTAATATCCGACCCGGAAATACTTTTTTTAGACGAGCCGACCGATGGTATCGACGCTATCGGAAAGGTTGAAGTAAAAAAAATATTAAAATCAATGAAGAGTAAAGGGACAACTATTATTATTAACTCCCACCTGCTGTCTGAAGTAGAAACAATCGCGGACACTGTATGTATATTATCCCGGGGGAAAGTAATAAAAATTAGTTCTGTTGACGAATTGACAACCCAAGAATACCAGTACGAGATAGAGACTGACTCAGAGAAGAGTTCCATAGAAATACCGCCTGAAATGGGAAAAGTGAGTTTTCTTGAGGCGAATAAACTGCTCATTACTCTCAATCATGCCGGGGACATTAATAATGTAATCGATTTCCTGCGAAAGAATAAGGTAAAAATAAAAACCATTAAACCTCTGAAGGTATCTCTGGAAGACTCGTTCATTGAAACCATAAAGCGGTCAAGGACCGCTACTGAATAGGGCTACCGCCCTGGAGAACAAGCAAA
>DASCNB010000203.1:0-6707 GCA_036011265.1 Nitrospinota bacterium | reverse complement strand
CATTGACATTTTCCTCTAAAATCCAGTTGGCCAGATCTTTACTTTTTAATTGGTCATGATTTGGAGAAAATAAAATAATACATAATTTCTCCAAATCTTTTTCTTTCATTACTTTTACTGCCCAATCAAAATCTCCTCTGCTGCTAATTACAAATTTGATTTGATCTTGAGATGTTAAACATTCAAGATTGCGCCAATCTGTATTGTTAGAAAACCCGCTGCCCGGACACTTAATATCCATTATTTTTATAACCGATCGGTTTACATTTTTCAGGCTTACCGTTCCATTGGTCTCCAACAGGACAAAATAATTTTTACTTACAAGTCGATTAAAAAGCTCAAAAACATTTTTTTGAAGAAGTGGTTCTCCCCCGGTTACTTCAACTAAATTACAATTAAATTTTTCGATCTCCTTTAAAAGATCATCAATTAAGAATTCCCTGCCTTCGTCGTAAGCGTATGTAGTGTCACAATATTCGCATCTCAGGTTGCATCCGGTAAGCCTTATAAAGGCACAGGGAAAACCGGAATAAGTTGATTCTCCCTGAATTGATTTAAATATCTCATTTACTTTCAGTGTGTTATGCCCATTAGCTCCTTTAGGTTGAGGGAGTGATGAATTATCCATGCGAGATTTTACGCCTTTCTTAAAAACGGTACATTATATCATAAACTTAAAAAAAAATTCGATTTTCTTTATCCATGTTTTGTTGCAAAATGCCCTTGCTTTTTCTGTTGAAACAGTGACAATTTCTGATCTTTAAATAATAATCTCAATAATGAGGTATTAGCATAAAGAAAAAATCGAGGTTTTTTTTTAATATTATGTTGAAAAACGATGAGACTATTTGTATGGTACGACCTATAAAAAAGGGAGTCGGTTTGTCGTTGGCTTACCTGTTGTTGGTATCAAGTGATGGAGGTAGATTTTCAGCTTTTTAGAAAGAACCTGATAATTTCTGAAAATCTTTCTTCCGGGGCAGCGCCCTTTAGTGAAACGCCATTGATCAAAAAAGTCGGAGTTCCTCTAAATCCAAATTTTTTAGCTTCATTCATGTCCCTTTCAACAATCGACTTGATTGCAGGATTTTTTACATCCGATTCGAGTCTTTTGGTGTCTACATCAAGAGAAGCAGCGAATTTTTTTAAAGTCTTTTCTCCAATCGCTAAGCTGGCCTGTTGACTAAAAGCCAGGTCGTGAAATTTCCATGCCTTTTGTTTGTCCTGTTTTGCAATGGCTTCATAATAAAGCGCCGCTGGCAAAGCCTGCTTGTGAAAATCAAGAGGATTGTGCTTTAAAATCAATCGCACTTTTCCTTTATATTTTTCCATAATCTGATCCAGGGTTTTGGCAGCCATGGCACAATAGGGACATTGAAAATCATCATACGCGACAATAGTGACCGGGGCGTTGGGATTGCCCCGCACAGGTCGATCTTTTTCTATTTTCGGCTTAAAAGGATTTCGTATTTCATTCAGAATACGTTGATTTTCTGCCAGATTTTGTTTTTTCGTTGCCGCTTTTCTCATCATCTCAAAAAGAAGCACATCGTTTTCCTGTAAAATATCTAATATGATTTCCGGATTGTTCCGAAGTAGTTCACGAACTTCTTCTTTTAAAGCAGATTTCTCCAGCGATTCTCCTGATGCAGTACCTGCAGCAAAGAAAACCAATAAAATAATAAAAATAAATCTATCAATTTTGTTTAACATAAGTCTCCTTTCTTAAATTTTAAATAAGTTATTTTTTCGGTTTGTTAATTAATTGGCTGGAAATCTCTAAGGTCTTTCCGTTTCTGAAGATCGTTAAATGAACATTTTGTCCCGGCGCCATGCTTAGCAGTTTTCTACGGAATTTCAAAAAATTCTGAACATCCCAGTTATTTATTTTAACAATAATGTCTTTCGCCTGTAGTCCTGCTGTTTCAGCAGGACTATTTTTCTCCACTTCTAAAATTATAATTCCATTGTTTCCTGAAAACCCAACATCCACCGCGTCTTTAATGGTAAGGGGACGCGCGCTAACACCAAACCATCCTCTCTCTGTTTTACCCAGGACCAGCATCGGCATAACTTCTTTAACAATGTTTATTGGAATGGCAAACCCGATCAACTGAGCTTTGGTTAAAATAGCGGTGTTAACGCCAATCACTTCACCATGAAGATTGAGCAAAGGTCCTCCGCTGCTTCCCGGATTGATAGCGGAATCTGTTTGTATGAAATCTAACATCTGGGTTTTTTGAATGGGGACTATTCTATCTTTTGCGCTAATTAATCCCGATGATACCGAGTTCGATAAACCGAGAGGGTTTCCCACGGCAAGCACCATTTCACCATTTTGTGTTATATCAGAGTCTCCCAGGGGCAGGGGATGCAGTTCAATATCAGGATCAATTTTAATAAGAGCAGTATCTGTTAGTGGGTCTTTCCCAATGATTTTTGCAGGGAACTCGCTTTTTCCCCCCGACAGAACAACACGGATATCTGTGGAGTTGTGGATAACATGCGCGTTGGTGAGAATATAACCTTGTTTATTAATAATAAAACCCGATCCCAGGCTGATCGCTTTTTTTTTATAGGGAATTGGTACATTAAAAGGAATCGCTTCAAAAAGTGAAGAAATTATTGGAATTTTGATTGGTATATCTTTCTGAATAATTCCAAATCTGGTTTCCCGCATTTCCAGACGTTGGGTATAAATATTTACAACGCCGTCTTTAACCCTTTCAACAAGCTCCGCAAAGGTATTGCTGGTAATCAGTATCTCTTTTCGCTCTTCTCCGCTTTCTGCGTCAATCCAAAAATTTTGAAGATCAATGTCTTTTAAGGAAAGGTTTTCGAATCGTTTATCGAAAACCGGATCGTCCTGCTTGACAAGAGAAACTTCCGCATTTTTAGGAGAGAGGGTGGAAGTGCAGCCATTGATGAATAATGCCTGAAAAAAAATAATACAGAAGAAAAACTTAAAAAACAAAGGGGATACTGAATTTGTCCAACTCATCTTTTGCACCAAAGTAAGAAAAAAATTGTAATCTTTATTACATCGCACAAGAGAGCATATAGTCAAGAATAAATAATTGAATATATAGCTACTAGTAATCCCGTTAGATATCAATTTTCTCTAACAGCCACTGGTGGCATTGGACCACCATCCTGACTGTTTATTTATACTTATAATGACCTGGAAGATGTGAAAGACGTGATAGGGATATGATAGTTCGATGATCTGAGCTAACCAAACTTTTTGTTATTCTTTATAAATACGGTTTTCAAGAGTTTTTCAGGGACAACTGATCCTCTCTCAGGTAGACATAAGCACCTACCAAAAAAGGTTCAAATAATCTAACCACTTCAAAAAAGAATTGCCATAAATAGGGCCAAAGTGCTCTGTTCAACAAGCTTGATTTTTCAATTCCTTCCCGAACCATAAACCATGAGATACTTTCAACCTGAAATAAAACAATATAAAACAGGTGCAATAAAAACAATATCGATAAAGCTTCAAAGAAAATTTTTTTCCTCCCTTTTTTGAAATAAAAGAGAGTTATTATGATCGCGAATGTTAAAGGCGTGTTAAAAGTATATATGTTGGTATCAAGGGAACCGGTTGTCGCCAACCTCCCTCCTTTTCCTTTTCTAAAGATGAAAAAAACCGAACTTATGCTTTCTTTTTCCTCTGTAATAAACTTAAAATCAATATCTTTTGCCGTGGAGGTTATATGAGATGCCGCTAAGGTAAGTGATCTTCCGTAATAATTTTTAACCTGGAGCCAGAAAAGAAGGAAGAATACGTACGAAATACAGAAAAGAATAAAAGATAATGTAATTTTTCTTTTAAGAGACAAGTTCATTTTTCTTGCTCGAAAAGTTTAAATAGGCAATAAAAGTAAAGAGTGCTGTCGCAATCATAACTCCTTGGGCCACATAAATATGGAGTGTCTCAAATGTTGATTGAAAATGGGCTGCTGAATAAGCAAGACCTAAAATCCTGAGGAAATTTAGTGCTTGAAGAAATACAAATCCCAGGAAAATGGCTATTAATCTTACTTTCCACTTGCCGGGGTAAGCAAGTACAGCGACAGAGAACATCAACACCACCTCAATACCACTGCATTCAAAGCCTACCTTGAGCGCCATCTCAGGTAAATAAATAATCGCGCCTTCCGACGTTGACGAGATATCAATAAATCCCAGGAGTTTTGAAGTCAAAAGAGCTATGGTTTCATTGTAATTTTCGTAAATATCAAAAAGATCGTGTATCGGTTTAAAATTTTTTAAAAAAATAAACGATGCCATTAACGAAATGTACTTAAAGATAAAAAACCCCACACTTGTCGTTTTCTTTTCCTTCCTCATATCTCCAAAATTCGCTCTCTCTCTTTTTTTATTTTTTGACATTATTAATATTATTTACGGTTTTTTTATTGGTTTCCTAAAATATGATCATGTCTATAATTAGATAAAAAAGACATTAAAATAACATATAACTACATCTATTTTAACCGGGATACAAATTTTTTTTTACATCTCCAGTCCCCCTATCAAAGCTGTGTAAGCATGTTTAGCTTAAGTAGTTTTAAATTTATTCCGCTATTACAAGTCATGAGTGAGAGGGGAACGCAATTTTTATTTTTATCTGCAGGACGGTATCGATATTGAGCTATATAGCAAAGCAGTCATTACGTCAAAATCATGTCGAATTATTTTAAAGAAAGAATAAATAAAAAATGAAAAGTGGAAGTAACACTATTCTTTCATTTTAGCGATAACTAATCAGGTTTTAAGGGGAGGGGTTATGACAAATAAAATCATTTCATTTTCGTTTTTATGCGCTTTGGTTGCAGTACTCTTTTCAACTCCAGCAGCTGCCGTAATGAAGTCGTTGAGCACCATTGACCTAACAGAAGGCTCTGAGATCGTGCTTACAGGATCAGTTAACAGCGTCGAATCCCACTGGGCAAAAAATAAAAGCGCTATTGTTTCCCGGGCCTCAATAACCATTGAAGAGATAATTAAGGGGTCTTATTCAGAGAGTAAACTTACAGTTGAATATGATGGCAGGGAAATTGACGGCGTAGGTTTTGGAGTATCAGACGCCGTTCATTTCGTTCAAGGGGAAAAGGTTTTCTTATTTCTAAAATCAGGCATGAGTAAAAAAGACGGGAGCTTGATATTTAATTTAATAGGATCGGCACAGGGCAAATATGCAATTGACAACAATGGAATCTGTAAAAAATCCGGATTTGCAGTGATTGGGAAGCCCGGCACAATAGACAATAATATTAAGTGTGAAAAGTTAAGTGAAATAGTTAAGGGAGCCTTATGAATAAATACATATGGAAGAAGAGAATGCTCTCTGCTATTGCTTTATTTTTTGCCATAGCTGCAAGTGTCTTCTCACCGTCCAGGGCATATAGCTTTAATATAGAAACCACTTCCGGAGGGGACACTGTGAAATGGAGTAGCAGTGCCGCTACCTTTTTAGTCAATACGACAAACGGGCCTTCATTCGCTCTTACTTCGATTCAGTCTGCAATGGATAACTGGACCGGTGTGGCCAGCTCAAACTTGGTTTATAGCTATGGAGGCAGCACATCTAATGCAGAACAAACGAATAATAGTGAGAATATTGTTTTCTTTGGAGACGCACCAAGCGGTTTCGTGGGCTGGGCCACTTTCTGGTACGAATCAGGTGGCGCGATATCGGATTGTGATATAATCATCGAAGAAGATTTTACATGGACAGAAACTTACCTGGAAGATCTTGCCACACATGAATTTGGTCATTGCGTTCCATTGGCCCATGCTTCCGGTTCTGTGACTATGAACGCAACTGTTTCAGCCGGAGCCAGGTTCCTGGCTCAGGATGATGTTGATGGAATCACCTTTTTATATGATAAAGGTACTGGCTATAGCGAAGCATTTGTAGGTGTTCCTACGATGAATGAGTGGGGTATGATGCTTTTTATAAGTCTTGCCTGTGGAATAGCCGTTTATAATATTAGAAGGGTAAACGATTCTTTTTAAATTTTATTAGCATCCCTGTTTCTGATAGGGTTCATCGTAAATCTCCCTTGATCTATTTTCAAATTCACCGCCATACGACAAACAGGAAGGAAGAGTAGATAAACCAACCTCTTTTTTTAATACCTTTACCGTTTTTTCTATTTAAGTCATATAATGAAAAACTATTTATTAAGTAAAAAAATTGGTTAAGATAGTTAAATCTTTATAATTAAACAAAACGACATGACGCAAGAGCCATCCACATTACTTTTAGACCATCTTCATCTTCTCCCCAAAGGACGGGTGTTGGATGTGGCGATGGGAAAAGGGCGAAACACTCTATGCCTTGCAGAACGTGGATTTGATGTAGAAGGTGTTGATATTGATGAGACTTCTGTCAAAGAGTGTTTAGAAGAGGCAACTAAAAGAAGACTGAAGATTAAAGCGCGAGTAGCGGATCTTACCAATTACCGTATTTCTCCAAACAGTTACGATCTGGTCCTCTGTTTCAATTACTTACAAAGAGATTTGATTCCTCAGATGAAAGCAGGTTTGAAAAAAGGAGGCGTTATCCTTTTTCAGACTTTCCTGATTGATCAGCACATCAAGTTCGGGAAACCGAAACATAAAGAATATTGTTTCGAACACAACGAACTCCTTCGCTTCTTCGAGGACTTCCGCGTCATTTATCATAAAGAAGG
>DASCNB010000202.1:0-3115 GCA_036011265.1 Nitrospinota bacterium | reverse complement strand
ACTTGCATGGCGGCAATTTTATTATGGGTGACAACCTTGGGGAAAAGAATGAAAGACCTGCCGCAAAGGTATATGTACCGGCGTTTTTTATTGATATATATGAAATAACAAATGCTCAGTACAAAGCATTTAATAATCAATTTGAAGACGATCCTGCTTCAGAGTGCGATCTTTGTCCAGTTACCGGCATTACATGGGAAGAAGCAAAAAGCTACTGCAAATGGGCAGGGAATAGACTTCCAACAGAGAATGAATGGGAAAAAACAGCCCGGGGCACACAGCAACTAAAATGGCCATGGGGCAATTCTTCGAGAAAAGACGTGGCAAACATCCTTGAAAATGAAGAATTTCGATCAAATGCGGAGACCCCAGCCGGCCCTGTCCCGGTAGGGAGTTTTCCACAGGGGGCAAGTGTTTTTGGAGTTTTTGATTTGACGGGAAATGTCTGGGAATGGACCAACAGCCTGTATTTGCCTTATATAAACAGTTTGGATCTTGATATTCGGTATCAAAAACAATATAGAGTACTTCGCGGAGGCTCATGGAAAAATATCCTTGAAAATTCACGAACCACATTTCGCCATCCTATATCTCCAGACACGAAACTTCCAAACATTGGATTTCGATGTGCTAGAGACGCTGACGAATCCACAACTCATCGTATAAAGCCTTGAAATCGTTAATCCATCCTTATATAATTGGATAGATACCTTAATTTCAGGTGTTAGCAATAAGCCTCAGCAACAATAGGTAACTCACGAAAAACGTATCTATGGAAAATGAATACTTAACAATGCTTCTTAGACTGGTTTTTGCTCTGTTTGCAGGGGGATTTATTGGCCTTGAACGTTCCTACCACGGCCGGCCGGCCGGCTTTCGGACACACACTCTTGTCTGTACTGCTTCCACGGTCTTGATGTTATTTTCTGTGAATCAATGGGAGTTTGTGGCTGATGCGCATGTGGAGACGGTAAGGATTGATCCAACGCGCATGGCGCAGGGTATTATGACAGGTATCGGATTTCTCGGCGCCGGCGTAATAATGAAAGAAAATTTAGCTATTCGCGGTTTGACGACTGCCGCTTCTATTTGGATGACAGCTTCAATCGGTATCATTATTGGCGTAGGTTTTTACTTCCCGGCCGCAGTAGCTTTTTTGATGACATTAGGAGTACTGTCTTTGTTTCGATGGATTGAGGATGTGATTCCATCCCTCTACTTTGGAAGGCTCTCAATACGCTTTTTGCGAAATGAATCCATTTCAGAGAAAGAATTATGTGAAGTAATAAATAATCACAATATTACCTGTACCAATCTCAGCTATCATCTTGAAGAAAAAGGGAAATCCTTTCAATACCAGATGACTGTCCGGTCGAAAAAAAAAGATAATTTTCAGAAACTAGCCGAAGCTTTGAATAAAATGGATCGAGTACACGAATTTAGTATTGTGCCGACAGGCGATTAAAAAGTTTACTACTTATTGGCAGCGATAGATATTCCCTGGCCTTTTAAGATTCTAATCGATAAATAATTCCATTCTTTTTCTAACAGCAGAACTGTGAATGGAATGATCTTCTTCTATAAAATATTTTCCTCCGAATGGTTCGCGGGGTATTTCTTTTAAGAATCCTGCTGAAATTAACTCTCCAAGATTCGACGGGTATGAACCGTTTTTTTTGTTAAACTGATCCCTCATATCTTCGAGAATAAAAATATCCCTCTCCACTACTATTTCATTGATTCTTTTTATTATATCTTTTTTTGCTTCTTCATTTTTTGTTGAACTATAAATCTCCTGCAAGAATTTAATGGCAATTTCAGGATCTTTGGTATTGGTATAAAGGCGGGCAACAAGTAACGGAAGATACCGCGGGTGTCCGGGGTATTTAGTGGCTTCTTCCAGGTAACGCGCGGCAGTGGCAAAATCTTTTTTATAGTACATGTAATTAAAGCCAAGAAAAAAAGGGATGGTCCAATAACGTTCATGAGTCTTAGGAACATTGATCATTCCTTTTTTAAGAAGCTTAATACTTAGGTTCTCATCTTTGATCCAATAGGCAAGCGCTACGCCGCCAAATTCATAAGTATATTCAAAGTAAGGATCCAGGGTCGAAACAACATCAAGAAGATGATATAGCCATTTGTAAGACTTATCGGTCTCGAAGTGATCTCCAAAATAAACTATCGCTTTAATCCAAAAATAATCGGCAAAAAGTTCATCGTATGCTAAAGCAGCTCCCTTTAAAAATTGCCCTGACGGAAGATACTTCATATCTTCAGTCTTGCTGTAACGGTTTCTTGTTTTGTCGATTTGTGTTTGAGACAGGAAAACAGCAGAGTAAACGACGAAAAAATAGAGAAAAATAACGGTTATCTTTTTTTGAGGAGAAGCTTTTTTAGGAAACGCCGTAAGCATTTCATATTCTCATTGGCATTACGATACATCTGTAATTTTCATTATCGGTGGGAGTTATCAGGCATGAACTGTCAGCGTCTTTTAATTTAAAGGCAATTTTTTCTGCGTTAATTACATTTAAAATATCAATGACATACTTGGCGTTAAGACCGATAGTTATGTCTTTTCCTTTATATTCAACATCAATTTCTTCTCTGGCTTCTCCGAGTTCTGAATTATCCGAAACAAGTGTCATAAGGTTTTTTTGCACCCCAAACTTTACCATCTTGGATTTCTCATCCGCCAGGATAGCGACCCGCCTCAGGGCATGAAGAAAAATTTCACAGTTAATAACAACATTGTTGGTATTGTCCTCCGGAATCACCTGGCGGTAATTAGGAAAACGCCCATCGATCAGCCGGGTTACTAAAACCATTTTATCCAGTTTAAATGCCGCATGATTTTTTTCAACAGAAATATTGATGATCTTTTTTGCATCACCTTTATCAGAATCACCGACGTCTAATATTTTTAACAATTCAGCCTGCGCTTTTTTTGGAATAATTATTTCTACCTTATCCTTTTTATCAAACCCATTTGATTTTTTAATAAAAGCCAGGCGGTGTCCATCGGTCCCCACCATGGAAATGTCTTTCCCTTCAGACTCAAGCAAAACACCATTTAATGTATACCGGGTTTCGTCCGTTGAAATGGCAAAAT
>DASCNB010000201.1:0-36192 GCA_036011265.1 Nitrospinota bacterium | reverse complement strand
TTTTTAGGTTGGATTTCTTTCAGACCAGACATACGCCTGGCTTCATTAATGTGTACAATGTCATAGCTTTTCGTTTTCTCACTTCTATCCATATTAAATCCTCTGTTAACTTTCTCCATTTGTAACAAGCAAGAAAGGTAATTAAAAATAAAGGCAAGCAAAACTGTTGGGTTTAAACCTGCTCCGGTGTTGAAGGCATCCCTTTAATTTTTATTCTGTAGTTTAATTCCAACTAAAGATCGGAAGAGCTGGAAGAGTTATAAAAAAAGGGCTCACACCAAACAATACCGGTGTTAGCCCTTTAGAATTAATCAAAAGAATTATTTCGTTTTGACATTTGAAGCCTGAAGCCCTTTGGGGCCTTCACTTACTTCAAACTCCACTTCCTGTCCTTCATTGAGAGATTTATAACCACTGCTATCTATGGCGGAAAAGTGGACGAATACATCCTCACCCGATTCAGGAGAGATAAAACCAAATCCTTTGTCGCTATTAAACCATTTTACTGTTCCATTCATTAACTGTTCACCCGCCTTACGTAAGAAAAATTTTGAAGTCGAAACTGCTAAAGACCATCTACGTCATAAAAAAAGCGTGGGAAATCCTTTTTATCCCACGCAGTCAGTATCAACATACTAATACGGATCAAAATCAGAAACCATACCTCATACTTACTTCTTCATCATATCAGTAACAAAGGTACTTTGCAAAATTTTTATTAGAGTAGCTCAAGGGTGTTGGCAAATTGGAATAGGGACCAAAGGTCTGCAGGACTTATGTTATTATTCAGTCAATATTTTGTTTTAAGTTAAGTCAACAGCATACTATTATTGTGTAGAGGAAGAGTGATAACGGATATTTCCAAAACAGTTTTATTATATTGCGACAATAAATGGTTAGTTGTCCATAAACCTACAGGCATATCAACTCATGCCGTTAATCAGGGCGACCTGGGAATTGCTGAATGGATGGAATTGCATCATGACATTAAGGTCCATATTTGCTCAAGGTTGGATAAAGGGACAAGTGGAGTTTTGGTTTTTGCTTTGACCCCTGAGGCAAGCGGTATTGCGGAAAATATCCATAAGAACAGCCTGTCGAAAAAGATCTATTATTTTTTATCGGACAAAAAACGTCCCGGTGAAAAAAACTGGAAATGCTGGAAAAGTCTCGATGGAAAAGAATGTGAGACCTCTTTTGAACTGGAGAGAGAGGGGAACGGCTATTTTCTTTATCGCGCTGAGATCTCGCGAGGGAGAAAACACCAGATCAGGCGCCACGCATCATTGTCCGGTCTGCCGGTCCTTGGCGATGACGAATATGGTGGAACGTCATTTTCCAGACTCTGTCTGCATTGCGGAGAAATCTCCTGGTCGGCTATACCAGAAAAAATAGTGGTTAAATTACCTCAGTCATTTGAATGGCTTCTTGCAGGTAAAGATTTGATGATTGTTGATGCTATTGTGGCTTATGAACGCCGGTTAGACTGGCTCCTTTCTATAACTAATGCCTTTCGCCTTATTCATCGCGGGGAGGTGCGGGACCTAGATTTTGCGATAGATATATTTGACTCATGGATATCTGTTACAGGATTTGATAAAAAGCTATCTTCTGAAAAGCTGAGAAAAAAACTTGCTCCTATTTTGGAACATTTCTCAAAGGTATTTGCGTGCCTCGGAGGGGTCGTCAGGATTAATCAACGAAATCCTCATCAAAATAAACTCTTTAGCGACATAATATCCTGGGGACAACCCCCGGACAAATTCCTTGTAAGAGAGCATGGGTTATTATTTGAAATCACTTTTAATGAATCGAAACATGTAGGACTTTTTTTGGACCAGCGGGATTCAAGAAGACGGTTAGGAAAAATATCTCAGGGAAATCGGGTGGCCAATCTATTTTCTTTTACTTGTTCCTTTTCCGTTGTTTCCGTTAAATCAGACGCGGAAATTGTCTTTTCCGTTGATCTGGCATCCGGAGCGCTGAAGAAGGGAAAAAGTAACTTCAACCATAATAACATTGAGGAGTCCGGTCGTGGTAAATTTATCAAGGAAGACGTTCAAAAGTGGTTAGCACGACAGATAAGAAAAAAAAAGGACAATCCCGAAGCCTTTGTCAAATGGGACCTGGTTATTTGCGATCCCCCTGTCTTCGCTTCTTCAGGAAAGAAGCGCTCCTTTTCAGTAGAAAAAGAATGGCCCGGGCTGGCTAATAATATACGCGAGATTTTATCTGATGAAGGGACCGCCCTTTTCGTAAATAACCATAGAGGGGGAAGTGACAAGTATTACTTTGAGGCACTGGCTAAATGTTTTGCCAGGGTAATTCGATTGCGACCTCCCTTTGATTTCCCGGAATTAAAAAATTCTCCGGCCCACGTCCGAATCTATTGGTGTGAGGTTTAATGTGAATCGAGTAAAATTGAAGAAGAAGTCACCCATTATAAAAGCAGGGATGTAATGCTTATCTATGATTACTCTATCTGCCTCCCGAATCCTGACACCTGTTGTTTTTTACCACGAAGCCACGCTCAGCGGGGCGAAGCACACAGAGGAAATTGGGATGAGTAATGACCTCATCTTGAAAAGAATTTAAAGTAAAGATACTATGAGTACAAAAAAATTTTACTGATTAAAAAGGGGAACATGTTATGGCAGAAACTTTTCCTAGGCTGGATAAAAAACATATAAATTTCATTCAAAAACAAAAAATATTCTTTGTTGCAACAGCTCCTGATGATATTGAAAATGGATTCATTAATCTATCTCCCAAAGGATATGATACTTTGCTGGTTAAAGATGAAAATACCGTTATCTACGCGGATTTTCCCGGAAGCGGAAACGAAACAGCATCACATATCCGGCAAAATAAAAGACTTAGCATGATGTTCGCGAGCTTTGATAAAAACCCGATGATTCTACGTCTTTACGGAAAGGGAGAAGTAGTATCTCCTGATAGCCCGACAGGAAAAGAGCTTGCGGAAAGGGTGCAAGAAAAAGTATCTCCTAATATACGACAGTTGATATGTTTGCATATTGAATTAGTAAAAACCAGTTGCGGATTTGGTGTTCCCTTCTATAAATATGAGACAGATAGAAATACATTGTTAGAATGTTATAAAAAAAAATGGGTGTAAATTCCACTCTTGAGACCTGTCCTGAGCTTGCCGAAGGAGGGGTGGCCATAAAATGGCAGGGGTGTGTAATCCTGATCTCTGATTGCTGTATTTCAATATAGCCAAGGGCAGACGCGACCCTTTTAATAAAACAAATTGAGCTATGAGCAGACTTGACCTATTTGTTTTAATAGCGCTAGGCTCTTAAAGGCAATGACATTACAAATTAAGACTGAACTTTTAAGAAAATTACACCCCCGTTGCAATCCTTCTCAATTCCTTTTTTTCGACTTTTTGTAATGTACCGTTTGTGAAATCTAAATGGGTTTTGTACATACAAGTGATATTTTTTATGGGTTGCAAAATTCACTCATTTACCAACTTCTAAGCAATCATTAATTTCTTGGACAAGAGTTGACAATTTAATAGGTTTTGTTAAAAGTTTTCGTAATCCCATCTCTTGCATTTTTTTTTCTGCCATTTCAATTATATTACCTGATGACAAAATAATGGGAAGGTCTGGTCTAAGCTGATGTATTTTTTTAGCCAGTTCTTTTCCTGTCATAATGGGCATTTGCATATCCGAAAAAACCAGATCAAACCGTTGTAGGTTTTTTTCAAACACTGACATGGCTTCTTTTCCATTTGTGCAAACGATGACTTCATATCCTTTCTTTTCTAAAAATTTTTTGTAAAGATTGGCGATCGCCTCATTGTCTTCAACAATCAATAGTTTTCCTTTTTCTTTTTTGGAAGTTATAGTGGGTTGTTGAGTTTGCTCATCCAATTCCATATCGAGTGTCGACGGAATATAAATATTAAAAGTCGTTCCGATCCCTTCATCGGAATCAACAATTATCTTTCCGTTATGGTTTTCAACGATGCCATGCACGACTGACAATCCAAGTCCTGTTCCCTTGCCAATTTCCTTCGTGGTAAAAAAAGGATCAAAGACTTTTGAGAGATTTTCTTTGGAAATCCCACATCCCGTATCACGAACGGTAAGTCGAAAACAATTTTTTGAGTCACTAGGAGAATCACAATTAGAAAAAAATGAGCATTCATGACATTGAATCGTGACGCCTCTAACTGTTATTTTTCCCTCTCCATTTTTATACTTGCCTATTGCAAAGACGGCGTTATTGATGAGGTTGACGGCTACTTGATGGATTTGGGTAGTGTTGCCCATGATCCGTCCACAATCATCTTGAAACTCTGAGACAATTTCGATATTTGCTGGAGTAGTGACTCTTACAATCTTGAGCATTTGTTTGATAATATGGGCCGGATTGATCGGCTCAACTTTAGGGGACTCTTGTCTAGAAAAAGAGAGAATCTGTTTAACTAAATCCACTGCTTTTTCCCCTTCCTCATAAATTTGTTCCAGATTTTTTCTTAGAGGAGTTTTTTCTAACGTTTCCAACATAGCCATTTCTGCGTATCCTTGAATTGCGGTTAGAATGTTATTAAACTCATGAGCAATCCCTCCCGCCAAAATACCTAAAGATTCCATTTTTTGAGATTGCAATAGTTGCAATTCGGCTTGTTTACGTTTAGAGATGTCTTCTTGTAAGGAAAGCCAAACCTTTCCATATGTGGAATGTTTAAATTGAGATATAGTAGATTGACACCAAAACACAGTTCCATCTTTCTTAATATTGCAAACCTCTCCACTCCAAAATCCAGTTTTATTCAAACTCTTGAGAATTTTGTTTACTGTTTCTATGGGAGTGTTTTCTGTTGGTGCGTTTATTATGCTTACGTGTTTTCCAAGCATTTCTTCGCGGTTATATCCAAACATTTTCTCAAACTTGGGATTCGCATATACAATAACGTTATCACTGGTTCGGACAAGGTAGATTCCTTCGTTAATGTTTTTTAAAATATCGCTGTAAAGATCAAGGACCTCATCTGGTTTCGTCCGCTCCGTTATTTTTTGTATTGTTGTTAGAAAAGATTCCGTACTGGATTGGATAATTCTGGCGTTAAAATTATTTTTGCATGTAGGGGTTTCCATTTGATATTCAAATTCTACAAACTTAGTACCACCTTTTAAGTCCTCGATAGCGCCTAATACCTTTTTTGATACATAATCAGGTAAAATATAGGTACACTCTTTTCCGATAATCTCTTCTCTCAACATAGATAACAGTTCAGGTTGACTTGCATACACATTTGTATAGGTGCCCGTTCCATCTTGAACAAAAATCAAATCAGGATTTGCATAGATATGGGGCTCTAAATCCTTTATCAACCTCTCCTTGATTTTTTTTTCGTCCTTCATCTCGAAAACCTGTAATCTAAATCAGCTTTAGAAACTAGTATATGCGTGAGTTTATTATTTATATTTGAAGCTGATATGCATAAGCTTGCTAGTTATATTATTTGTTAAGTTGTCACTTTGTACTATATCAAACTAGAAGAACCTTATCACCAATATTGTAGATTCTAAAATTTTGGCTCTTGAATAATTCTATTAGGGAATTTTCTGCCTCGCTGTATGAAAATTTACCAGATAGTGTAAAAATAACACCAATATCATTGCCATCTCCGATGTCCATAATTTTTTGCTTTTTACAGTGCCTTATGCAAGGCGTTGACTTGCCCCTCTAGTATC
This sequence comes from Nitrospinota bacterium, assembly GCA_036011265.1. Lineage (GTDB taxonomy): Bacteria > Nitrospinota > Nitrospinia > CAJXCL01 > CAJXCL01 > CAJXCL01. The sequence goes on along the minus strand of DASCNB010000201.1, from coordinate 30,460 downwards.
AACAGATAACATGACGTCTTAAAACCACTATTCAAGTCAATTGACCAAATTGCGGACCAAAGAAATAGCAAAATCAGGTGGCCTGTAATTGCGGCTCACCTTCCACTTCTTCATTGATTTCCACAAACCCCATATCTTCAAGTATTGAATAGCTCGCCGGCAAAACCAACAAAGTAAGAATAGTGGAAGACAACATTCCGAAGACCACGCTGCAAACTAACGGCACAAGCACTTGTGCTTGTAAGCTGGTTTCAGAAAGCAAGGGTAACATACCGGCAATAGTAGTAATAGACGTTAAAAATATTGCGCGAAACCGATCACGAACAGCTTGCCCTGCGGCGTCATGTAATGTCATACCTTGTCGGCTGCGGTGTTTCACGAACTCCACTAATAGTATTGAATCATTGACGACAATTCCAGCCAGAGATACAAAACCAATCATACTGGGCATCGTCAAGTCAAGCCCCATAGCCATATGGCCCCAAATAACGCCAATTAGCGCCAACGGAATATTAAGCATTACAACCAATGGTTCACGATAGTTGCGAAACTGCAGGCTAAGCAATAAAAACACCCCTATAATTCCGAGAATAAAACCACTAAGAACAGAACTGTTAGTCTCTCGACTATTTTGAACTTCGCCTTCCAGGCTAATAATAAGCCCGGGATATTTCTTTATTAATTCAGGCAAAAAACGATTTCTGGTATCATTAATAACTTCATTAGTGTTCGCAATTTCCGCATCAATGTCGCCGGAAACTGTCACTGTACGTTGGTGATTAATTCGAGTAATTCGCGAAAACTCTCGCTTCTGACTTACCTCGGCAATTGCGGTTAATGGAATACCGACTCCTTGTTTGGAAAAAATTACCAAGTTATCAAAATCGTTTAACGCATTTTCCGGATCACCATCCAATTTAGCGTTAATTTCGTATGCTTCACGCCCCTGGTAGACTTCGCTGACTTTAATACCTTGATATGCAGCCCGAAGTTGTGTGGATATTATGTTTGCATCAACACCTAATGCCAAGGCGCCTGGATAGAGCGTGACACTGAATTGCGGTTTGCCTGGCCGCAAATCATCCATTACATTGGAAACGCCCGAATAACCTTTTACCCAATTTTGCAATTCCCACGAGGCATTTGACAACTGACTCAGGTCATTTCCCTGTAACCTAATCGAGATAGCTTGCCCGGCAGGGCCAAACATTGGCTCTTTAAACTGAATGGACGCCGCATCAGGAATCTCCGGCGTTTTCTCCATCCACAGCAACCGCAATTTATTCAATGAAGTATTACGCTTTTCTGCACTCAGAAGATCGAGGCTTATAGTCGCAAGATGCTCACCTTCTTCACCTGAATCGGCGTTTTGACTGTAGGAAACCTTTATATTTTTGATAAGTTGCCCATTATCTTCCGAGGGCAGATCTCTCAAAGACTGCTGCAAACTTGATAACAACCTGGCTACAACGTCTTCTGTACGGGAGAACGGAGTACCTTGTGGCATTAATACACGGGATTCCAGGATATTGCCTTCAAGATCAGGGAACGATTTGAATTTAAGAATACCTGATGGAATAAAACTAATGGAAATTATCAACGTTGAAATCGCACCACCCACAACCGCATATCGGTATCGAATGGACAAGTCACCCAGCATACCTACTTTATGACGTAAATTCTCAAAATGTGCTTCAAAGCGCTGCCGCCATTGAGGCTTATCTCTCTCATGATGTTTTACAAGTGAATGTTTTAAATGGTTTGGCAAAATTAAAAATGCTTCTACCAGGCTGATAATAAGTACCGATAACAATACCATGGGCAACACAGCCATGATTTGCCCCATATCACCTTTTAGAAACAACAAACTACCAAATAGTAACGCTGAAGTTGCAAAAGAAGAAAACACGCCGCGCATAACTTTACTAACACCATCCACTGCCGCATGAAGAGGCGCCTTTCCCTTACGATATTCAGCCTCAATACTTTCGGATATTACAATAGCATCATCCATCAAGATGCCAATTGCCATTAACAAAGCAATCATCGAAATCATATTAATGCTAATACCAATAGCGGTCATCACCGTCAGTCCACCAATAAACGAAACAGGCAACCCCAAAGCAACCCAGAACGTGTAGCGCCAACTAAAAAACAGGAACAATGCTAATGTCGCCAACATCAACCCTTGCCAACCATTTTTTAATAACAGGCCCAATCGGTCCTCTACAATTGACGCAGAATCCTGAGTAATCACAAGGTGAGTAGTATCTGGTAAACGTCCGTTTTCTTCACTAACAAACTGTTTAACGGCATTGAATACAGAAAGAGTATCATCCGATTTATTTTTGCTAATCTCCAATATGGCCGCGGGTTTACCATTTAACTCGGTGCGCATTTCTTCGTTGGCAAAATTATCTTTAATGGTAGCGATATCACCCAGACGAAGTTGGCCGCCTTTGTCGGTATTCAGTATAATTAAATCTGCCAGTTGGTCCGTTGTGGACCTTTCATTTGTGAAGCGAATTTGGTAGTTCTGTTGATTCGACTCCAAAATACCGGCCGGCATATCCAGGGATTGATCACGAATCAGACTTGCAATATCCTGCACGCTAAGTTGATACTGCCTCAATACTTCCGGTTTAATCAGCACACTTAATTCATGTTGCGAAAAACCACTCACTGTTACAATGGGCACTTCAGGTATTGAAAGTAGTCGATTGCGGTAGTGTTCAGCCAATGCTTTAAGTTCGGAAAATGTGAGGTTAGCGCTGATGGCAACGCTTACCACCACCTCAGTACGCTCCAACTCTTCAACTACAGGATCTTCCACGTCGTCAGGGAAATCCGTGATACCATCAACTGCGGCATTAATATCATCTAAAAATTGTTTAATATCACCGGCTTCCTGCATTTCCAGTGTAAGCGTACCCAAGTTGTCCCGTGCTTCGCAGCGTTGTTCTTCCATAAAGCTAATCCCATCAGTAGCATCCTCCAACCTGTTACATATGCCTTCCTCCACTTCTGAAGTGCCTGCTCCGGGATAAGCCACAGTTACTTTAACTTTATCAGGTTTTATTTCCGGGAAAGTTTCTTTATTTAACGTAGGTATAGCCGCAATGCCAGACAGTATAATGACCAACATGACAATGTTGGCGGCGGTAGGATGATCTGCGAAATAACGGATCATGGCAAAACGTTTTCCTTGTCAAACGTCGCGCCTTTGTCGATATACTCTTCCGCAGGCGTCGGTCGTAATGGCATACCTTCAATTATTGGAATCAGATCATTTACAATAATTTTTTCGCCCTCCTGGATACCATTTTTTATCACAACATAATTACCTTGCTGAAACTGGATATCCACCGATTTTATTTCCAATCGATTTTTTTTATTACTCACATAAACGCAACCCTCATGAACTGCTTTACGCGGAATAACCAACGCCTCGCGCGCCGGCGCGAACAACTCAATTGCAGTGTACATACCTTTTAATAATGGAGGTCGTTTACCCGGAATAACTTTTTCGTAGGGATTATCAACGCCAACTACAATACCTAATGTCCTTCGTGCAGGATCGATCGATTCACTGATGCGCAATACCCTCGCTTCCCAATTGGCATAAGGCATACCTCCAACCAACCTCACACGCGCGCTTAAACCTAATGATTTCAAAACCTCCCTGGGATTCAACAGCAATTGACCATTTAAATCAGTGCCTTCAAGATGGCTGACCAGGGCGCGCATATGCCTGATAGGTAACTGCGCGTTGATTTCTACACCATTAACATCCAACGCTTCAAACATACTGGTACCAACAGCGACAAATTCATTTTTTTCTATTGATACTTGACCAATCCGTGCATTAAAGGGTAATTTAATTTCTGTACGCCCTAATGTAGTTCGCTGCCCTTTGACCTGTTCTTTAGTACGATCAATTTGGGCGGAAACCGATGCTTTTCGACTGGCAAATGTATTCAACTGCCCCCTTATTTCTTCAACTTCTTGCTCTATTTGCAGCACTTTTTGTTTCTCAGCATCGACAGCAGAACGCGAAACCAATTTCTTTTCAAACAGCTCCTGAATTCGCACCAGCTCTTTTTTTGCCACATCAAGATTTTTCTGAGCTATCAAAAATGATTGTTTTGTGGATTTCTCTTCAGCCTGCAACTGTATTAGCGATGACCGGTTAGTAGCGAGATCTGCTTGTTTCTCTTTAAGGGCGACTTTATAGTCATCAGGATCAATACGGACAACTACAGTATCTTCAGGAATACTACTTCCTTGCTTAAGGTCCGGATGTAAGTAGCGAATCTTACCGCTGACTTCAGCCATCCCCTTTAATAGAATTGCCGGCTCAACATTTCCATATGCTGTCACTTTGGCTCTAAAAGGCATTTTTTTTGCGGTAATCACCTTAACCTGTTTACTCGGCATTTCTGTTCCGGCATGTTCTGGAGTGGAACGATTTTTAACGAGTGTTACGGCTAATAAAGCGCTAAAGCCAATTAATACGAAGAGAACAAAAGGTTTTTGGAAAATTGATTTCATCGCGTTTACCTGAAAAAAATAAGAAGCATATGATACCAGACTTAGTGGACCAAAATGGAATGTTTAGAGCCCTATGAGACCCCTATGATGCATTGTTTCCGTATGGTCAAGTTAGAAGTACAAGGAAAGTAAATTCTTTTCTTTGAAGTATATCAAATCAACTGTTTTTAAAACACAAATTTTATATCGTCATGCCCCTTGAGTTCCTGATAGATATTATTGCGATGCGCTTCATCGCTTACCATGACCGTAACATTAAAGCTCTGGTATTTTCCTGTCCTGCTCGTATTGGAATCGTCGATATGATACTCCCTGTCTCGTATTATGCAGGCTACCGCGTTATGTACAGACTCTTTATCGCTCCCTATAATCTTGTAATACCATTCGCAAGGATAATCTATATTGACTTCTTGGTTATTGACATTATCTCCATGATCGCAGCTATCACTCTTATCAATCATCTACAGGCCATTCTTCTAATATAATTATATTTAAAATGGTAAAATTTTTCCCTGGCTACATAAGAAATAATGTGAAAAACTTTTTAGCGTTGCAAAAGCCGCTTTGCTCTGCATAAGCCGCTGTAAAAAAAAAGCTCAACAGCGGAACTAAAAAAACAAAAGCTAAACAGCGGGGCTAAAAAAGGTAAAAAACAAACTGCGACGAAACAGCAACTAAAATTGGATATCCACAATTGATTGTAGATTCAAGTTCCTTAAAGCACAATACAAATTATTAATGCAACTAAGCTTGACTCATTTTCTGTTGTTTTTTGCCACGAAGTACATCACGAAGAAGAAAATTTGGGGTTGTAGTCCCCTCTAAGAAGAGGGGTGCCTCTTTAGAGGCGGGGTGTGTAATCCTTATCCCTGATTGCTGACCGCTGATAGCTCTATCTGCCTCCCACGCCACTGGGTTAGTTCCAGCGGACAGAGTCGGGAGTAACATTACGAATTTTGGAGAGGCGGACCAGGTCTATTTTCGTTTTCAGAAAAGAGTGGAGAAATTCCGCGCGACGGAGCACATCCTGTTCCTCGAGAAAGGCTTGCCTCTGTTTAAGGGAAAGTTCCAGCCGGTAGGCTAACCGATCCACAAACTGGCTGAGTTTGTGGACCGGATCCCAGTCGAGTTCCTTTTTCAAAGAATTATTATCGGGAATCAGGCTGATAAACTCCCTGTACCGGTCAATCAAACTGTCACGGGTCGCATTGGATCCTTCACTAATTTCCTGTTCATTCTGTTCTTCGAGTAGATCAATTTCCGCAAGGCGGTAGGGTTTTCCATCCACTTCCCTTAAGATGCGAAACCGGCTAAGTCCAACCAGTGTAAAATCATATTTCCCATCGGGATAGTGGATTTCCTTTTCAATGGATCCCACGCAACCAATGGAAAATATTTCAGGCCGGTCAAAATAGCTATCTTCCCAATCCGGCTTCAGAAGGACCATACCTATTTTTCGATTGTTTTCCAAGGCATCGAAGGTCATTTTCCGGTACCGGGGCTCAAAAATATGTAGTGGCAAAGGCGTACCGGGATAAAACACTGTTGATGGCAGGGGGAAGAGGGAAATAATTTCTTTCTGTTGTGAACCTTTTTCCATGCGTTCCTCTAAAGGAGTCTAAAAGGATCAAACCTTTCTTTGGTTACAAAAGAAATAATGTAAAAAAGATTTAGCGTTGCATAAGGCACTGTAAAAAAGCTGCGACTAAGCCTTGATATTTACTATTGATTGTAGATTGAAGGTCGTTAAAGTACAATACAAATTATTAATGGAGCTTAAAGTAGACTTAGCCCTTTAACATTCCTCCTTAACAATCCCGCTAAAGAACACTCACCTTTATCTCGTAGAGTGTGATGTTCTGACAATTGATTTGCTTTCCTACATGAAATAAACTATATTTCGCAAATTCGACTGAAGTTTTACTTTTTACCATGAGGTTGTTTATGGATCTTTTCCAACAAGCGGCAAGAAAGAATATCAACCCCGCTCCGCTGGCCGACCGTATGCGTCCGAAACGCTTGCGTGATTTTGTAGGACAGGAACACCTGGTAGGTGAGGGTAAAGTTATCCGGCGTGAAATTGAGAGTGACGAATTGGTATCGATGATTTTTTGGGGACCTCCGGGTGTTGGAAAAACCACCCTTGCCAGAATTATCGCCGGGGAGACAAAATCGGATTTTCACTCCATGAGCGCCGTGACCGCGGGAGTGGTGGATATTCGCAAAGTTCTGGAAAAGGCCAGGATGAATCGTTCGCTGGCCAGGCGCACTATTTTGTTCATTGATGAAATTCACCGCTTCAACAAAGCCCAGCAGGATGCGTTGCTGCACAGCGTGGAAGATGGCACTATTCTCCTGATCGGCGCCACGACGGAGAACCCGTCGTTTGAGGTCATTTCCGCGCTCTTGTCTCGCTGCCGGGTATACCATCTACAGGCCTTGAGCGTTGCGCAACTTCAGCTCGTTGTAAAAAATGCCATTGAAAAGGACGAATTCTTGCAGAAGGGTTCTATCCAATTTAAAGGTAATGCCGAGCAAGTTTTGCTGAACATGTCCGCGGGCGATGCCCGAAACGTGTTGAACGCGCTTGAACTCACATTGAAAATTGCCCGGAAGTCTGAAGGTGGCATCACAGTTATTGATACAAAATCCATACAGGAAGCATTACAGTCAAAAACAGCGCTTTACGACAAACAGGGTGAATTTCATTACGACATCATTTCCGCATTCATCAAAAGCGTGCGTGGCTCCGACCCTAATGCAGCACTCTATTGGCTGGCACGCATGATCGAAGCGGGAGAGGATCCGAAGTTTATAGCGCGCAGGCTCATCGTGCTGGCCTCCGAAGATATCGGCAATGCGGATCCGCAAGCGCTGGTGGTTGCGACCTCCGCGTTTACGGCGGTGAGCTACATCGGTATGCCCGAAGGCCGTATTGTTCTGTCCCAGGCGACGACCTATCTCGCCTCAGCACCGAAAAGCAATGCGTCATACAAAGCTATAGACGAAGCTCAAAGGGATATCAGAGAACAGGCGCTGACAGCGGTGCCGATGCATTTGCGCAACGCGCCAACCAAACTGATGCAGGAGGAAGGTTATTCCAAAGGATATCTTTACCCGCATGATTATGATGAGAATTTTGTGGAGCAGGACTATCTCCCGCCAAACCTGTCAGATAGAATTTATTACAAACCGACAGCGAATGGCTTTGAAAAAAGGTTTCTGGAGAGGTTACAAGGGATTTGGAAAAAATACCGGAAATGAATAACTTGAAAGTAGGGGCGCCGAATGAAAAAGAGCCCCTCCACTCCTGGCTGCAGGGTAGGCGCAGGGTTCAGGGATCAGCCCTTCGGCTTCGCTCAGGACAAGAGGTCAGAGATCAGGGGACAGGGGGCAGATTATCAAACACCCCATCTCTAAAGAGACACCCCTCCTTCGATATACTCAGGACATGTCTTTTTAGAAGGGAATTTTTTCATGTGCTTTGTGTTCTTCGTGGTTAATTTTTTGTCAAAATAAGGGTTGAGACAATTTACTATACAGTGAGTGGCAGGGAAGGTAGAATAGCCAAATCAATACTATAACTGTATAAACGTGTGACGCTTAAAGAACTAAAGATTTTAATTCGTGAGTTTGAAAAGAACGGCAAACATTGCATGGGAGTGAACCTGCCTGAAAATATTGCAATTGAACTACGGAGAGAACTTCATCAGCTTTATGGTAGCGACCCGGGAGAAAACCTTCCAACCCTTTTTGGCGTAGAAGTATTGTCTACCAACGCTCTAACTTTGAGTTTCGAAGAGTAGATGCACATATAAATAAACTTTCATAAGGATAGAATAATGAAAATAATTAAATTTAAAGATGTAGTAAGTTTTTCAGAACCATTTGCTCCGCGTATTTTAAGAGCAAAACCAAACCACAAGGTACCTCTCATATGCATGAATCCAGGACAGGAAATAGCTCCTCATTCAGGTGGTACCGGAATATTTTACATAGTAAAAGGCAAAGCAGTTATGACTTTAGAGGGAAAAAACGAAGATGTGGCGGAGGGGGATATGATATTTGTTGAGGATGGTGAATCAAGAGGAATAAAGGCTATTGAAACCCTCGTTGCCTTTGCTGTTCATATAAGTTCATGATGATATTTTGTAAGTTTTTGTTGGGATGATGAATCTGTACTGCAGTTAAATCCGTTTGACAATAAATACTCCCGGGTTATCTTCAAGAAGTATTTTACGGTTTTTACCTTGCCAGTATAGATAAAATTTCTCCCGCTCCTCAGCCGTGGCGGTGCCATGAATGACATTCGGCATATATGAGGAATAGCTTTGCTCTTCATTGGAGAGGGGAACCATTGACGGGTTTGCTTGTACCATAACCTTTTCACCCGTATCAATACGTTTGAATTCCACCGTAAGACCTGTGCCGCCATCTAAGTTTTCATCGTATTTAAACAGGTTAGCTCGGGAGTATTTTCCACCAAGCCCATGGAAACCTGTTTCTATCGCTGCTCCTGTGAGGAACTGTATGACCTGCCCTATAGGTCCATTGGCGCCTGTTTCACGGTCACCGGCAAATCGAATTTCAAAGTTCCCGCGGACTGGAGTTTCCTCGCCGTAAAGTTCTTTTAACGCGAGTTTGGTCAGTTGGAATGCTGTGGATACGGAAGGGCAAGCGTGACCGGCCAGCTTTATGCAATCCTGATAGCTGTATGATATAGGCTCATCGTCATTTACGGCGCCAAGTACTGAACTCAACGGATCAAGCATCGATATCGGCTCGACCCTGGCGTAGAAATCCTGTTTCCACTTTGTATGAAACATATCAGGAGTCTTTCTTGACTTCTTTGTTGAGCGCTTCCATCAGTTCAGGAATGTTCACGTTACTAACTGCCGCCGTTGTAGCAATACTCTCGGCGCCTCCGCAGCAGGAATCAACTTTAAAATCGTTAAATACTTTCAGCGTTTCGGGATGCTTTGTAACAACATCGTTTATGGTCATATCTTCTGTTATTGTCATCATGTTCTATCCAAAAAGTTAGTTTTTCATTAGAAGAATAGCTAAGTTTGGAGCGTATAAATTCACCCTATTAGCCCGCATTATTTTCCTAATATACTTTAAAGCAAAATTTAAATCAATGATGTTTTAAAATGCAAATTTTGGATTCACATCTCTATGTCCAGGAATACCTTTTTTTGAAACGAACGGTTATTTTGTTACAATGGCATTTGTTCTTAAAATATGCTTGGTACCATTTAAGGGAGAATGGTTATGACAGACTTAAAAAAGAGACTAACAAAGATAGAGAAGACTTGGAAAAAACAAAATTTTGAGGAGGCCGTTAAACTTGCCGACCTGGCAGTAGATGATTTCGTCACTCAGTCTAATGATGACAAATCGACGTTAAAGGATTTTATCGGAATGTTTCAGGCCATTTATAATTATTCGAAAAATCATCAGAGGGCCGCTCAGTTTATTATTATTGGGTATCCTCATCTTAAACAGGGGGTCCAGGAAGAAACGATCCCGACTGGGACACTATACGGAGCTATGAGGGAACTGACCGAACATATTCACGCTATAGGAAGGGACCATCCCAACAGTGAAGAATATATCTCTTTTTTTGAAAAAGAGTTTAAACTCCTTATGAATAGAGTCTATCAATTTGAGGATATAAACGATTGTATTGCAGACGCCTGTTTTGCCGGAGATAACGGTTATCTTGAAAAAGCCCTCCATATTATTGATGTGGGATTAGAGAAGGTTGAAAAAGGAAAGGGTCAGGACGTCCTGATCGAAATCCGAAGTGAAATAAAGAAAATCATGAAAAGTCCCGGACCGACAGTTCATTGATTCTTCTCTCCGGAATTAGATATGAAAAAAAATTACAAAAAAGAAATTGAATCTCGAAAAACTTTTGCCATCATCAGTCATCCTGATGCCGGGAAAACAACAATTACAGAAAAACTACTTCTTTTTGGCGGGGCTATCCAGATGGCTGGAGCGGTTAAGGCAAAAAGATCCTCACAACATGCCAGGTCGGACTGGATGGCCATCGAAAAAGAGAGGGGAATCTCTGTTTCTACTTCAGTAATGAAGTTTTTTTATGATAACTCGGAGATAACCCTTCTTGATACACCGGGACATGAAGATTTTAGTGAAGATACTTATAGAGTTTTGACCGCTGTAGATTCCGCTCTTATGGTTATCGACTCCGCGAAAGGAGTTGAAACGCGGACAAGAAAACTCTTTGAAATTTGCCGCCTTAGAGACATTCCAATCATCACCTTTATTAACAAACTGGACCGTGAGGGACTCCCTCCTCTCGAGCTTTTAGAAATTATTGAAAAGGACCTTGCTTTAGAATGTTGCCCTTTTACCTGGCCTATTGGAATGGGAAAACTATTTAAGGGGGTTTATCATCTAAAAAAAAACCAGCTCCATCTTTTTTCTTCAACCCATCATGGCAAGATCAAAGAAGGAGTCATGATCAACGGCCTCGATGATCCTCTTTTAGACCAAAACCTTGATAAACAGGCAGATGACCTGAGGGAAGATATAGAACTTATAAACGAAGCTTCTCATCTGTTTAATCTTGATCACTTCCGGAGAGGTTTACAAACACCTGTCTTTTTTGGAAGCGCTATTAATAATTTTGGAGTAAAAGAACTCCTGGACAGTTTTATTCATTTAGCTCCTACCCCTCAACCGAGAGACTGTAAAGAAAGAAAAATCGATCCCTATGAAAAAAACTTTTCCGGATTTACGTTCAAAATACAGGCCAATATGGACCCCGCGCATAGAGATAGAATTGCCTTTCTGCGCATTTGCTCAGGAAAATATACAAGAGGGATGAAACTCTCTCACCTCAGGTCCAACAAAAAAATAGCAACAAGAAACGCAATTACATTCCTGGCCAGGGAAAGAGCTGTTACTGAGGAGGCTTTTGCGGGAGACATTATTGGAATACCCAACCATGGAACTATTAAAATAGGAGATACATTTACAGAGGGAGAGAAACTCAATTTTCTCGGAATTCCGAACTTTGCTCCGGAACATTTCTGGCGCGTAAAGCTTCTCGATCCTATAAAGTCTAAATCACTTCAAGTAGGACTCAAGCAGTTAGCCGAAGAGGGTACCCTACAACTATTTCAGAGGTTAAATACTTCGGATTATATCATTGGAGTAGTAGGAATCCTTCAGTTCGAAGTTGTTATTGCGCGTCTGAAGGCAGAATATAGGGTAGAAGGAAGTGCTGAGCCTACAATATTTAAAGCAGCACGTTGGATAGAAGCAGATGACCCTAAAAAATTGGAACAATTCAAATTCCAGAACGCGCATAATCTCGCCTTAGACGCGGAAAACCATCTAACCTACCTGGCAGAAAGTGATTGGCATATAGAAAAAAGGCAAAAAGACTGGCCTAATATTCGTTTTTTAAAATATGTCGAACATTCGTGAATAAAAAAAATTTACTTTCTCACATGGAAAATAAATTGGTATGATGTCCCCTGATCAAATCCCGTTACTCATCCAAGCCTTGATAGGTCCGGTCAAACTTCAACTTCCCATTTTCATTATAATACTTTCTTCTGATTCTAAGTCCATTCTTGTAAGAATCAACATACTCAACATTACCGTTTTTATAATAGCCTTTAGTAATTCCTTCCAGTTTTCCATTAATAAAATTTAATTCTGACAGGAGCTTTTTTCCTTCATAATACATTTTAGAAACGCCCTCTTTTTTACCATTTTTATAATTAATTTTTCCTGCTATATTTCCACTTTCATAGTATCGCTTATCAACACCTTCCAGTTTGTCATTTGTGAAATTCGTTTCCGATTTTAATTTTCCACTTTCATAGTATCGTTTAGCAACACCTTCCTGTTTGCCATTTGAAAAACTTCCTTCTGATTCTAATTTCCCATCTGGATAGTAAACTTTAACAACGCCATCCCATTTGCCATTTTTGAAATTTCTTTCTATTCTTATTCTTCCACTTTCATAATAGTCTTTTCCAGTGCCTTCCTGTTTCCCATTTATAATATTTACTTCTGATCTTAATTTTCCACTTGGATAGTATTCCTTCTTTACTTCAGCAGAAACAGAGATAATATCTATAAATAGACAGACCAAAATGATAACAAATGATATTGGACTTCTCATTTTCGTTCCTTGATAGGATTTAAAAAAAAATGCATCGTCATTCCAAAATAAAAAGGAGTATTCTTTTACCATACTCCTGGTTTGTAATTCTATAAAGATTAATTCTTAATGATATCATTTTTAAGGTTAATGGGGAAAAATAGAAATAATGCCAAAAAGATGTACCATTTGAAAGTTTGCAGATAAATTCCTCTTTGCCAAGAGGGGGCTTGTCCTGAGCAAAGCCGAAGGGTGAAGCCCTCGGCAGCGGGGTGTGTGGTTGACAATATGTTTGTCCTTGCTTGCTCCCTAAATGAGCGCTATTTGGGGACAACCTTCCTTTTAATAGGTGCTCCCTGTTAAGAAAAATCAACCGCGTTTTAATGTGTTACTGTCCGTGTGGTCAAAAGTCTTACTGTATATCTCCAACACCGTGGTTTCGGAATAGGTAAGCTCATCTCCTTCTATCGAGATGTTATGCCTAAATTCAACTGTTTTAGCTTTTTCCTGCATAAAGGGAGATTGTATAATTCCCCAATCCTTATCACCTGAAACAGCCTTAACGTCAAGGACCGTAGCCGGTCCTCCGGCAGAATTTGCTTTCCCGCCTGCCAGTACGCAGACGCCGCGGGGTATTACCAGAGAATGCATAATGGTATCCGTCTTTGGATCCCACATCCAATAGCCTGTTTCATCATGAAAAATTTGGTTATCCGACTTTTTGCTAACTACCTGATGGTAGCGCAGGACGGATAAAGTCTGGGATTCTGCGTTCGTTACATCGCCAATAGCTTCAAACGTAAGAGTTTCATAATAAGGGGTCTCTTGTTCACCATCCGGTTCCGGAGCCAGGTCTTTGCCCTTATCTCCCTCCCATCTACCTGCTAAAGACGCCAAAGGCCCATAATTCACGCCATCAATAAAGTTTGTTTCATTCATAATCTATTCTCCTGTTATTAAAGTTCATGACCAATAACATACGCTTATCTATTTCAAGCACAACAAATTATATCAAAAACTTAAGTTATTTAAAAGTTGCAGTGGAACTAAAAAACACAAAAATTAAAAACAGAAAAGATATCAGAAAACTCCGGGTAAAATTTTCTACTTTTATTTCTCCTCCAAATATCTGAAAATGATATTTCGGATCCGAAATAATAAGGTATTGGCAATGCAAAATTGTTTGTGATAACTTGTAAAGTTAACTCATATATTATTCGTTGGTCAAAATAAAACCCACGTAATAACAGTAAATATACTTTGGACTAACCAATTATGAAATTAGATGATTTTCGATTAAAACTTGGTGATAAAGAGTTTCTGCCAATTATTGTAGGCGGCATGGGTGTAAATATTTCCACATTGGAACTTGCTGTTGAAGCTGCAAGATTAGGAGGTATTGGGCACATTACAGATGCAGAATCACCTGCTGTTTCTGATCAATGTTCCGGTACCCAATTTGTTAAAAAGAAAAGGGAACGCTTTAAATCGAATATTAAAAACAGAGACAAATCAGGAGTTCACTTTGATCTGGATGAATTAGCTGAAGCACAGCGGCTATATGTCAGTAAAACCATGGAATCCAAGCAAGGAGAAGGGGCTATTTTCCTTAACTGTATGGAAAAACTGACAATGAATAACCCACGAGAAACATTAAAAACACGTTTAACTGCAGCTATGGATGCTGGAATCGATGGCATTAGCCTGAGCGCAGGGCTTCATTTGCAATCTTTAGCATTGGTCCAGCACCATGCCCGTTTTCGTGATGTTAAATTTGGAATTATTGTTTCTTCTGCCAGGGCTTTAAAACTTTTTCTTCGTCGTGCATCCAGATTAAAACGTCATCCCGATTATGTTATTGTTGAAGGTCCCTTAGCAGGCGGACATATTGGCTTTGATGCCGATAATTGGAAGCAGTATGATTTAAAAACTATTGTAAGAGAAGTTTTATTTTTTTTAGAAAAAGAAGATCTCAAGATTCCTGTCATTGCTGCGGGAGGGATCTTCACAGGCACAGACGGTGTTGAATTTATGCAGTTAGGAGCTTCAGCCATCCAGGTAGCAACACGGTTCACAGTAACTCATGAGTCAGGGCTTCCGGACTCTGTGAAACAGCAGTATTTTAAAGCGGAAGAAGAAAATGTTGTTGTTAATACCGTTTCTCCAACCGGCTATCCTATGCGCATGCTTTTACAATCTCCGGGACTAAGGGCCAAAACAAGACCAAACTGTGAAGCTTTAGGGTACTTATTGGATAGAAATGGAGACTGTGCTTACCTTAAAGCTTATTTTGATGGTTTGGATAGAAATAATGGAGAACGTTTTCTTGTTAAAGATAAAATTTGTCTATGCACACATATGCAGATTTATCAATGCTGGACATGTGGCCATACTGTACACCGGTTAAAAGACACTACCTGTAAGTTACCGGGTGGGACATATCAATTGCTTACTGCTGAACATGTATTTAAAGATTATCAGTTTAGCGAAGACCATCAGATTGAACTCCCGGAGGAAGTCGATGGGGTGGCAATAAAGAAAACGGAAATAGAAAAAAAACCACTTGCTGTTGAAAGTGATTAGCAACTTGATTTTCATGGCCTTTTTGTATTCTCTTCTTCTTTCAAAGAATAATAAAAGAAATCTTCAAGCCAGGGTTTGTAGGGTTAAATCTTGACAGGCTGTTGACCAAAACCGTTTTTCATAATAATCAGGTGAGAAATCTTCTGTAGAAGACAAGGAGTTCTGGGTAATCGTGATGTGTTAGAACAGAACGCGCATTTGACGAGACGTACTCCCTGTCCCCAATACCGTCTAATTTACGTAACTTCGTAAAAATGGTAAAGTGGAAATTACTATTTGTTTTGGAATATATTGTTTTTCAGATCGTTCAGCCCGGATTTGGATTTCACGCCCAGGAAAAATCCGTTTAAGCGTCGCATCCCAACCTTTTGATTTTGGTATGTGAAATACAAACTTTCTCCCATGAGCATGTTGTACCTGTAAATTTCTCTTTTTGTAATCAACTTTTAAAACTTTGACCTGGAAAAAGATGTCTGCTTTAGAATCAGCACTGACCCGGGGTTTACTTAAATCAGCATAATTAACCTTGTGACCATCTTTGACAATAATTGTACCAACCATTCCTTCTTTTTCGCCATAATTCGCCATGAAGTGCATTGGACATGTATAATCGTATTCACCTGCTTTTGTGAAAGTATGAGAAAACGTCTCTCCGGGGAGCATTACCGGAGAATGCCATATTTTGCCCGAGTCATTTGAATTTTTAGTTTTTCCAGACCGTGTGTGATGAGTGTTGTCGTCTACATCAACCCATGTGACCTTATCTCCCGACGAAATTGTAATTGTTCTTGGGATGAACTTGCCATTTTCCATTTTAATAAAAACTTCACAGGCCTCTGACTCTGTCCCGGTATTTGTTAAAAAAGTAACCACAACAACAAAAAATATATAAAAATAACGACAATATCTTACATTATTTTTTTTTCGCATAACTTCCATTCCTTAAAAAGATTTACACTCCCCTATCAATAATATAATCATAAATTCAACTAATTGCAAGATCTCCATCTTCGTGATGTCAAGGGAAATGTTTGTCCTGCCTGCCCCCCTGGCGAATGCTATTCGGGGACAACCTTCCTCTGATGGATGATTCTATACGCCTCTGAAGTGCAATGACCGTGTCATTGCGTATTAAGCCGAACCCTGACCGATGATAGCTGACAGATGTAGTAAACATGCAGTCAGGTATCAATGGACCAGTTGCCAGGGTTCGGGTATCATGAAAAAGATAAGCTTTATACTCACCCCAAATCTTAACAGGCGGTGCGGAGTAGCACATTCAAAATCAGAAGATTTATTATGTAACTTATGTTACAAAATAACGTAACATATAAGCTTTTATTACTTTATTTTATTAGGTATTATTACTTTTAAAAATATTGTTTTTTTAATAAAATACATTTGAAATGAAGTCTATAATAAACACTCTCACCGAGATACCGATCTTCTCATCATTAAAAGAAGAACATCTTAATGAACTTCTTCTTATTGCTAATAAAAAACAATACAGGAAGAACGAAATAATTTTTCACGAGGGTGACCCTGGGAATGTCCTCTTTATAATAATAAGCGGTTCAGTAAAAATCGCTTTAAACGATTCTGATGGTAAAGAATCAATCCTGAATATATTATGTGAAAATGATTATTTCGGAGAAATGTCGCTCGTAGACGGTGTGTTCAGATCTGCCACTGTGTCAGCTATTGAAGATACAATAGCATTCCTCATCCACCGGGAAAAATTCATTAATTTAATTAAAGAACATACGGATATTGTTCTTAACATGGTGGCTATTCTTTGTCGACGATTAAGAAAAACTAATGAAAAAGTAGCCAACCTTTCATTCTTCGACGCTTACGGAAAAGTCGCAAAAATTTTGCTGGATCTGATAGAAGTTAAAGGAGTAAAAGATAACAATCAAATCATTCTGGATCTTCCTCTATCCCGCCAGGAAATGGCTTCCATGTCCGGTATCACGAGAATGACTTTAAGTCGTATTCTCAATGAATTTCAAATCAGGGGTTGTCTTAAAATAGAAGGAAAAAAAATTACCATTTTTGACGAAGCCATCTTGAAAAGAGAAGTTCTCTGATTCTCCAATAGTCTTTCCTGGGTTTTCGATGCCTCGCCTGAATTTAAATCCCCAATAAGAGAGAGCAGTTTCACCCCAATCGAAGCAGACAATGCAGATATAAACATCCTTTTTCAATTATCAACTCATAAGTAGTTGATAAAAGGATTGTTTTATGTAGCAGGAAGCTTCTCTCCTAAGAGTCGACATCCTGGATTCTTTCTAATTTAGGTTACGTTTTTTTGTAACATAGGTTACAAAAAAATGTAACATCCTTGCTTGCAAAATAAGCTCATTTTGTGTAATATCTCCAACCATAAAAGAGCATCTGTTGTGATACTTTATGTAACATATATGTATTACTGGCCAAGGTAAATGAAGTAACCAGGGGTTCTGTCAGTACAAAATAAACATTCTCAGTGGTAAAAATATTTGGTAGGACTAAGCTGTGCTTACTTAGCAAATGTTTTACAAAGTTTTAGATAAGAGAAGACGTGTGAAAATAATATGAAGAAATTCATTTTCGCTCAAACTATCTTTGCCCTTATTTTTGGGGCCTATTCATTTGCCATAGCAGAATCACGCAATAATAAAGCCCGCTCTGGTTCCACAACATTTCAGCACCCAATCCAAAACAGATCAGCTTCCAAACCCGGTTTGTTTTCTAAGCTATTTCGAAAAGCAACGTCGTTTGTGGGAATAACAGATTCAAGAACTATCCAATACAATGGTTTTTTACCATTAGAAGAGGTTTTAAAGGATATTTCTTCAGAAACAGGAATAACCTTCATTTTAGCAAACAGCGTGAGCGATGAAACAGTTTACTCTCCTTCAAAAACAAACAACTGGAAATCGGCAGTAAAACAACTTCTCAGCGACTACAACACAATGCAAATTTGGTCGGAGGACTTGGCGAAGAGCCGGATTTGAATTTTCGGGGAGAGACAATATAATGTAACTACCTCACAATCAACGGGAACAGTAAACACTTCGCTGTCTGACCGCACGAAAAAGGTAATGCAAACGTCAACAAGCCGAGCAGTTCAAACCTTATCCAAGTCCTTTTATAACCCGGGGATTAAGATAACTCAGAAACCAGTGAATAATTCCTTTTACAAGCTTCCACCACATATCCGGCATGACCCGGAAGTCCTGAGATTTTTGCATTCAAAGCACGTTGAACTGCCGGAGGAGATCAGGGAGAAGTACGGCGAAGAGATGGAATATCTGCCTCCAGAGAGACCGATGTTTCGGCATGTGCAAAACCATCCCATCTATAAGAGGTTCCTGGAAGCCAACGGCTTATAAAATATGACACGTAAGATTGAGAAATAATTTTGACAATTTCTAAATGAAAGGAGAAGAGCATGAATCGATTATCAGCAAAGTTATTAATAATTTTCAGTATTACCTTTGTATTCCTCTTTGCCGGCTGGGGAGGCATATCGCTCAACGACAACCCTGTGTTGTCTAGTATGGCATACGCTGCTGACGATGATGATAAAAAGAAGAGGAAAAAAAAGAAGAAGAAGGGCAAAGGTATTCCACAACAAATCGCTAAATTGAACCGAAAGATTGGAGATTTGCAGAGTCAGATCAATGAGATGGAGCCAACTCCCGGATCCGAAGGCCCGGAAGGACCACAAGGTCCACAGGGTGAAACCGGACCTCAGGGTCCAGAGGGCCCGAAGGGGGATACCGGAGAACAGGGGCCGCAAGGAATTGCTGGACCAACAGGCCCGACAGGGCCACAGGGTCCGGCAGGTCCACAGGGTTTAGCAGGTGCTGACGGTGCAGTAGGATCAGAGGGACCCAAAGGAGATAAAGGTGAACAGGGTATTCAAGGTGAACAAGGCCTTCAAGGTATAGCAGGTGCTGATGGTGCAACAGGTCCGAAGGGTGATACCGGAGAACAAGGATCTCAAGGTATTGCTGGACTACCGGGCGCTGATGGCGCACAAGGACCTCAAGGTGAACAAGGAATACAAGGCATCGCTGGTTTAGACGGTGCAGATGGCGCAACAGGACCTCAAGGTCCGCAAGGTGAGCAAGGTATAGAGGGACCAAAAGGAGATAAGGGTGATCAGGGTATTCAGGGTTTGGCAGGACCGGCAGGGGCCGATGGTGCAGCAGGTCCTCAAGGTGATCAGGGAGTTCAAGGTGTTGCAGGTCCGGCGGGATCAGCAGGAGCCGATGGCACTGATGGAGCACAAGGTCCGAAAGGAGATACCGGAGATCAAGGGCCGCAGGGTGTAGCTGGGTTAGCAGGCGCTGATGGTGCAATTGGTCCGGTAGGTCCGGCTGGATCAGCTGGGGCTGATGGAGCACAAGGGCCTCAAGGTTTGCAGGGAGATAAGGGTGATCAAGGTATTCAAGGTCTGGCAGGTACAGCAGGGGCTGACGGTGCAACAGGACCACAGGGTCTTCAAGGCGAACAGGGTCTACAAGGACCTCAAGGATTACCAGGAGAAAAAGGAGACAAGGGTGATCAGGGAATCCAGGGTGTTGCAGGTCCGGCAGGACCAACAGGCGCTGATGGTACAGATGGAGCAGTAGGACCACAAGGTCCACAGGGTATTGCTGGCCTGGATGGAGCTGACGGTGCAACAGGCCCGCAGGGTCTTCAAGGCGAACAAGGAATACAGGGTCTTGCAGGTCCGGCGGGACCGGCAGGAGCCGATGGCACTGATGGAGCACAAGGTCCGAAAGGAGATACCGGAGATCAAGGGCCGCAGGGTGTAGCTGGTTTAGACGGCGCTGACGGTGCACAAGGTCTGCAGGGTGAACAGGGAATTCAGGGTCTTCCAGGACCACAAGGGCCTCAAGGCATAGCCGGACTGAATGGCGCAGTAGGTCCTCAAGGGACAGCTGGCTTAGATGGCATAGATGGTGCTGATGGCGCGCAAGGTCCGCAAGGTATTGCAGGGGCTATGGGATTGCAGGGTCCGGCGGGACCGGCAGGTGCTGAAGGTCCTCAAGGACCACAGGGCGAACAGGGCCCGGCAGGTCCATTTGAATCGGATGGTTCGGACACATATTTTACTCAGGGAAACGTCGGCCTTGGCACAACGAGTCCTGAGGAAAAGCTGCACGTTGAAGGTAACGCAAAAATTACCGGTACGTTGCATGTGGGTGCGAATTCACTTGTTCTTACTGAAGATGAAATAATTTTCTCAGATGGCAGCATACAGTCAACTGCCGCTAAGAGTATAATAGACAGCGCGGATGGCGTTTATATTACAGGAGCAATGCAAACCACCTATAATGGTCAAGACGCTATTGAAATAAATGGCATAAATCTCCATCAGGGAGTTGACCCGGTGATCATGTTTGGCGGAACGTCTCTTACTGTTCTTTCCCTGGATTTCGTGGGAGATACTTACGATTCTGTATTAGGGACAATTCCAGGCGGCGATCCGATTGGTGAAGTAATCTTTGTCGAGCATCCAGATTCTACTCCAGGGTCTTTCCCTTTGTCTTTGTCGAATTCTCAAGGTGATTCTCATTTAGATATCACTGTTACTGCACCGGACAATCCTATTCTGGACAATCCAACGTCCTCTGTATGGGAATTAAATGGTTTGAAAACATATTATAATCAGGGCAATGTCGGCATCGGTACGTCAAATCCATTGTCTACTCTTACAGTTGTTGGCGATGGAAATGGATCACAACTTAGACTCGGTGCAGGTGATCAAGACAAAATTCTGGTTTTAGGCTATGAGGATGCTGGTGGAGGTTATGGGAAGATTGCTGCACATCTTCAAGGTGTAGGACCAAAACCGTTGTCTCTTCAAGCTTCTGGCGTCGGCATCGGCATATCGCTTCCAGCAGCCATGCTGGATGTAGCCGGAGATGTGGCAATTAATGGGACCACCGTTATCGACAGCAATGGACAATGGGTTGGCGATCCCACTGGACTGCAAGGTCCGGCGGGACCGGCAGGTGGTCCGGAAGGTCCAGCGGGACCGGCAGGCCCGCAGGGTCCGGAGGGTCCTCAAGGCCCGGTAGCCTACATCGGAACGGGTGATGAAATGGACAGTGCGGACGGCGTTTATATTACAGGAGCAATGGAAACCACCTATGAAGGCCAGGATGCTATTGAAATCATGGGTGTAAACCTCCATGATGGCAATGAACCGATCATCGTCTTTGGTGAGATACCTCTTACTGTTCTTTCCATGGATTTTGTGGGAGATACTTACGATTCTGTGCTGGGGACAATTCCAGGCGGCGATCCGATCGGTGAACAGGTCATTGTCGAGCTTCCTCCTACAATTCCAGGGTCTTTCCTTTTGTCATTGTCGAATTCTCAAGGTGAGTCCCAGCTCGATATGGCTGTCTCTGATTGGGATACTAATTTTGGTGTGCAACCGTATACATACCCTAACCCAGTTATACATACATTTGACGACGTCGCCATCGGCAGATCAGAATACTCTGGTCACACGTTATGGGTGGAGGGATCAGCATATGCTACCGGCGCTGCTGGCGCACTTTCTGATATTCGTCACAAGAAAAATGTGCGGTCTATTACTGACAGTGCGTTGAGTATAATGGCTAATCTTCGGCCCGTTACATACGAGTGGAAAAAACCGGTTGATAGTGGGATGGAAGGAACTCAAATTGGTTTTGTAGCCCAGGAAGTAGAGAAAGTCTTACCGGATGCTGTATTGACTCAAGATGATGAAGAGCAGACCAAAGGCCTGAAATACAACGAGTTCATTCCGCTAATGGTTAAAGCTATACAGGAACTTAAGACTGAGAATGAAAGCGCAAGGGCGGATAATGCCTCGCTTAAAGAAGAACTGGTAAAATTAGAGGTCCTCAAGACTGAAAACACCCAACTTAAGGAAGCCATTTCAGCAATAGTCGCTCGACAGGGCCTCTTGGAAGCAATGATCAATGACAATTCGTCGTCTCCAAAAGCCAATCTAGTGAAGCTTGATACGGAACAACCGTAAAGAGTCCGATAAGGGGGTTGCCCGCTTACAATTCCGTGCAATCCCTGCATCGGGCACATATGATATTACTCTACAAAAGCTTTTTTTTAGACGCTGTTAGTTCTTTCTTTTTTTAGTCGTTGTTTAGTTTTTGCCTTTTACAACGACTTATGCAGAGTACAGCGCCTTATGCAAAGCTAAACAAGTTTTTTTGTTAGCTCATCGGAGCTAAAGCTCCATTCGGTTGCGAAGCCTCTCCGCTTTATGCTTATAATTTAAACCGACAGTGTGATTATTCAAAAAGAAGGTTGTATAGGAAAAACTCCTCCCCAATAGCACACCCCGCTTCGGGAGGCAACACCCTTCGGCTTTGCGCAGGACAAGACCCCTCTTGATAGAGGGAAGTAAACCGCCATATTGCAAACGCCAAAAGACAAATAATAAAAACACAACTCCCTGCCTCCCCCTTTGCTAGGGGGAATCCTTTCAATCTTGAAGAAATTGTGAGACTGAAAAAAAATAAAATTAGCTTCTCGATTACTCAAGATAGAAAAAATTAGATTATGAAGTCATCTCGAGGAAATCGTGAGGCTAAGAAAGTGAATTTGCTTTGCCCCGCTAGCGTGGCTTCGCAGATTTGTCCACAGCTGAATACCTGCGAAGACTTGAACTAGCTTCTCGATTACTTCGAGATTTCTCAAAAGTAAATATTAAATAAAAAATTTATTGTTTAATCTTGACACATTAAGCCTCTTGTGCCATCCTTTATTCTATGGAAAAAAAGATAGAGATAAAAAAACAAATTCTTGACGCGGCAAATGAGCGATTTAATCATTATGGTTATAACAAAACCACTATGGCAGAGATCGCAAACGACTGCGATATGACTGCAGGAAACCTTTATCGGTACTTTCAGAATAAAGAAGAAATTATTACTCAAATCGCTGTTCAATGCATGCAATTGCGAGAAGAGACTTTAAGAAAGTTAGTGGAAAACCACAAATCCGATGTTACTGATCTTTTACTTTCTTTTGTCCTAAAAAACCTCGAGTACTCTTTTGAGGAGTTTTCCCAGCAGAAAAAGATTTATGAACTGATAGAATTTATCACCCGACGGCAAAGAAAACTTCTGGATCAACATTTGAAAAACATTCAGTCGCTGATTAGCTTAATTCTTAAAAAAGGCAGGGAAACCAAGGAGTTTAAGTTTGATGATACTGAAGTTGCTGCCGAAGCGGTTTTAAACGCTACAACAAAATTTATGGCCCCATCTTTTATGGTGTTATATTCCCTTGAAGATCTTCAACGAATGGCCAGAAATGTCATCCGTCTAGTGGTAGAGGGACTGAAAAAGTAGATAACCGTTTTGGGTTTCAGGGGTTGAGGAGTCAAGGATCAGGGTCAACGAAATAATTATTTATTATCCTTCACACCTGTGCACATACCCGTGCTCGTGAACGTACCCGTGCTCGTATACGTGAACGTGAGAAGCTAATAATGTTGGATCACGAAAAATTAGATGTTTACCAACGATCTATTGAGTTCTTTGCTTTAGCTGTAAGGATTCTTGAAAAGGTTCCAAAAGGAAATTCAGTCCTCAAGGACCAGCTTAACCGTGCGTCTCTTTCGATACTTTTAAATATTGCGGAAGGGACGGGAAAAACAAGTCAGAAAGATAAACAGCGATTTTACGCAACTGCCCGGGGGTCTGCAATGGAGTGTGGTGCCATTTTAGATGCCTGTAAAATTCTTGGATTGATTAAAGAGCCGGTCCACGATGAAGGGAAAAACCTATTAACTCGAATTGTATCCATGCTGACAAAGATGTGCCGTTAAAAAAACGTGCAAGTTCAAGTTCACGAATACGAGCAGGTTCACGTTGAAGAACAGATGCATGCGCACAAGCATGTTAATGTAAAAATAATATGAATAATATTGCTAATAAAATCACCAAAAAAGTTGTCCAGTTCCCTAAAACAACTCTCCTGTTAACCATTATTATTACGGTCTTTTTCTTTTCAAGGCTTTCTGATCTTAAGATGGAGACTAATATTGAATCAATGCTTCCCAAAGAAATGGACGCTTATATCAACAAAAATAAGCTGGAAGAGATATTCGGTGTTAAGGATATGATCGTAATAGGTATTGTTAATGAGGGTCCTGATGGCATATTTAATTTAAAAAGTCTTTCACTGGTTAAAGAAATAACAGACAGGCTTAAACTTATAGAAGGAATAAATTCAAGAACAAAAGACGATCTCGTGAGTTTATCTACTCTTGATAATATTTTAGGAACGGAAGAAGGGATGGACGTCTCCCCGTTCATGGAAGAGTTTCTAAAAACCAATGAAGAAGTTCGTAAGCTGAAAAAGTCCATTTATGGTAATGATATGTTTGTCGGCTCTATTGTATCAAAAGACGGGACAGCCACTATAATCCTCGCGGAAGCGGAAGACGGTACCCCTCTGGGAGAACTCTATTTCAAGGTTAAAGGAGCAATTGACGAAATACTGAAAGCAAGAAAAACCAACGACAAAGTTTATATCGCGGGCAGGCCTGTGATCGAAGGAGTATTTGGTCTTTATATGCCCCAGGATATGCAGAGCATGCTCCCTTTAATTCTCCTTCTTCTTATAGTTGTTCTTTTTCTCACCTTCCGTAGTTTAAGGGGTATATTTCTTCCCCTCCTGGTTGTAATCATTTCCACACTCTGGACAATGTCCACTATGGCAATCCTCGGAATCCACATGTATACCATTACTACTATGATGCCTGTAATTCTGGTAGCTATCGGAGTCGCTGATGGTATCCATATTTTAAGTAAATATTACGACGAATTTCTTGAAAACCCGGATGAAGACAGGAAGACGGTTGTTCTTAACACGATGCATGAAATGAACGCGCCTGTAATAATGACTTCTATCACATCTGCCGCCGGCTTTCTCGCCAATCTCTCCTCTCAGATGCTTCCAATACGATTTTTTGGAATCTTTACAGCGGTGGGAATTATATATGCCATGATTTTCTCACTCACGTTCATTCCTGCCGCTCTTGTTCTTATGAAGCTCCATGCCCCACGGGGAGTTGTTAAAAGAATGAAAGCAGGAAATGAATTAAACAAAGCCACACTTTCCGGCCGGTTTTTACACTTTTTCGGAAACTATATATTCCACCGGCACCGCATCATTACCGCCGTGACAGCAGTAGTTATATTCGTATCTATTTATGGTATTTCGACGATTTATGTAGACGCAAGCCTCCTTTCAGAGTTTCGTAAAGACAGTCCTATAAGGCAGGCAGATGCTGTACTGAACAAAAAGTTCAGTGGCACTACAAGTTTAAACGTGGTTATTGAAACTGATGAAACAGATTCAATGAAGTCTCCTGATATGCTCAGGAAAATTGATCTATTGCAATCCTACCTGGAAGAATTCCCGGAGGTTGGAGATACTCTCTCTGTATCGGAGTTTATTAAGCGCATGAACCGCGTAATGAATGAAGACCGCAGGGAAATGGAAGTTATCCCTGACTCTCGCGAACTTGTGGCGCAATATCTTCTTCTCTATTCCTTTTCCGGTGATCCTGAAGATTTTGATGATGTAGTGGACTATGAATATAAACAGGCCAATGTCAGGGCAAATATACACACAGACCATTCTCGCCCTGTAGTGCGAATAATAGAAAGATTAAAAATATTTATCCAGAAAAACTTTCCTTCTGAAAAGACAAAGGTCTATCTGGCAGGCACTGCCTATACGATGCATGCTTTTGTTGATATTATCATAAAGGGTCAAATCCTGAGTATTATAATCGCGATTATTGCCATTTTTTTATTAACTTCGTTTGAGTTTCATTCTTTTTTTGCGGGGTTGTTGAATATCATTCCGGTTAGTCTATCAACACTTATTATTTACGCTGTTATGGGTTTAATTGGCTTTCCCCTGGAAGTTGGAACCGCGCTGACTTCAGGCATCGCGCTGGGAGTAGGTGTGGACTACTCCATCCATTTCATAAACAAGTATCGTCTGGAAGCGCGAAAACATCAAGAGCTCTTAACTATCACTTTAAACACCATGGTGACGGCAGGCAAAGCCATATTCTTTAACGCCCTTGTCGTAACAATCGGCTTCCTCGTGCTTTTAAAGGCAAACCTCTATCCACAAGTTAAATTAGGCATAATGGTAGCCTCTGTCATGGTGCTCTGCTTTTATATAACTGTAACCCTGCTACCGGTATTAATTAATAGTTTTAAACCAAAATTTATTTTTCCAAAAGGAGGTTCATATGAAGCGTAGAACCGTATCTCTTGTGCTTCTGTCATTTTTTATAATTCCTGTTTCGATTGCTTTTTCTGCTGAACTATCCGGACTGGATATCATGACCCGCGTAGACCAAAGAGAAGACGGAGATGACCAAATATCGGAAGCTGTTTTTACTCTTATTAATAAAAGAGGCAAAAAAAGGATACGTAAAACAATTCGGTACTGGAAAGATTATGATGGAAAGAATAGTTTTGATGAAAAAACCATTATGTTTTTCAAATCACCACCTGATGTAAAGAATACGGGGTTTCTTAACTGGAGCTATGTAGATATTAAAAAGGACGATGATCAGTGGTTATATCTTCCAGCCCTTAGAAAAGTCAGGCGCATCTCCTCAAGCGGTAAAGAAGATTCTTTTATGGGAACTGATTTTACTTTTGATGATATGGGTGACAGGCAGGTGGAGGAGGATACACATAATCTGCTCAGGAGTGAAATTCATGAAAAAGTCGATTCTTATGTAATCGAAAGCATTCCAGTTGATAAAGATTACATGTATAGCAAAAAAATAACCTGGGTAGACAAAAGTAACTGGATCGATAATAAAACCATATTCTATGACAGGAAGGGAAAGATACTTAAGACTTTGAAAACCAGGTGGCAGAGGGTACAGGAAGTGTGGGCGCCGGAGCAAATGCATATGCAAAACCATCAAAGCGGTCATCAAACAACAATAGATATTAGCAATGTAAGGTTCAACAACAGTATTAAAGATAACTTGTTTTCAAAAAAACGTATAAAAAAGGGAATAAAAAAATGAATAAGCCTTTAAGGGTCAGGGGGCAAGGGGCATGGTTACAAGAGTCTGTCGGAATATTAGCGGCGTCCATGCAAACATAATGATAGTAAGTATGGTGAGAGGATGAGACTTTGTCTGACATTGCTGGTTTTTATTTGTATCTCCATATTTTTTACGGGAGATTTTATTAGCGCTGCTACTAATGAGATTTCGAAAATCAACCCGATGATAGAAATGATTCAGGATAAGTTTGAGACAAACGGCTATTTGGAAAACGAAACAGCACACAGAGTAAACTCCCCTCATATTTTTCCCAAAGTTCAGAATCTTTTTCAACTTGAGACATCGTTTAATTTCTCTGATGAGTTCAGCCTTTATGGACTCACATGGCTCAAATATGATGCGGCTTACGAATTGGATAATTATAGTGCTGAAGTATCGCGGGAATACAAAACGAATTTCAAAACCAAAGACATTCTGAGGGAACTATATGTAGAAGGATCAATCAGTGACTTATCTTTCCGCCTTGGGAGACAACAGGTTATATGGGGTGAAGCAGTAGGATTAAAGATTACAGATATCATAAATCCTCAGGATTTCAGGGAGTTCATTCTCGATGATTTTATAGACAGTCGAATTCCCCTCTGGATGCTAAAGCTTGAATATTCCCTGGGTGAATATGAGATAGAAAATCTATTTATCCCTGATTTCGAACCTGATAGACCGGCAGAAACAGGGTCTGAATGGTCCATACCGTCATCTTCTTCGTATCCCTTTAAGCCCACCTCAAGACCGGATGATGGTTTTGAAAACATGGAAATAGGATTACGTCTTTCAAGATTTTTAGGAGGTTGGGATATCTCTTCAAGCTACTTTTACACATGGGATGATTCTCCTGCCTTACATATTAAAGAAGAAGAATCTGAAAAGAAGGTGTTTCCTGAACATCACAGGCATCATACTATAGGCTTTACATTCAATAATGCCTTTGGGAAATGGGTTCCGCAAGGAGAATTTGCCTTTAACATCGGTAAGTTTTTCAAGATTAACGAAGCAGACATCGCTGAAGGAGTGACCAGGAAAAACAATCTATTTTATATGACTGGAGCAGACTACACTGTTAATGATAATTTGTTGATAAATGGGCAATTTATCCAGGAAATTATTTTTAATCATAAAGAGGGTATGGTAGACGATGAAATCAAAAATATTTTTTCAATTTTTTTCCAAAGCAATTTCATGAATGAGACGCTGAAGCCTGATCTTTTAATACTTTATGACGCGAATAACGGAGTCTTTTTGATTCGGCCAAAAACAGTTTATGATCTAACGGATAAGATAAAACTAACTCTTGGAGCTGATATTATAGAAGGAGAAGCAAAAGGTTTCATCGGTCAATTCAACAATAATGATCGAATCTACTTTGAGACAAAGTACAGTTTTTGACATTAGGCTATATAGCTGAATGGGGAGTACGGGCATTTTTTATGTTCCTGGTTCCAGTAACATTAATATTTCATCACAATTTTGCCGATAAGATGCAGATGATTCTATTCTTAAAAAACCTGACTATTATAGGGAGGTTGCTGCAGGTTTCTGTGCACAGTGCCGGAGCATTAAACTTGGATTCTTATAAAAAACAATGAAAAAAAAATTATTTCGATATTTTATCCTTTTATTAATTTTTTCATCTGCTCTGCTTTTTTACACGGAATCGCATTCCGAAAAGGGAGGCCCAGACAAGAAAAAAGGACCTCCTCCCGCTACCGGCGTTAGAGTAGAAAAAGTAAAAAACGAAACCGTTCGGGAAACGATCTCTATTGTTGGCAGCGTTGAATCTCCAAGGGTATCCAGAATCGGCTCTGAAGTGGAGGGAATTGTTGAGAAAATATTTATTGAAGAAGGAGACATGGTTAAAAAAGGCCGCCCCTTGCTCCAGCTTTCTAATTCCCAGCTAAAAATTTACATCATGGAAGCAAAAGCAGAGGTAGAGGAAGCCGTTAAAAACCTGGAAGAATTAAAAGCGGGAAACCGTCCTCTGGAAATAGAAGAAGCAAAAGCCGCAATGAATGAAGCCGTGGCCCTCCGGACAATAGCAAAAAATGAGTATGAAAGAAACAAGCGGCTCTTCAATGACAAAGTAATTGACAAGAGACTCCTTACCAACTCGCAATTAGAAGCAGACGCTGCGGAAAGAGCTTATAATCAGAAAAAATTTGCTTACGATTTGTCCCTTGAAGGAACCAGAAAAGAAGAGATTGCAAAATCCGAAGCATCGGTAAACGTAAAAAAATCAAAAGTTGCTTTATTAGAAGACCAGCTAAAGAAAACTACTATTTTCGCGCCATTCGCCGGAGTTATTGTTGATAAAATTATTGAAATAGGAGAATGGGTTTCCGGGGGACAACAGGTTTTTAGAATTTCTCAGATAGACCCTATACGTATTACTCTTCCTGTACCGGAATCGATTGTTGGCCAGATCAATATCGGAACCGAAGTGGATGTCCAGGTCAATGCTTTTACTGACAGGACGTTCACTGCAAAGGTGTATCAGATTATTCCGGAAGCCCAAAAAGGCTCAAGAACTTTTCCTGTAATGCTGGTTCTCCGTAATCTGGAAGTACTCTTAAAAATAGGAATGATGGTTAAGGGAATGCTCCCTTATGGAGCTGAAAGAAAAGCTCTCTTTGTTCCACAGGACGCTATAACAGTTTCAAGAGGACAAAATGTAGTATACGTGGTGAATAAAGATAACAAAGCTAAGATGGTTCCTGTTAAAACAGGAATTCAAAGAAAAAGTTTAATAGAAGTGAAGGGCGATCTTTCTCCCGGAGACCCGGTTGTTACCAGAGGCGGGGAAAGACTCCGTCCGGGAATGTCTTTGAAGATTCTTAATCAATAATATCAGGGGCCGGGGATCAGGGGTTGAGAGCTTTTACCTTGTCAGATCCCTGGACTCCGATCCCTGATCCCTGACAACTTACTGCTATGGCTTTAATTAACTTCGCAATCAGAAATCCTGTCACAGTACTCGTAGGCGTTATTATTATCTGCCTTTTCGGGATGATTTCCATCTTTGCCCTCCCTATACAATTAACTCCCAA
>DASCNB010000200.1:0-3369 GCA_036011265.1 Nitrospinota bacterium | reverse complement strand
AGACCTCACAGTTCACTGGGATATCGACCGCCAGCACCAGAAACGTTTCAATCTATGCCCTCAGTTTCCGCTAAGCTACAACTGACGGCATAGAAAATCATCACTCTACGGGTGGTACTAAGATTTAGGGTAGGTCAATTTCTCTTTTTTTGACTTTAAACATCTGTTTTGTTAAAATTTTTCAAATTTTCAAGGATTGCAGGTCGATTCTGTTATACAGCATTAGGTTTAAAGCTCATTTATGAATGCAGTGAAAACGTATAGTAAAAAATATCAAGGTTCGGCGAGCAAAGTTTTTTTGGTCGCCGGTGGAAGACCTAACTTCATGAAAGTTGCCCCGGTTTATGAGGAAATGAAAAAGTACCCCGCTCATTTTAAACCTATAATAGTTCACACAGGTCAGCATTATGATTGGAACATGTCGGACATTTTTTTTAAAAACCTGGGACTAAAAAAGCCGGATATTTTTCTGGGGGCTGCTACCGGAAACCATGGTCGACAAACAGGAAGGATCATGATTGAGTTTGAAAAGAGACTGCTAAAAGAAAAACCAGATCTGGTTGTAGTTGTTGGGGACATTAATTCTACGTTAGCTTGCTCAGTTGCTGCCGTGAAACAGAGAATAAGGGTAGCACATGTAGAATCTGGTTTACGCAGTTTTGATAGATCAATGCCGGAAGAAATCAACAGGGTTGTTACAGACGCAGTTTCAGATATTCTGTTTACTGCTTCGGAAAATGATGAGACGAATTTATTAAATGAAGGAATTTCTAAAGATAAGATTTATTTTGTTGGCAACGTGATGATAGATTCGCTTCGTAAAATAAAAAAGACAGCTCAAAAATCTAAAATATTAAAAAAAAATGGCATTAGAGAAAAAAAATACGCTTCTTTAACTATTCACAGACCTTCCAATGTTGATGATAAAGAGACACTTCAAAACATATTAAATGCAGTAGCTGTTATTCAGAAAGAAATTCCGGTTGTTTTCCCCGTTCATCCGAGGACAATGAAAATGATAATGAAATTCCGGCTGTTGTCATTCATAAAGAATCTTGAGAACTTGATACTTATCGAGCCCTTGGGTTATTTAGATTTTGCTAAATTAATGGTGAGTTCAAAATTAGTGATGACCGATTCGGGGGGGATACAGGAAGAAACAACGATCTTAAATATCCCTTGTCTGACTATAAGAGAAAATACTGAAAGGCCTATAACTGTTTTTGAAGGAACTAATACTATTGTCGGAAATAGTACGGAAAACATAGTATCAAAAGCAAAGGGAATTCTAAATAGTAAGCGAAAGGCACAGTTGAAAAAGGCTCCTAAGTTTTGGGACGGCAAAGCCTCGCAGAGAATAATTAAAGTGCTAAAGAAAAAATTTTAAAAAGCTATGAAAAATATACTAGTTACAGGTGGAGCTGGAGCGATAGGCAGCAGGCTTGTTGAAAAGTTAAGCCAGTCCGAAAATAGGATAATTGTTTTGGATAATCTTTCTTCTGGATTTGTAGAAAATGTGACTAAAAGCGATAATGTTCAATTTGTACAGGGCGATATAGAATCTGAAGATGTACTGAAAACAGTTTTTTTTAATAAAATTGATACTGTTTTTCATTTAGCAGCTAATTTTGCGAACCAGAATTCTGTGGATTTTCCTGAAAAAGATTTAATGGTAAATGGTCTTGGTACCTTGAAATTATTGGAGTATTCCGTTGAAAATAAAATCAGTAAATTTGTTTACTCATCCTCCTCTTGCGTATATGGTCAAAAAAATGAACCTTTGTCTGAAGAGATGACTGATTATAGTCTTGATACACCCTATGCGATTACAAAGTTATTAGGTGAGAGATATGTGACATATTTCAATGATCATTACGGTCTATCAACTGTTATTTTGAGATACTTTAATTCTTATGGGCCGGCTGAGTACCCTGGGAAATATAGGAACGTTATACCAAATTTTTTTTATAAGGCAATGAGAGGCGAAGCCTTAGTGATAACTGGAACTGGACAGGAAACGAGAGATTTTAATTATATTGATGATACAGTCAGTGGGACTTTAGCGGCGTCTGGATCACAAAAAGCAGTTGGAAAGATATTTAATATAGGATCTGGTAGGGAAACAAAAATTATAGATATAGCGAATATTGTGAACAGAATTACAAAAAATAAGAGCGAGATTAAATTTGTAGAAAAAAGAAAATGGGACAATATTACATCAAGAGTAGCGTCTATTGAAAAAGCTCAAAAGCTTATTGACTATTCTGCTCAAGTAAAACTGGAAGAAGGTTTAAAAAAAACATATGAGTGGCTAAGGCAGGTTGATTTTAACAAATGCGCTTTTTAAATCTCATATTAATTTCTCCTCTAACTATATATCATAGGTTTGATAAATATGATGATCTATATTCTTTTACCGGCATATAATGAGGAAGAAGGGATTGAAAGGTTATTAGAAAGAGTTTATAGAATTCAAAAGTCATTTGAATTTGATTTAAGATTAATTGTTGTGAATGACGGGAGTCATGATAATACACAAATGGTTATTGAATCCTTTAAAGAATATTTAGATCTGGAAATAATTAATTTTGAAACAAACATGGGAATAGAAAATGTTTTTTATGAAGGTTTTAAAAGAGTAAATGAGTTAAGTGATAATAAGGAAGATATTTGCATAACAATGGATTCAGATAATACACATAATCCTTATTACCTTGTTTCTATAATATATAAACTGAAGGGACCCTGTGATATTGTAATTGCTTCAAGGTTCCTTAAAGGCGGTGGTATGCAGGGAGTCCCTTTTTATAGGAAAATTCTAAGCGATGTCGCTTCTTATTTTATGAGGAAGTTCGTCGGCATTCCAAACATAACCGATTATTCAACTTTTTACAGGGGTTTTAAAGTTTATACCATTAAAGAGGCTTTGAAAAAATATGACAGAGATTTAATTAAAGGGGAAGGATTTTCCTGTATGATAAATATGCTTATAAAGTTAAATCAAATGGGTTATAAATTTGATGAAATCCCTTTCACTTTAAAATATTACTTAAAGGAAGGTTCCTCTGGAATACAGATATTTAAAACAATTAGAGGCTATTTAAAAATTATATACAGGCATCTCCAGGCGGCATAGAATCGTTACAGCATTCTCATTGCCGATCCATTCTTTGAACTGAGAGAGGATATAATATCTCCCGCCAACATCTTAAACCGTTTGAAGGACGGCGGTGACCTACCCTAAATCTTAGTACCACCCTTAGAGTGATGATTTTCTATACCGTCAGTTGTAGCGTAGCGGAAACTGAGGGCATAGGTTCAAACGTTTCTGGAGCTGGCGGTCGATATCCCAGTGAGCTGTGAGGTCTG
>DASCNB010000199.1:0-11691 GCA_036011265.1 Nitrospinota bacterium | reverse complement strand
CAGACCTCACAGTTCACTGGGATATCGACCGCCAGCACCAGAAACGTTTGAACCTATGCCCTCCGTTTCCGCTACGCTACAACTGACGGCATAGAAAATCATCACTCTAAGGGTGGTACTAAGATTTAGGGTAGGTCATAAGGTTTAATAACCTTTCTGATTTTTATACTTTAGTAGTGCTTATTTCAAAATTTGAGAATGAGAAGTTGTTATTAAATCATAAAAAAAGAAATAAGCTTGCGGGGGATATGTTGAGATTATTTGGTACAAAAGTTGATGAAGTAACGAATTTGCAGAGAAAAGCTAAAAGCATTCCAAATCACTATGAAATTTGCAGGCAGTATCTAATGACTATCCAGCGGGGTACGGATCAAATATCACAGAGAAAGCAAAGGGAGCAAATAACAAGGTCATTATTGGGTACTCTATTTGTCAAAAAAGATATGGAAAGACTCTTTACTTCGGAGCAGAGAAGAATTATTTGGAATACGTCCGCTGATAGAAAATGTGAAGGATGTGGCAAAAAAATAACATGGGAAAATTTTACTGTGGATCATATTGATCCATATGCAAAAGGAGGGAAATCCGAACTTAATAATGCTGCTTTTCTGTGTAGACCTTGCAATTCTTCAAAAGGTAATAGATAAAAATTATTAATATCGGCAATGGTTTATTAATTAAAGAAAGGGTTAGAACATGAAAAGAAGATTTTTGATATTATCTTTGATGATATTTTTGACGGGTTGTGCCGAAACGCTATTAGTTCCCGCAATCGCCCCGCCGACAGCAACCTATACCGTAGCCAACGAGCAGAAGAACCATGCATTCTCCGATACCTCTCCCAAAGTACAGTTATTACTGTTGGACGACAAAAGAGAAAGTGTAAAATTAGTGAGGTCAACTACCGGATTCCAAGGACTTTTGTATCATGCTACTGGTTGGAGCATTGATAGCGAACGACCCATAAACGAATTAATTACCGGAAAGATTGCCTCGCATCTTGAAGATTACGACATCATGGCTATCGCAGGTGAAAATGTTAATTCCACGACACATGCACTGGGAGGGGAAATAATCACCTTCAACTTGGACAAGAAAGGTGGCTTTTCAGGTAAATGGGTGGCAAACGTAGACTTGAAGATATTTCTAAAGAATTCAAAAGCCAACAAGGTAATAGAATACTACAGAGTAAGCGGAACTGCTGAGAAGACTAATTGGGGAGGAGCAAATTCTGGAATCGATGCATTAAATGAAGCCTTGGAAATAGCCATAATGGAACTTGATATGAAAAGCATACAAAGCATATTGGTACAGAATCAATAGTAACAAGGCTGCCTTACAAATTAAAAAGTAAAAATAATGAAGCCCTGCCGTAGAAGTCCCTCTGCATCCCAAATTTGAAAGCCTACAGCCGTTTTAAATATATATCAGGTTATACTTATTCCGCTTAAACTGCATTCCTGTCTTTAACTTCAAGCAATACTATTAAATAAAAACGTACTTTTTAGTCACTTCATATATTAATATAAAAAGCTTGTTTTTTATATCGATATAATATAAAATAATAGGGTATTTATATTAAATCATCTTTTTAAGAGGAAATTATGAAAAAAACTAAAGGCATTAAAATGAAGGAACCTGCTACCAGAAAAGTAAAAGGTATAATAATAAAGAGTGCTAAAAAGAAAATCTATGGTTATCTTCGTGTCAGTACAGGTTTGCAGGATTTAAAGAATCAAAGATTAGGGATTTTGGATTTATCTAACAAGCATAAGTGGAATGTTCATTTTATTGAAGAAACGGTTTCAGGTAAAGTCTCGTATAAAGAGAGAAGGCTTGGTAAGTTGATTTCTGTTCTAAAAAAAGATGATATATTAATCGTTTCGGAGCTTAGCAGGCTGGGCAGAAGCATGTTGGAGATTATGTCACTTCTCTGTGAATTATCTACGAATGGAGTTAAAGTGTACGCTGTTAAAGGGGGATATGAAATTAACAATAGCATTCAATCAAAAATACTTTCAATGGTTCTCTGTATGGCCGCAGAAGTTGAAAGAGATTTAATATCGTCCAGAACAAAAGAGGCTTTGGCAAGAAAGAAGAAGGCAGGTTTTAAGTTGGGCAGACCAATAGGCTCTTTAGGAAAATCAAAGCTTGACGGCAAGGAGAATGAAATTAAGAAGTTGCTGGATAAGAAAGTAGGAATTGCCTCTTTAGCAAAAATATATGACTGCTCTTGGCCCTGCATGAAAAATTTTATCAATAAGAAAATAAAAATCTAATATTAACATCGTATTATTAAAAAAAATCGTATTTTTTTCAATTGAGAGAATTCTTTTGAGTATAATATAGGTAAAGAGAGTGATATGCGAAAAGAATCTAATCAAATCAAAGTAGCTGGTTATACAAGGGTTTCTACGGCTCTTCAAGTAAAAGAAGGGGAGTCATTGGAATCTCAGGAAGATGCCATAAAGTTGTATGTCAAATCACACGGCTATAAACTTTTTAAAATATATAAGGATGAAGGAGTTTCTGGCGCAAGTGAAAACCGTTCTGGATTGAATAAGCTAAGAAAAGAGGCAGCAGAAGGCAAATTTAAAAAGGTGATTTTTAAAAAATTAACTCGGTTTGGAAGAAATGCAAAGGACGTGCTTCACCTTTTTGATGAATTTGAAAAGAAGCTTAATATTGATTTAATAAGTCTTGAGGAAAATTTTGACACTGGTAACGCTTCTGGAAAACTTACCAGAACAATGCTGGCTGCTATAGCAGAATTTGAAAGGGATACTATTAAAGCTCAAATGCAGGAAGGCAAGCTCAGAAAGTTAAAAAAGAATGAAATATTTATAGGTCAAATACCTTTTGGTTATAAATTTAACAAAGAGCAAATAAAGATGGAATATGATGAAGCACAAAAAAAACTCTACTTGGAAATGGTTGATTTGTATCTATACCAAGGACTGTCTTTCAAAGATATAGCTATCTCTTTAAATCGCTCTGGAAAAAAATCGCCTGATAATAAGAAATGGACAAGTGCTACTATTTCTTACCTTTTCAAAAATCCTGCCTATAAAGGAAAATTCATTGCAAATAAATATGAATATGTAACTGCTAATGGAAAATCAAATCGTGTATATGAAAAAAATGAGAATGGTAAACGTGTTGCAAAAACAAAAGCTAAAAAGGATTGGATACCGTTTACATTTCCAAAAATTATTGAGGAAGATATTTGGGATAACATCCAGCGTAAAACAGAACAAAACAAAAAGATTCCTAAGAATGTAGCAGACGATGATTTGTTTCTTTTGCGGGGATTAATCTTTTGTCGAGAATGTGGTGCGAAAGTCTCTACAGCCTCTGGAAGCAAGAGAAAAGATGGTACACGACCAACTTATTACAGGTGTCATTGGGCTTCAACTTCAAAAAAAAATAGGGAAGAAACTAAAAGAAAAAAATGCTCATCACCTTCGGCAAAAATGGGAAAAGTTGATGGTTCTATATGGAGTGAATTATTAGCGCATATATTGCATCCAGAAAGATACCTTAAAAAATTTATTTCAGAAAAAAAAGACTCAAAGAGTAAGTTGGAAAATAAACTGAATGATATAGCATCTGAAATAAAAAATAATGAAAGAAAGCTGGATAAATTTTTAAATAAATTTGAAGAAGGTTCTGCAGATGTCATGAAGGCTGTAAATAAAAAGATAAATGATCTTGGTTCAGAAATTAAGGCATTAAAAGGAGAAAAAAAGATTATTGAGAGTCAATTGGTTGCCATTAAGCATAATGAAAAAAGTTTAAAAAAATTAGATTTTAGTAAATACAGGAATAAAATGCTTAAATGTTTACATTCACTGCCAGGAAAGGAAAAAAAACATATTATTCGATTATTGATAGCACCTGAAGACGGTGGAAAGATCGAAATAGGATATGCTCGGTTAGCAGATGTTTTAGATTTTGAAGAGATAGAAGCTCAAAACCTAAATCCTTGGGATAAAATGGTATACGACGAACCCATAATTGAAACGAACTACCATTTGCAAATGGAAAAAGTAGTGGGAATTTTTGATTACTTGAAAAACAATGGCTATTTTAATGACAATATTAAATTAAAAGGGTTGGAAACCTTTTAGCAAGCATCGATTTCCCTGATCCCGGCGGACCGATCATTATAATATTATGTCCACCTGCACAAGCTATTTCCAGGGCCCGTTTGACATGTTGCTGACCTTTGACGTCAGAAAAATCTATATGATGAATGGAATTTTCTTTAAAAGTCTCTTTCATGTCCATTACCATTGGCTTGATTTCAATATTGCCCGATAGAAACTCTACCGCCTGTGGCAGGTTTTCTACAGGATAAACGTTAGTGCCATTGACTACAGCGGCTTCTGAGGCATTATCAACTGGTAGAAGAATCCCTTTTACGCCCAGTGACTTTGCCATAATCGCAATGGGAAGGGACCCTTTTATTGACTTTATTCGTCCATCTAATGATAATTCTCCAAGCAGTAAATGGTTTTTTAGCCGGTCATTATTCAAAACGTCTGTGGCATTCAGAATTGCTGCCGCGATAGGAAGATCAAAAGCGGACCCTTCTTTCTTGATATCCGCAGGCGCCAGGTTGACCGTGACGCGTTTAGTAAAAGGAAAACGAAACCCGCTGTTCATGATGGCGGCTTTTACTCTTGATTGGCTTTCTTTGACAGAGGCGTCAGGCAGACCAACGGTTTGATACGAGGCAAGATTTCCCGGAGAGATATCGACTTCCACTTCCACTCTGTACGCGTTAAGGCCGAACACAGCACCACTGTAAACTTTTGAAAGCATGTTGTTGTATCTTAATTGTTAAATAAGACAATTTTAATAATTATTGTAAGATAGCGAATTATACAGTAATATGGTTGCCAGGGTCAAGGGGCAAGGGTGAAGGGAGAGGGGGCATGGACCATGAAAAAAATAAAGGTTTTAAGCAATTAAAAGTATGGCAGAAAGCATACGAATTGGTGTTAGAGGTCTATAAAATTTCAAAAATATTTCCTAAAGATGAGCTTTATGGGCTGCTTTCTCAAATTAGAAGAGCGGCTGTTTCGGTTCTCGCAAACATTGCTGAAGGATACGAAAGAAAGCACAGAAAAGAATATCTGCAATTTTTACATATTGCAAAGGGTTCTTTAGGTGAAGTCGAAACATTCCTGCATTTGGCAAAAGACTTAAGATACTTATCCGAAGAAAAATTTTTATTAATCGAACAAAAAAGAAAAGAAACCGCTCGTTTATTAAGAGGTCTGATCCGATCCTTATCTTGACCCTTGACCCTTGATCAAGACCCTTGCCCCATGACCCTGGCCCCTTGATAAAGATTCCTTCCCCCTGACCTATCGACCCATCTCTTAGCTCAATAAATAATTATCTATTTAAAGTTTGTGAGGGAAGGGTTTCAAGCAGTATAATATCCCTATTATTAATTGCGGCACGGAGAATCTATGACTGGAGAGCGGATAAGGGAAGCGATGATTGATATTATCCAGGGATTGTTGGAAGAGGATGATACCAATCTTTCCCGGTTGCAAGATGATGTCAGTATCCGTGACCAGGTTGACCTGGACTCCATGGATTTCCTGGACATCATTTTGGAATTGAGAAAAAGACACGGGGTCACTGTCCCTGAAGTGGATTACATGAAGCTGTCAACAATGAAAGGTTGCATCAAATATCTTGAGCCACTGTTAAAAGATAAATAGTATAAGGGCATAAAGCCGATACTTATAAACGGGAATAGCGGTCATTTACGAAAAGAGTTTACTTGATATGAAGATCACAGTTTTTAACGGCAGTCCCCGGGCGGAAAAAGGGAATACTCACGCAATGGTGGAGGCGTTCCTGGAAGGAGCTAATGATGCCCGGGCCACGGCAGAGACAATATTCCTCGCTAAGAAAAAAATTCAACACTGCGACGGGTGTTTCCTCTGTTGGACCAGGCACCCCGGGCAGTGCGTTATCAAGGATGACATGGAAACCCTGCGGGAAAAGTTGATAGCCTCCGATGTGATAGTGTATGCCACTCCCGTGTATGTGGATAATGTAACCGGAATCTTGAAGACGTTCATGGACCGGCTGGTCCCCCTTATAGACCCGCATTTCTACAAGGACGAAAACAATGAATGTCTGCACAGAAAAAGGTACGGCAGGTATCCCAAAATCGTTGTCATCGCTAATAGCGGCTACCCCGAACAATCTCATTTCCAGGTCCTGCGTCTTTTGTTTAAAAGGAACGCCAGGAACATGCATTCAGAGATTATTGCAGAAATTTATCGGGCCGGGGGGGAACTTCTCAGGCAGGACAATTTTATGATGAAAATCGCGGTGAACAAGTATAAGAAACTGCTGAGAAAAGCCGGCAAAGAACTTGTTGAAA
Organism: Nitrospinota bacterium; assembly: GCA_036011265.1. Taxonomy (GTDB): domain Bacteria; phylum Nitrospinota; class Nitrospinia; order CAJXCL01; family CAJXCL01; genus CAJXCL01. The sequence goes on along the minus strand of DASCNB010000199.1, from coordinate 5,276 downwards.
ATATGAAACTTTCAGAAGAAACGATTGAAAAACTGAACAAACCCCTGATGTCCGACCAAGAATATATAAAAAGTGCCAACAAGTACTGGGACAAAATGTTATCAAAAGCAGGTATTGCGAAAAGAGGAAAAAGGGGGAAAAAGGATCAAGTCCAAGCCCATTCATGACAGCACATCGTTTTTGTCGTTATATAAAAAATTTATTTGAAAAAAGAATGCTCGTTTACTGAAAAAACTTATAAAGCTATTGTCTTGCCCCTTTTTTACCTTTTTATTCACCTCCTTCCGGCAGGCACGGTTCTTATTGATTAATCACGAAGGCACGCTGAGCGGGGCGAACTCACGCTCAGCGGGGCGAAGCGCACGAAAGACACGAAGAAAAAACTCCCCCTTAGTAAAGGGGGACAAAGGGGGTTGTAAACCCCTCTTGAGAGAAGGGTCCCCCGGCGGAACCGGAGGACCTTTGATTCATTGTATGGCACCCTGTTTTTAGGGAAGAATTTCTATTATAGGCACAACGGTCCCGTTTTCATCCTTAAAATAGAGTCCCTCATTGCTACTGCTGACATAACTTTTAGTAGGCGGTGTGAAGTTGCTCGTCCAGCGGGCAATGCCTTTGGAGATGCGGAGTTCGTCTAAATAGCCATTCCATTGATCACCTGTTCTATTTTCATGTGCTCCAACCATAATACCCACATTAAGGTCGGAAATAGTACCCGAAAAACTGCCATCTGTACCTTCCTTAGTACCATCAACGAATAAATACTGAGCATTACCGTTCCTGACTCCCATCACATGATGCCATGCGCTATCTGAAATTACTGTAGTTCCTGTGATGTTCCAATCAGTGCCGCCGTTTCCTTGAAATTTTGCATATCCGCCTGTAGAAAGTCTTAAATTCCATCTCCATGACGGAGAATCTTGCATGACTATTTCCTGATCGCCTGTCTGGCTGGTATAAATCCACGCTTCTATTGTAAAATCCCCATTTCCAAAATCCCAATCACTTGAGTCAGGAATAGTCAAATAATCCCCCGTTCCATCAAACTCAGCAGAAGTCCCTCCAAACTTTTTTTCCGAGTCTTCAGTATTTGCATCTCCATTAGCTGTTACTGTGTGTGGTGTATCAGAAGCATCCGTAAAAACAGTTCCTTCATCACTCCCATCCATATGCAGCATGAGTACTGTGTCGTCATCAATACCACCTGCTATAGCACCTCTATAATATATCTTTCCTTCTCCCGTTGCGGTATCCGGATCGTCTGTTCTCTTTTTCAAAGAAAGAGAATTAAAAATAGATTCCAGGCTGCCAAGTGTATATGCCTGGTTATTCATCAATAGTGATAATATTAATAAAACTACAAAACTGAAAAAATATTTTTTCATTTTCCGTTTCTCCTGTAAATAAGGTTAAATTCAGCCAACAGAGTTGGCTTTTAAATAATTTTGCTACAAGTCTCTGATTTTAAACAACTGAGGTTCATGTCCATTTCATTTTAATCACCTCCTTTCCGGTAAATTGAGCGCGCTGGCCATAACACAAAAATATTGGAAAATATTAGGACTGTGTTGCTGTTTTTTTAGAATTTTTTAACCGCAGAGCGCGAAGAGTTCGCTGAGAGAAAATTTAATGCTTTTATGGTCTAGGATTTTATCAAAATGAGTTTTTTTGGAAAGCACACATGTTACATTTTTTTGTAACTTGTGTTACAAAAAAGCGTAACCTAAATCACACAGGTTCCAGGCTGTCATTTTTTAGAAGGTAGGTTGTCAAAGACAAACTTCTCCTCATCGTAAAATAAAGGAAATGGAATTTTGAATGGTAAAAGAAATAGGAAGGCCCCCCGGCGGAAGCGGAGGACCTTTGAGTGATTGTATGGCTGCCTGTTTTAGGGAAGAACTTCTATTATGGGAGTAACTGTCCCGTTTTCATCTTTAAAATAGAGTCCCTCATTGCTAATGATACCAAAACTTTCAGTGGGTGGGGTGAAATTATTACCTTCATATCTACTAAAATTAGAAAGTCTAAGTTCGTCAATGGATCCATTAAAATAAGTGACACTAGTTGATCGTCGTTTGCCAATATTTATATCTCCTGCAATATTACCAACTGTTGCAAGTGAAGAATCTGTTTCTGAGTCTGCTACTCCATTTACAAATATCTTGACTGTTCCATTATAACTGTCTACTGCTATATGATACCAATTGTTGGCTGACATGCTTCCTGAGTCAGAATTAAAACTCCAAGAAAGTCCACCCGTGCCTGACCCTGATGAATGAACTTCTCCAGAATCACCGCCAGATATCATTAATCTAACCCTATTTGAGTCGCTCTCAAAATGCTCAAAAATCCCTCTATCCACACCCTGAGTTGTTTGATATATCCAAGCCTCAAGAGTAAAGTCGTTATCCCAAATTGAATCAAAGTCAGAGTTATCAGGAATACTCAAGTAATCACCTGATCCATCAAACTCAGCAGAAGTAACTCCAAATTTTTTTTCTGAGTCTTCAGTATTTGCATCTCCATTTGCTGTTACTGTATGTGCTGTATCAGAAACATCTGTAAAAACAGTCCCTTCATCGCTCCCATCCATATGCAGCATGAGCACTGTTTCACTATCATAAGTAGGTGCACCAGCGCCCTTATAATATATCTTTCCTTCTCCTGTCCCGGTAGCCGGATCGTCTGTTCTCTTTTTCAATGAAAGAGAATTAAAAATAGATTCCCCGCTGCCAAGTGCAAATACCGACCCGTTCATCACCAGTAATACAAATACTGCTAAACAAGAAATAAATTTTTTCATTTTCCGGTTCTCCTTTAATTTAAGTTAAAAAATTAGTTAGCAGGACATTGTTGCAGGACTTATGTCCACTCATCAGTTGCATTAAAAATTGATCAAATGATACTCTCTCTATATAAAGAGAGAGTCTTCACGGAGTTTATACTGAGCGAAGCGAATGTACTCAGAATGACAAGCGAATGGCTCAGACCTGTCCTGAACAAAGTGAAGGGATGACAAGTAAAGGGTTATATGTGTCATTCTGAAGGAAGAGGAACGACTGAAGAATCTCTTTTTTTACAACAGTTATGTCCATTTCATTTCTATTCACCTCCTTTCGATTAATTTGGAAGTAATGACACTAACTCAAAATATAATACTTATCGTAAAAAAAATATTTTTCTTAAATATAAACTAATTATTTTTTTACAAATAAATAAATTTCAAGAAACCATTTTTCTGTGTTTTAGTCATTGCTCTAAAATCCAGAATTTCAGCCAAAATTATCTTTGACTTCTGTAATTGAAGCGGTTAGCATTGGCTCAGAAATCAGGTCTAAATTTTTATTTTCCTGTTGAAAGTGCTTAGCGAGCCTCTTCCTCGCAGCTTCTGCTGAGTGGAGCTTCAATTAACTAATGGATCGATTAAAGGGCAAAGAAGGGTATACATTAATCGAGGTCATCGTTTCCCTCGCTATTACGAGCATAAGTATTGTTACAATCTTTCAGCTATTTTCAGGGGGACTACGGTCAATAAAAGTTTCAGATGATTACCTGAGGGCGGCAATACTTGCTCAAAATAAAATGAATGAGCTTAAATCTAAATCCAACATTTTTACTAGTCAAGAAGGTGTATTCGAGGAAGACAACCGCTATCACTGGTCACTTTCAGTGGAAGATTATGATCTTCCAGGGCTACATCCCCAGTTTAAAAACCTGCAGGACGAAAATATAGAAAAATCTGTTTTTGTTGATAAAGTAAAATTAAAAGTATTTTGGGACACCGAGCATGGGCAACGTGAGATGGAACTTTTTACATTAAAAGCTTCGACCATGGTAAGTCCTTCATCAAAAGACATGATGCTGGGAAAATACCCATCGTTACTTACTACTTCAAGGGCTGAACAATTTAGTGAGCAGAACCTTCCGAAAGGCCAATCCAAGAAAGGATATGCGAGAGTAAGAGTTAGAGGCAGGAAATTGTTATTAGAAAAACCTCAAAATCCCAACGCAAAAACAACCGCGAAATAAGAATAAAGAATGCTCGTTTATTAAAAGCCTGACCCTATCGTTATCTTGACCCTTGCCCCCTGTCCCATTGACCCTTTCTTTTTGTCCCCTGACCCAGGAAATTATAATCCTTTTCAGACATTAAGTTTCTGTATATAATTAGTTCCACTGAAAAAAACCTTTTTGAACCCAATTGTTATTTAGACCTGATGGAGAAATCTTTCGAACTCAAGGCGTTAAGATTTCTCGCAGAATTTATCAAGAACCAAAGAAAGTGATTCTTCGTGGAGTTTACACTGAGCGAAGTGAATCTACTAAGAATGACAAGTGAAGGAACCATAATGACAAGCGAAGGCCTTGAAATGACAAAATCAGCGCTATTTTTCAGTGAAAACTATTTAGCTGAAAGCATAATTTAAAGGGTAATTTTTGAGACGATACTTTGCAGATATTTTAAACGGTAAGACAAGACTCCACCCTCTCCATCCTCTTTTCATTTTATTACATATTTTTTCCGCTGCTTATTTGCTAATTGTTCAAGCACGCTTATTATTATACAAAACCGGTATTTTCAAAACGAACAGGCTGGAGTGTCCTGTTATTAGTGTCGGGAACTTAACGCTTGGTGGAACAGGCAAAACACCGGTTGTTGAATATATCGCGCGCTTTTTTATTGAGAAGGGATTAAAACCGGTGATCTTATCTCGAGGTTATGGCAGGTCTTCTAAAACACCTATTGCGATCGTTTCTAATGGTGAAAATATTTTGCTAAGACCGGAAGAAGCAGGGGATGAACCGTATCTTTTAGCAGAAAACAACCCGGCTGTACCGGTTATCGTTGGTAAAGACCGATTTCGTTCAGGTGAAGCTGCCATAAAAAAATTTAAACCGGGTGTTATTATTTTAGACGACGGCTTTCAGCATTTATCTTTAGCGAGAGCTCTAAACATTGTATTGCTTAACTGCGTCAAATTTCCGGGGAATGGTTATATCTTTCCTGCCGGTCCGTTCCGGGAACCTGTTTCTGCTTTACAACGCGCTGATATCATTCTTTATACCCATGCTGATGAAGCGCCGGACAACTGTTATGAAAACTTACCTGTAAGAAAAGACATTCATAAACTGAAAGCCATTCACACTTTTGATAAGATCGTTCGTGAAAATGATCAAAAAAAAATATCTCCGAAAGAATTAAACAAAAAAAAAGTCGTGTTGTTCTGCGGGATAGGGGAGCCGGATTCTTTTAGAAAGAGGGTTGAACAGTATGG
>DASCNB010000198.1:0-9158 GCA_036011265.1 Nitrospinota bacterium | reverse complement strand
AATAAAATAAATATTATAATAGTATATAAAAATTCTAACATAAAGAATTTAAATCAGAAATAAACCCGCGAACTTCATGGGTTTTTTACTTTGTGGGTTCTTTCATAATTGCTTTATGTGCTAAAATAAAATTTGTTTTAAAATTTCTTTGCACTGCAAACTTGTAAATGTGTGTTTTTTTAGGCACTGTTTAGTCGTTGTTTGTTTTTATGCCTTATACAACGACTTATGCAAAGCACAGCGCTTTATGCAGAGCAGATCGCCTTATGAATGGCTAAACACATTTTTTAAAACACTCCCCTCTTTTTAGAAGGAATTCTCTCCTTACAGAGGGTTGTAACTTTTAGCTGCGGCCACTGGCCGCGTTGTGATCTCAACGGTATATTCGGATTTTATTATGGCATCTCAAGAAAAAACGCCCATGATGAAGCAGTATCTGGATATGAAATCCAAACACCCGGATTCTATCCTTTTTTTCCGAATGGGAGATTTCTATGAAATGTTTCATGAGGATGCTAAAAAAGCCTCCCGCATATTAGACATTGCCCTGACGTCCAGGAATAAAAACTCCGCCGAACCTGTTCCGATGTGCGGAATTCCCCACCACGCTGCCGACACTTATATTGCTCGAATCATTAAGGAAGGCCTTAAAGTCGCGATTTGCGAACAGGTAGAAGATCCGAAGTTCGCGAAGGGGGTCGTCCGCCGGGAAGTTATCAGAATTGTAACACCGGGAACGGTTATCGACTCTTCCCTGCTTGACTCTAAAAGAAACAATTATCTTGGAGCAATTTATTCCAACAAAAATGATTACGGATTAGCTGTTCTGGATGTTTCCACGGGCGAATTTAAAATTACTGAATTTGCCGGTACCGATGCCTTTGAAGCTCTTTCCAATGAAATCGAAACCTTCGATTTAAAAGAAATCCTTGTCCCCGGGAATGCCATTGAAAAGGATGCAGGTTTAAGCAGCATGAAAGCACTGAATAATAAAATTTTCAATTCTTATGATGAATGGGTATTTGAATATGAAATAGCGTATAGCGCACTCAAGGATAAGTTTCAAACGGTGTCTTTGGACGGCTTCGGGTGTGAAGGATTAAAATTAGCCATTCCTGCAGCAGGCGCAATTATTCATTATATAAAGGAAACTCAAAAGTCAGTTCTTGAACATATCAACCGTCTGTCTTACTACGATAAAAAGAATTTTTTAGGACTCGATAGATCCACTATCCAGAGCTTAGACCTTGTTTGTGAAAGAGATATTAATAAAAAAGATTCCCTCCTGAACCTTCTGGATGAAACCGTCACATCGATGGGAGCAAGAAAGCTAAAAGATTGGATTTTAAAGCCTTTGATTGATTTAGAGCATATAACGCTCCGCCACAAGGTAGTAGAAGAGTTTATAAAAAACTTCTTTCTCAGGAATGACACCAGGGACCTGTTAAAGGGAATCCATGATGTGGAACGGATTATCGGTAGAATATCCTTCTCCCTATTTGGAGCAAGAGATATGGTCGCCTTAAAAAAATCCGCCCTGATTTTACCTGACCTGAGGAGAAAATTAGAAGAGACATCGTCACACCTTATACAAAAAATACTGAAGGATTGGGACAACCTTCTTGACCTGGTTGATTTAATTGACAAAGCTGTTATGGAAAATCCTCCAGCTGTTATGAAAAGCGGCGGAGTAATAAAAGATGGCTTTAATAAGGAACTGGATGAACTGAGGTCTATTCTACGAGATGGAAAATCATGGATTACACGACTGGAAGAACAGGAAAAGAAGAAGACCGGTATTACCACTTTGAAAGTCCGTTATAACAAGATTTACGGCTATTACATTGAAGTAACCAAGAAAAATCTGGATGCTGTGCCGGAAAATTACATCCGGAAGCAATCGTTGGTTAATTGTGAACGGTTTATATCACAGGAATTGAAGGAATATGAAGAAAAAATCCTTGGGGCGGAAGAAAAAATGATCGTGCTGGAGAACGAAATCCTGCAAACATTACGGGAAAAGGTAGCAAAAGAGGGAAAAAGAGTGCAAAAGATGGCAGCCAAAATAGCGGAGATAGATGTTTTGCTTACCTTCTCAGAAGTTTCCACAAAATATAATTTCTCAAAACCGGAAATGAATTACGGGTTTGAGCTGTTAATTACTGACGGCAGGCATCCTGTTATGGAAAGGATGGACCTGGAAACCGGGTTTATCCCTAATGATACTAATATGGATTGTGATCAAAACCGGATTATGATTATCACGGGCCCGAATATGGCAGGGAAGTCTACTTACCTGAGACAGGTAGCGCTGATTGTGCTAATGGCTCAGGTCGGCTGCTTTGTACCGGCAAAAGAAGTAAAGTTAGGGGTTGTGGACAAAATATTCAGTAGGGTAGGAGCACAGGATAATATCCTGAAAGGACAGAGCACTTTTATGGTGGAGATGAATGAAACGGCGAATATCCTGAACAATGCCACTAATAGAAGTCTTATTATCCTGGATGAAATCGGAAGAGGCACTTCCACCTTTGACGGGATTAGTATCGCCTGGTCTGTTGTCGAATACCTGCATGATAAATCAAAAGCAGGGGCAAAAACTCTTTTTGCGACTCATTACCATGAACTGACGGAACTCTCTATGATTTTAGATGGAGTAAAAAATTATAACGTCCTGGTTCGTGAATGGAATGACAAAATTATTTTTCTCAGAAAAATCGCGGAAGGGGGATCTGATAAAAGTTATGGAATTCAGGTGGCGCGGTTAGCGGGACTTCCGGGCGAGGTTTTAAGCAGAGCAAAAGAGGTATTATCCAACTTGGAAAAAAAAGAATTCAATGAAGCCGGTGTACCAACGCTTGGACAAAAACAGGATTCACCGGATAATAAAGAGAAGAAAGCTGACCAACTCCAGCTTTTCAGAGAACAACAAAACGATTTGCTATTACAGGAATTGGAAAAAATTGATATTAACAGCACATCACCGATCGAAGCATTAAATATATTGAATAAGCTGAAGAAGAAGATAAAAGAGGATTAGACAGATTAAAAATTTAACTTCGCCCCGCTGAGCGTGGCTTCGCGGATTCGCCCATAGAAGTATACCTGCGAAGACTTTAATTCAGATTGCGGATTTTGGTAAAAGGATTTATTATTTTGATTCGTAGGAAAATTTTTGCCCGCCTACAGAAGCTTCATACATTAAGCCGCCTTTAGCAATAGTGAATATAGCGACACCGTTATCATAATCTGCGTCTTTGGAAACCCCGGCAGTTGCAGCCACGGCGGATGCCTGTGCGCCAAATTCGAAGTTGCCGCCCTTGAAGTCATCCAATGTTTTTTTGTCTTTGAAGAAAATAATTTCGCTGTACGCCTGGCCACCAAGCTGAAAACCTATGGTCACCTGTGTCAGCCCTGAATAACCGATCAGCTTTCCTTTTTCAAAGACCTCTCCTGAACCATAAGCGCCCCCGATGCCGATACCTCCCTTACCCACAGTTGGAAATACGGCATAACCATAGGCTTTATTAAAAAAGACTTTCATGTCGGGATCACTGTTTTTAAAGTTTGCGATAGCTTCCGCGACTTTTCTGTTGTTTACTTTTTGATCTTCCGCCTTCGCGTTTTTTAAAGGATTCCAACCCGCGTAAGCGGGTACAAAAGACGCAGAAACAAAAACGACGACTGTTAAGCTAGTGGCAATTAGTTTTTTCATGAAATAGCCTCCCGTAAAAAAGTTCAAAAAAAGATAACATATTGTAACAAAGAAAAGAAATCAGCAAAAGAAGCTTTTTGGGTTTCGAGTTTTCCGGGCCAGCAGAATTAAGATGAGGTTAAGGACGAAGCCCACCAGAAACGAGGGAACGTGCTTCTATTCAATATTGTAATTATCAGGCATCCCTGGCCTTAACCCTTCGGGCGGCTTTCCTTCGGAAACCGTCCAATTTGGTTTTCCATACTAACTTGGAGGCTGAATACCGGTGTGATAACATTTTATTGTGAAGTCACAAGTCCAAAAAAGATTATTAAAAATATATGATTTGCTTTTTGAGCATTTTGGTCCGCAGTCCTGGTGGCCGGGTGAGACAAAGTTAGAAATCTGTGTGGGGGCGATTTTGACTCAAAATACCGCCTGGTCAAATGTGGAAAAAGCGATTTCAAGCCTGAAAAAAGAAAATTACATGGAACTGGACCGATTAAAAGAGATAAAAACCAAAAAACTCGCATCTCTTATCAAATCTTCCGGTTATTTTAATGTTAAAGCAGAGCGTTTAAAGTCATTTGTCAACTATTTTGCCAACCACCACAAAGGAAATTTTAAAAATCTCTTTAAAGGAAAACTTAAGGATATTCGTCATTCTCTACTATCTGTCAATGGAATCGGACCGGAAACAGCCGACTCTATGCTTCTTTACGCTGGAGATATTCCTGTTTTTGTTGTTGACACTTATACGAAAAGAATCTTTTCCCGTCTAAAGTTAACCGACAAAAACGCGACTTATGATGAATTGCAGTCTTTTTTTATGAAAAACCTGCCATGCAAAACCACTCTTTACAATGAATACCATGCGTTAATTGTGATGCTTGGCAAACATTACTGCAAGCTGAAACCTGTTTGTGGCCCATGCCCTTTAAAAAAATGTCCGGCAAGAAAGAACAAAAATTCTTAGCAGACCCATCGCTCGGAAGGTTGTCCAGGTGGCTCCGTATGCTTGGTTTTGATACAGTTTATTTCACCAGTCCTTTAGATGAACAGCAGTTTTTTGAAAAAGCAAGAGATGAAAACCGCCTGATTCTTACCCGCAGCGGGAAAATCATATCCCGTCTTAAGGAGGGAAAATATTATTTTATTAGTCACAACCACATTAATGAGCAGTTAGAAGATCTGATAGGCAAAGAACTTATTCTTCAGTCGAAGCATTTGTTTACCCGCTGCATGGAATGTAATGAAATTTTAAAGGGGATCGACAGGGAAGAAGTCCATGGTAAAGTTCCCGATTACATCCGGGAAACACAGGAGAGTTTTCGGCAATGCCCTCACTGCAAAAAAATCTTCTGGGAAGGGACACACTGTAAGAGAATGAAAGAGAAGATAAAGTTATTATTTAACGACTAATCCAACTAAACAGCCGCAAAAAAATATTTTTCTTCGTGAGTTTTTACAAAAACTGCTCATTAATGGTAATGTTCGCGTTTTTTCTTAAATTTTTCAGCCATGCCGTCAACACTTCGTTTTGTTTATCTTCAAGAAAAGATTTTAAGAAATCATCCTTTTCTTTTTTATATATCGCTTCGTCAAATCCGGGTCTTGCAATCATCAAAATGATGTAGTATTTATCAGAAACCTGCACGACAGCGGATTCTTTCACCTTCAGCTTGAAAGCAGCATCTAACAAAGACCTGTTCATCCCAAACTTATTAATTGCTTGCTCCCTGTCAAAAAGGAGCGTGTGTGATACATCAACCTCTGCCTCTCCTGCCAGACTATCTATGCCCTTACCTTCATTAAGTTCTTTCTTAATGCGATGCGCCTCTTCTCTGGCAATTTTGTCTCTCTCCAACTCTGATAAAGATTTTTTTACCTCATCTTTAACTTCATCCAGTTCAGGGACATAAGACGCTTTTTTCTCTTTGAGCATGAGTAAATAGTACCCTTTTGCTGTTTCCACAAGGCTGCTAACCTCATTGTCCTTTAAGGAAAAAGCTTTTGCCTTAAATTGAGAAGATGATCCAATCATAGGTATTTCCTGATCTTTCAAACTAAAAAAATCTGTAGACCCTTTAATTAAAGAAGACTGAGAATCGAGTTTTTCAAACTCATTAGCAGGATTCTGATTTTTCAAAATTTGTAATAGGGACCGTTTCGCGAGTTTTTTGCCTTTTCTATCAAGTAATTTTCCCTTGATTTCATCTTCCACATCACTTAATGGCTTTGTTCCTGCCTCTTTTTTATCAGTTATTTTTATAATATGGTACCCGTAAATTGATTCCACTACATCGCTTATTTCGCCAACTTTAAGAGAAAAGGCAACATCTTCAAACTCTTTGATCATCCCCCCTCTTGAGAAATAACCAAGATCTCCCCCTTTTTCCGAGTTTGAATAATCTTCCGAGTATTTTTTTGCTAATTCTTCAAAGTTTCCTTTTTCCTTTAATTCTGTTAGTATCTCCTCTGATTTTTTTTTCGCTTCCTCTTTTTGTTTCTCAAGGTCCTCTTCAATTTTATTTTTCATTTTTTCACTGTCTTCTAAATCAACATTTGCCGGTAAATTTTTAGTCAAAATATGACTGGCGCGAACCGACTCTTCAACCATAAACTCGTCCACGTGATCCGTATAATAATTTTCAATACTCTGTGTACCTATTTTTATCTCTTTTCCAAATGAAGCCGGGTCGGCAAAAAGGTATTCGACTTTAATCTGGTCCGATTTTTTAAAACTTTCTTTTTCTTTTTTAAAATATTCGGCTACTTTTTCATCTGTTATTTCTTCTTTGCCTATAAAGAGGTCGGGTGAAAGCACAAGATAATCTAAATTTATTTTCTCATGCTTCCATTTATATGCTTCTTTTATCTCCAGTTCCGAGACTTTAACGCTGTTTCTTATTAAGTTTTCTATTTTTCCCGTGAGCATGGCTATGCGTTGATTGTTTTCAAAATTTTTCGCACCTATTCGATTATATTGCAGGAAATTAAGGTAGTAACTTTTATCAAACTTCCCATCATTTTGAAACGCAGGCATACTTCTGATTCTTTCTATTACTTCCTTATTAGAAACCTCCATACCCATTTTCTTTGCTTCATTTAAAAGCAACTTCCGTTGGATTACAGTATTGAGCGCCGCCTTTTTTAACTGTGATTGGGGAATTACATCTTCCACATTTTTGTCTTTCACAGCGTTTCTGTATATATTATATAAATTATCAAGGGCTTCCCTGTACTCATCATAAGAAATTTTCTCATTAAGGACTTCCGCCACCATTCCCTGCCGCTCGGCAACCCGCCCCATACCCCACGAATAAAAAATTGTCCCGACAAAAGCCGCCACGACCAACCACAAAACCGATTTAATCAGCCAGGACTGGGCATGTTCTCTCATTAACTTAAGCATTTAAAGATTCTCCCAAAAAAATTTCTCAAACATAGACAAAACAACCACAAATTATATTATGTTTAATTAGTACAATTTTGCAGTTCAAAAGATTGATAAAACCATTTCAAAACATTAGCAAAACTTATGTTGAAAATCAAACAATTCTAGTTTCTCCCTATAAAGACAATAAAAACAATGTTATATAAACAGCCACCTCATCACTGATATCCATATTAGGCATTTTTGAATCTTTTTTGAATGCTGTGGGATTTTTTATTACTTTAAAGATTTCCTGTGGCTTCATTTTAGATTTTATATTGTCCAGTTGTGGACCTGATTCGCCGCCAAGCATATTTACTACGTGACAGCTATTGCAGCTGTATTTTTTGAAATAATTTTTCCCAAGCTTGACGTCTTTTTTCCCAGTCGGAACCCCAATTTCTACTTCTTTAAGAATGACCCTCGGTTTTTCTCTGCTAAGACTAGAGTAGTCTATCGGCCCAGCCTCGTTAGGGTGAAGGGTTCTCACGTAACCGACTAAAACTCCGACTTCATGCTCAGAAAGGGTCTTTCTTCCCCACGGAGGCATAGTAACGGCTTTCTCCACCCCTGCTCCTCCTTTTGTAATAACGTCAATAATGTCTTGATTGGATAATTTGGCCATATATTTTTCTTCACTGTCAGTTAAATCCCTGGGTTTAGGATAAAGGAATTCTGCGTTTACCCCATCACCCTTTCCTTTCTCACCATGGCACTGAACACAAAAATGCATAAAGACTTTTTTTCCGATAGCTTCCGGAGGTTCTTTACCTGCGCAAACAGATGGGAAAAATAAAGATAGATTCAACAGGCATATTAGCAAAATAGTGCAATGAAGCTGCGGCCTGCTGGAAGTAGACCGTGAACAGTTGGCTGAAGAAGATGAATTCATGGGATCATTTGCCCAAGGGACTATGGGCCAGGCGAAATCCGATGGAGTAAGATTTATCACGCGGGGCATATTCGAGGCGCATGGTTGACCGGAGATGTCTCGGTAAATCCAGCCAGGATCCACCCCGCAACACGCGGTAAGACCCTTTCAAAGATCCTTCAGGATTATCACGAAGACTTTTTCCATAATATTTTTTCCCATACCGGTCAGATACCCATTCCCAGACATTGCCCGACATATCGTATAAACCAAGGGAATTCGGTTTTTTTGTTTTTGCAGTATGGGTTTTCATTTCTGAATTATGCTCATACCAGGCATGGTCTTCTAACTCCTTAAAAACGCTAGTCCCTGACCATACGAGCCTTTTCCCACCGCCACGTGCCGCATATTCCCACTCCGCTTCTGTGGGAAGTCTGAAATTCATACCGGAATTGGTATTGAGCTTTTTAATAAATTCCTGAATATCGTTCCAGGATACTTTCTCAACAGGGCAGTCTTTCCCGCATTTATTAAAAGAAGACGGATTATTTCCCATTACTTCCTGCCATTTCCCCTGAGTTAGCTCATGCTCTCCAAGATAAAAATTATCTACACATACCTTGTGGACAGGTTTTTCATCCGAACTTCCAACCGCATAGGTGTCACCCATATCAAAACAACCTCCGCTTATAAGAACCATTCCTTCAATGAGATTGCCATTTCCAGGAGAAACACCGCTTATTTCAGGCTCTTTTTTAATAACTTGAGAGTCTGCAGCAACGGTACGCAATGAAGACGCATGAATTAACAATAAAACATTCAAGAAAACAATTATTCTAAACATGATTTTATTTTAAAATGAACCTTCGTAAGAGCAATTTCTGTCATTATATTCCAAGAAAAAAACTATACAGAAATCTATCAGGAATTTCAAAAAAAATTAAAGAAATTGTTGAAATATTTGATTTTATCTGATACACTTAAACTCTTTTTTTTGTTAAATTTTCATCTTGCTTTAATTATTCATTTTCCACTTCGAGCTAGTGGAGAAAAATGAGTTTTATAATTTAGTAAATTTTTTTAAAAGGAATCTAAATGGGTAAAAATGAAAAGACTAAAAGATATGACATTGATCAAATAAATGAAGCCAGGCGTTT
>DASCNB010000197.1:0-7440 GCA_036011265.1 Nitrospinota bacterium | reverse complement strand
TATCCTTTATTAGTAGGATGATCAAAAGCTCCGAGAGGACCGTTCCAGAAGATATTTTTTATATTTTTATCCAGCAAGATTTCTGAGAATTTCTTTATCGATTTTGGCCCGATATCTAATTGCAGCTCTTTGTTAAAATCAGGGCTCTCTGATAGTGAGAATTTGGAAGAATCATAATCCTGTGAGACTTTATAATCTACAGGGAAAATCATCTCCACTCCTTTTTTTCCGGTCATCTCAAGGATTTCACCGGCCATCTTGATATCTTCAAGTAAGCTTGCCGAGTCAGTTGTTTTTGAATTTAATTTAGCCGGGATTTTTATTTTACCTTTTAAATTTTTCGCTAAAAGAAAGGCATTCACCATTTTTCCGCCAAGTATAATACGGCCAATACCGGATTGAACAAACTGCTTGATTATGCTTATTTTGTCTGACACTTTTGATCCGCCAACTATAAAAACGGTTTGTTCAGGATGTTTAATTATCCTTTCCGCCAGTTCACCAAGTCTCAAAATCTCTTCGTTAAGGAGCATGCCCGCTACAGCAAGCTTTTTCCTTTTTCTCATAAGCCTAGGAAGCATTATGATACTCCTGGTCTCCCGATGGCTGGTCCCAAAAGCACAGTTAATATATACATCACTTATGTTGGCCAGGTCCTTTATAAATTCCTCCCTGTATGCAGTCTCTCTTTTAAGAAGGTAACGCAAATTCGGCAGGAACTTAATCCCGCCAAGAGGCAACTGGTTCTTTTTAACCATCTCGATTGAATGTTTCAATTGTGAATCCATAGATTCCGGAGGGAAGACGATATAAGAATCCTCGTATTGTTTTTTTAAAAGGGTTTCGAAATGAGAGCAAACAAACTGGAGATTAAATATTCCGTCCCAACTGTTATCATCCAGATGTTTATGAGGTCTGCCTAGGTGAGAGCCGATAATGATCCTGCAATTTCCCTTTGTGAGTTCATGTATTCTTTTAAAACATTTATCCAAAAACCTCCTGATGCGCTCATCGTCCGTAACCAGAAATCTACCCGGCGCAGCTTTTTTGAGCGGCACATTGAAATCCGCGCGTATAAATATGGTTTTGCTTAAAAGGTCTTTGGCTTTTAATTTTTCAAGTAGCTTCATTAGTTAATCTTTGTCAATTTCAAATTTTATTTTTCTTGATGCTCTTTTGATGCGAAAAATTATTCCCTGTTATTATATTAAAGCATTATACTTTTGTAAAATATTTAACCGTTAATTAACCTTCCAGTTGCAAAAATGAGATTCTTCGGTCGCTTACACTCCCTCAGAATGACACGCGGGAGCTTTTAGATTGTCTTTCGTGAGCTTCGTGGTAAAAATTTTAGCTATGGCCCTGCCACCTGCGATCTCAGAGTCCTTGCGCCCGAAGGAAGTGCCCTTGGGGTGAGGTTAAATCTCTCCGATTGAATTTCAAACAGGGTTACTATTATTTTATAAAATTTGTTTTTTGAACAAGTTTTTGACACACCCCGTCCCGAAGGGACACCCCTCTTGCTAGAGGGGAATTCTCCACCTAAATTCTCCCTTAAAAAAGTGGATGCGGGGGGGGTTGAATTTAATTTCGGCTTTCCATTCCCAATTGTGATTGCGACAACTTCCCGCTTTATGTTTTAATAATAAAAATATGGAGATCCTTACTGCAAAAGAAATGAGAGAAATCGACAAGAAAGCCATAGAGAGCTATGGCATCCCCGGAACTGTCCTTATGGAAAACGCGGGAATTCAGACGGTTATTGCCCTTGAAGAAAAGTTTCAGGATTTATCAAAAAAAAGAGTCGCTGTCTTCGCCGGTAAGGGGAATAATGGAGGTGACGGGGCTGTTGTCGCAAGACATCTTTTTGAAAAAAAGATACAGGTTGAAATTTTTCTTTTTGCTAAACAAGAGAACACCTCTCCTGATGCAAAAATTAATTTGGAAATCGCCCGAAAGATGGGGGTTCCGATTCATGAAGTCGAGAGTCTCGACCAGCTTAAAAACTTTAAAAGCCGCCTGGCTCATACCCATATTTTTATCGACGCCCTATTAGGAACCGGTATAAAACCACCGGTAAAAGGAGTTTTGCTGTCTGTCATTTCATTATTAAATGATCTTAATAAATTTACTCTAGCAATCGACATCCCATCCGGTCTAAATTCTGATCATGGAAATGTGGAAGGAGAAGTTTTTAAGGCAAATATGACCGTTACATTCTGCCGTCCTAAAAGATGCCATTTTCTGTGTCCCGCTGCAGATCTGGTTGGTGAACTAAAAGTCGTTGATATTAGTATTCCCGATAAAATTGTGAGCGATGAAAAAATTAAAGTTCATACGATCGATCGTAATAACATTGGCTTTTTGCATAAGAAAAGAAAACAATCTTCCCATAAAGGCACATACGGACACTTGCTCGTTATTGGCGGCTCTGCTGGAAAAGGGGGAGCAGCGGCCATGGCAGGTCTATCCGCTTTAAGGATAGGAACAGGTTTGGTCACCCTGGCTGTTCCGCAATCAGTGAATTCGTCTATTGAAATGAACCCTATTGAAGTAATGAGCATTCCTCTACCTGAAACCAAAGAGGGAAGTATTGATTTTGCGGCAAAAGATAAGCTTCTTGAGTCAATAAATGGCAAATCAGCTGTATTAATAGGGCCTGGAATATCCACTCAGCAGGAAACCATTGATTTATTGATTGCAATTATTCCTGAAATAAAAGTACCGATATTAATAGACGCGGATGGTTTGAACTGTTTAGCAGAGCATTTGGATGTTTTAAGAAAAGCAAAAGGTCAGGTCATTATTACTCCTCATCCGGGAGAAATGGCGAGGCTGACACGAAAAACGGTCAAAGAAGTCCAGGCAAATAGAATAGGAATAGCTGAAAAATTTGCTGCGGATTACAATGTCATTGTTGTTTTAAAAGGAACTGGCACGATTATCGCTTCACCAGATGGCATCTCTTTTATAAATACAACAGGAAATGCGGGAATGGCAACTGCGGGTACAGGGGATGTGCTGGCAGGTATGGCAGCAGGGTTATTAGCTCAGAAAGTTACTCCTCCCAACGCGTCAAAAGCAGCGGTCTATCTTCATGGTTTAGCCGGCGACAGGGTTTCACAAGAAAAAGGCGAGATTTCTCTTATTGCAAGCGATCTGATTGAAGTTATTCCTTCCATTTTGAAATAATAAAGCGGTAAGTTGTCGCGACCACAATTAGGTATGGAAAACCTTATTGGAAGATTTCTAAAGGAAAGTTACCCGAAGGGCTGAGGCCAAAAATGGCAGAGCTAAGCTCAGCTTTGCCGAATTCAAATGGGCTACCGCCAGACCTAATTAAAAAAATTGTGCTAAGTCTTGCATAAAGCGCTGAGTTCGCTGAGAAAATAACCCCTCGAATCCCCTCGTTGAAGTACCCATTGCACAGCTATTCTCCACCGGTGGTCAGGTCCGCTCCTTGATCGATGATCTGCCCGGGCCCAGGGCGCGCGGCGCGATCACGGCAGGTTTTATACAAATTGATGAAGACGAGGAGCGAGGCCAGAAGCCCTAACACTATTACGCACGCCGCGATACCGGCAGCGAGCGGCGTCACCCCGAAGAAATCACCTAAGGCGGGCACTATTTCCGCCACGGCGGCGAACAGAAAGACCGAAATAGCGATTCCAAGCAAGACCTTGAACGCACCGAAGTGGCCGTTGACGCTCAGTGTGGGGCAGCTTGTGGTTGCTCCGTCAGCCGAGTCCCGGCAGGCAATGTAGGCGGCAAACGCCGACTCGAGGCCGCTCACCGCAAAGAGCGCCGCTGCGGCAAAGCCGGCCGCCACCGCAGCCATCGCGGCCCCCGCGAACGACGGAAGTCCTAAAGCGGCTGAGGCTGCGGCAATCGCTCCTGCCACCAACCCACCGATCAACAGCATCCATCTGATTATGTTATTCAGGTCGCACATGACTTAATTCCCTCTCGCCTTCCGCAAGCCTACGTTTCGCAATCAGTCTCGTCAAAGCCAAGCAACTCAATAGGAAAATCAAAACTGAAGGTTGATTAAATTTTGATCTTAGACCCATCAAATGGCCGAAGTCAAGAGAATTCAGGCAAAATTTTAGATTTTTTAGGACAACGTAAAAGGGGGAAATGAGCACAGTAAAATTTTGTGAAAGAGGCTAAAAATCTTTAAAAAAAAGCACATGGTGAGTTACATCCTTTTTTTTAATTAATCAACTTCTGGTCTTCAGAACAATCGTATGAATACGTCTTCTGGTTCCATATTGCAGTACGAAGAAAATAAGTATTAATTATTTTTTTATAATAAAAAAGGTCTTATATATTTCTCTCACCTGGCGGGTATGACGGGCATAATCATCCAGAAAACCTTCCCTATTTTTTTTCTCATCTTCACTTGTATGCCCCATTCTGAATGCCAGTTTGGACAATTTCCCGTTTGTCTCCGGGAGTTTGCTTTCAGAACGTTCGCTCACAATTCTGATTCCATTAATTACCCGGCGCAAAAAATCATAAGATTCTTTGAGTATGTTGTAGTAATCGATAGATAAAAGGCCAATACGGGATGCTTCTCTTAAAACACCTGCGGTTTTGGTCTGCCGAAGAGTTGGAAACTCCCCCCCGGATTTCAACTGTAGCAGTTGAGCAATGAACTCAATATCTACCAGACCGCCAGATCCAACTTTGACATCCTTTTTATTCCTGGTTTCCTTTCCTAATTCTTTTTCCATTTTCATTCTCATGCGGTTCATTTCAGCAGGGCCGCCATATTCAAACCGCTTTTTATAAGCAATCTCATGAGCCAGTTCTATGAATCTTTCGCCTATATCCTCAGAACCCGCTATAAAAAGGGCACGGGTTAAGGATTGTCTCTCCCAAACGCGGGCCCGCTCTTCAAAGTATTTCTTATAGGAAGAAAGTGGAAGGGTTAAAACTCCTTGTTTTCCTTCCGGTCTCAAGTCGGTATCAATTATATACGCATAACCTGCTGATGTAACAGAACCTGCCAGATCATAAATCATTGTCACCTGTTTAGTAAAAAACTCCTGATTTTGGATCCCTTTGCATACCTCCCCTTCAGTTTGTCCTTCTCCTTCATAAACGAATACGATATCCAGGTCGGAACCAAAATCCAATTCACATCCCCCGAACTTTCCCATCCCGATGATCGCAAACCCGCATTCATGCGATTTTCCATCCAAATTCTTAATAAAAGGCTTTCCAAAGTCCGATGTTAATCTAATTCGAGCAATCCGCAGCGAATGTATTAAATAAACCTCCGCCAATAATGACAAATCCGCAAAAGTGCTGTCCAGATCTGCCTCTTTCAGCAAAAAACGGAGACCAATTCTTAATTCTTCCCCTTTTTTAAATTTTCTTAATACTTCTTTGATATTTTCTATTTTATCTATTCCTTCCAGATACCTTTCCAGCTCTGAATTCATTTTATCTTTTGGTTTAAATCGATAGATATTTTCAACGTCAAGAAGAGAATCGAGTAAATCAGGCTGACGGATCAAAATATCGGACAAATAACCACTGTTTCCAAATAAAACCAACAGGAGTTCCAGCAAACTGGTATTTTCTTTAAGCAGATCGTAAAAAATTTCCCGGCTTTTTAATGACTGGATAAATTTCTCCAGATTGTTAATCGCTTCATCAGGATCACACTGCCGGGACGCAATTTGAAGAATATCTGGAATAAGTCTTTCAAAAACAGACTGGCTTCTCGCAGTGGGGTGAGAAAAGTCCCTGCCTTGCTCCAATATATGAAGATTCTTTAAAATAAGGTTTTTGTTCTTAAAGTGATACTTTTCAACAAGTTGCGAAGATGCTGCTTCTAGTTTTCCCTTAGAAATTGTTTTATGGAGATTTCTTTTTCCATCTTTTTCTGGTTTGAAGAGGTCATCAAATATTTTATGGACCTTTTTAGTATGCTGGTCGTATTTTATTAACAGCATTTCTTCGGATTTGTTCTTATTTGTTCCTTTTATTCCCATTTTATTAGCAAGTACACTTTGATCTTCTTTTTTTAAGGGAATGACATGGGTCTGCAGTCCAAAAGAGATTTGAATTTTGTTTTCCAGGTCTCTTAAAAATCTGTACGCTTTAGTCAAGCTAAGGTACTCTTTTTCTTCTATATATTTTTTTTCATGGATTAATTTTAATGCTTTCAGAGTATTTCTTTCATGAATAAATTTATTTCGGCCACCATAGATTAGCTGAAACACCTGAACGCAAAATTCAATTTCCCTGATGCCCCCTTTGCCTAATTTAACGTCCATTTTTTTTTCCAGACTTTTCAACTTATTTTCAATTTTTAATTTGCCTTCCCTGATTTCATCGATGGCCTGAAAATCCAGGTATTTACGGTAAACAAATTTCCTTCTGATCTTTTCAAATTGTTTTCCCAATTCTTCGCTGCCGGCAGAAACTCTTGCCTTGATAAGAGCCTGCCGTTCCCAGGTTTGCCCCCATGATTCATAATAAATTTCACAGCTTTGAATAGAAGAAGCAATATCACCGCTCTGACCTTCCGGCCGCAGACCCAAATCAATCCTGAAGACATTACCATCAGATGTAATCTGATTAATAGCGTCCGTAACCATTCTGGCTAATTTGCTGAAAAACTCATGGTTGCTTATCGACACAAAGTTTTTATGATCGACATTGACTCTTATTGTTTTTCCTTCCCCGGAAGAATAAATATAAATAAGGTCGATATCCGAACTGAAGTTCAGTTCTTCTCCACCTAACTTCCCCATTCCCAAAACAGCGAATTCCACTTTTCTCCGGCTGCCATTTTCATCAGTGTACATAGGGATACCATTTTTTTTAATCAGCTCCTCTTCGCAAAACTCATAACTGTTCTGCAGGCAAACATCTGCCAGGTTGGAAATATCCTTTATTGTCTCCACAACATCCGCGTAACCCAGGAGATCACGAAGGCCCGTCCGGCAATATTCCCTTTTTTTAAAAAACCGAAGCATTTTTAATTTTTCATTATAAGACCGGGCTTTTTGAAGAAGTTGCCATAGTTCTCTATAAAGGATATCCTTTGCTTTACTTTTGTTAAGAGTTTCATGCTCTTTTAACCAATCAAAAATAGAAGGGTCCTTTAAAAGGATATCTGTCAGTAATTGACTTCCTGAAAAAAAAACTATAAGCGCGTTAATCAGTGAGGGTTCATTATTGAGGATGGTGTAAAAGTAATTTTTATCAAAGATTTTTTCTGAAAAACGTTCAAAATTATTTAAGCCTCGGTCAGGATCAAAACATTTTGAAAACTCAAGAATTAACTTTGGAAAAAAATCTGGAAAAAGCTTTTTGAAATCAGTATGGCCGGATAAAACGATAAGGTTTTTAAAAGCAGATGTTAGGTTTAAAAAACCAATCTTACCTAAGTTGTGGCCAATTTCTTCATCAAATGTTTTT
>DASCNB010000196.1:0-4769 GCA_036011265.1 Nitrospinota bacterium | reverse complement strand
AAATAACATTTCTCAGTACTCCAAATAACCCGACAGGAAATTGTTTCTCGGAAATCAAGATTCTGGATATTATCGAAAAGACCTCTTCTCTTGTAGTGGTTGATGAAGCTTACGCCGACTTTTGCGGAAAAACTTTTATCGATCAACTCAAAAAGTCAAAAAATTTAATAATTCTCAAAACGCTTTCTAAAATCGGCATGGCCGGACTTCGCGTCGGGTATTTATTGGCGTCGGATGAAATAATAAACGTTCTTCATAAAGTACGCCTGCCTTATAATTCAAACAGCCTGTCACAGGCAGCGGCTAAAGTTATTTTAGAAAACAATGAGATTGTGGAATCTCAAGTCAAACAGATTATCAAAGGAAGAGAGTTTCTACTCGAAGAACTAAAGAAATTGCAGGGAGAAGGGGGGGGCATTACTCCGTTTCCTTCTAACGCGAATTTTATACTGTTTAAAACAGAAAAAGACGCTGATGCAATCCACAGGAACCTGACTGAAGAAGGTGTCCTTATACGGAATTTAAATAGCGAGGGACCCTTAAAGAATTGTTTGAGAGTTACTGTTGGACGGCCTGAAGAAAATAATGCTTTTATCAAAGCGTTGAAAAAAGCAACGAGATAAATTTCCAGTTGCAAAAAAATACGAATGAAAAAGACTAATTCCCTTGTATCAAGCAACTGAGAAACGACTAAAACAACGACCAGGAGATTCTTCGCGGAGTTTATCCTGAGCTGAACAGAGTGGATTCTTCGCTTCGCTCATAATGACAGACGACGGGCTCAGAATGACAAGCGAAGGACTCAGACCTGACCTGAACGAAGTGAAGGTATGACAAGCTAAAACCTCCCTCATTTCATTCTGATGGAGCACTTCTCTTTATTTAGCACAATCTCTGCGACAAATGAATCTCGTTTTTTCCAGCATTAAGGTTAACTAGTTGATAATTTCCGATTATCGTTTCTTCTTTTTGGTTTTTCCTTTTTTTGGTTTTTGCTTTTTCACGGTCTTGTTCTGTTGTTGCTCTTTCTTTTTTCTTCCGGAATAAACAAAATAGGCGCCGATGGCCAGAACAACAAAGGTTATTGCGCCTATGATGACTGTCTGGTTTGGACCTTTACCTGTCTCCTCTGAAACTCCAAAATTGACTGTTGCCATTCTTTCAGTGCTCTTGTTGGAAGTATCAAAGGTTATTTTAAATTTTTTTTCTATCTTATTGGCAACTATGAGAACCTCTCTACCAAAATCCTCGTTATGTATATGAAGGAGTATTTTGTATGATCCGTTAGAATCGGTCTTTGCTGATCCTAAAACTTTGTCCTTATTGTCTTTAACTACAACCATTGTTTTAGAAGAGGCTGAGCCCTGATCATCAAGAACGCGACCATAGACTGTAAACCTGTGGTCATTTTCATGAGTCGCCGAGGCAGGAATTATATTTACAGATGCAATTCCTATCACGGCAATTAGGATAATTGAAATAAGTCTTAAAATGTTTAACATATTTTTGTATTGTCCTTTCATAGCTAACTATAGCAAAAAAAGCTTAGGAAGATGAACATTATAGTTTAAACATCTTGAGGAAATCGTGAGGCTGAAAAAAAAGTAGCTTCGCAGATTCGCTCACAGAAGAATACCTGCGGAGACTTGAATTAGCTTCTCGATTACTTCGAGATTGCTCAGGATAGAGCTTTTGATTAAGTGGATTCATATCCTGTCAAATGATTCTTCTATTTCTTCGCAATCTTTGCCCAGGTATCTCGCAGCGAAACCGTTCTGTTGAATATTAGTTTTTTTTCATTAGAATCCACGCAAAAATAGCCCTGCCTCAGAAACTGGTAGTTGCTTCCCGGTTTTGCGTCTTTGAGGCTCGGTTCAACATGGCAGGAAGGCAAAGTCTCTAATGAATTCGGATTCAAACAGGATTTAAAATCAGCGCCATCTTTTTCCCCTTCGGGATTTGCCTTTGCGAAGAGATGATCGTACAGGCGGATTTCTGCTTCAATTGAGTGGTCTGCCGAAACCCAGTGCAATGTGCCCCTGACCTTACGACCGTCTTCAGACCATCCACCCTTTGTTTCGGGATCATAAGTACAGCGTAGTTCTTTCACTTCTCCGGTATTTTCATCCTGTATCATTTCCACACACTTAATATAATAAGCGTGTTTCAAGCGTACTTCACGTCCCGGAGCCAGGCGAAAGAACTTTTTCGGGGGGTCTACACGAAAATCATCCTGTTCAATATACAACACACGGGAGAAAGGAATTTTTCGTTTTCCCATCCCGGGATCTTCAGGATTATTCTCTGCATCCAACTCTTCAACTTTATTTTCAGGATAGTTCTCAATAACCACTTTCAGCGGATTCAGCACAGCCATCGCGCGGGGCGCTTTTTTATTTAAATCTTCCCTCAGACAATGCTCAAGCAGAGCTATGTCTACCGTACTATCGGCCTTGGCAACTCCGATACGTTCACAAAAGTTGCGGATGGATTCCGGTGTATAGCCGCGTCTTCGCAAACCGGCAATTGTCGGTATCCGTGGATCATCCCATCCTGTAACATGTCCCTCTTTCACCAATTCCAGAAGTTTTCTTTTACTCGTCACAGTATGGCTCAGGTTAAGGCGCGCGAACTCAATCTGTTGTGGATGGTAGACCTTCAATTCGTTCAATATCCAATCATACAAAGGCCGGTGGTCCTCAAATTCCAGTGTACAAAGGGAATGGGTAATCCTTTCAATGGAATCCGACAGGCCATGGGCAAAATCATATGTCGGATAAATGCACCACCTGTCACCTGTCCTGTGATGGTTTGCGTGTCGAATGCGGTAGATTGCGGGGTCTCTCATATTCAAATTAGGGGAAGCCATATCAATTTTGGCCCGTAAAACATGTGTGCCATCCTCAAATTTTCCCGCCCGCATATTCTCAAACAAGCCGACGTTTTCTTCAATAGAGCGGTTACGATGTGGACTATCCTTACCCGGCTTTGTTAAAGTTCCGCGATATTCTCTTATTTCATCCGCGTTCAGGCTGCACACGTATGCTTTTCCTGATTTTATTAACTGAACTGCATACTCATATAACTGTTCAAAATAATCTGAAGCAAAATGAAGTCGATCATCCCAATCAAATCCTAGCCATTTAACGTCTGATTTTATCGACTCCACGTATTCAACCTCTTCCTTGCTCGGATTTGTGTCGTCAAAACGCAAATTACAAAGACCTCCTTTGTGTTCCAGAGCGACTCCGAAATTCAGGCAGATGGATTTTGCGTGTCCAATATGCAGGCAACCGTTTGGTTCCGGTGGAAAGCGGGTATGGACTCGATTTTCATTTTTATTTATTTCCAGGTCTTCCGCGATAATCTGTCGGATAAAGTTGGAGGAAGCAGTTTCTGTCATATTAAATCCTTGTTCTCCTTTTAAGAAAAAAACATGATAACAGAAAACCAAAAGAATAGAAGTAGAAAAAGTGGCAGTTGCGAAACGCTCCTTTTTGTCACTCTGATACTTCGGCAGGCTCAGCATGACATTGCCTATCGAAGGGTCTCATAACTATTTTAAATCTTTAGATTCTTCGCTGGTGCTCAGAATGACAAGCAAAGGGCTCAGGTCAAGTTTTTCAAAGGGGGAATTTAGGGAAAGAATTCCCCTCTAAGAAGAGGGGTGTCCCATTGGGACGGGGTGTGTAATTAGGGAGATGTTTTTAAATGTTAACTGTTAATTTGAATTCAAGTCTTCGCAGGAAGCCTCCTTTTGGCGAATCTGCGGAGCTAATTGGACGGTTTCCAAAGGAAAGCCGCCCGAAGGGTTGAGGCCTTGGATGGCAGAGCTAAGCTCAGCTTTGCCGATAATCACATAATGGAAAGCCTGACCGCTGCTTTTTTAGCAAATTTGGAAGACAATTAATTTCGGTATTGACATGGCTATTTAGATGGCCTATATTATAGACATGAAAGTGGCAAACATTGCAGAATTAAAAAATAATTTGAGCAAATTTCTCTCTCTTGTTGAGAAAGGAGAAGAAGTTCAAATCTGTAAGCGTAATATTCCGATTGCTCACCTCATGCCTATTAACGCCAGGGAAAAGAAAAATCACACGCGGCTTGGCTGCTGCAGAGGAACGGTGCAGATCAATGGTGACTTAACGGAGCCAATGATTCCTTTAGAGAATTGGGATATGTTAAAAAAATGAAACTCCTTCTCGACACCTGCTGCATTATCTGGGCTATTTCAGATCCTGATTCTCTTTCAAAATCTGTGGTTGAGCTGTTACAGGAAGAGGATTCTGAAGTTTTTGTTTCTCCTGTAAGTTCCGCGGAAATAGCCTGTGCCGTTGAACGAAATCGCATTAAAATAAACCAGCACTGGAAAACATGGTTCAGGCAATGTATAGACCTTAATAAATGGCAAGTAGAGAATATAGATCTTGGTATAATTGAAGAAGCATACTCTTTGCCGGATACTTTTCATGATGATCCTGTTGATCGCATAATTGTAGCAACGGCAAGATTAAAAAACTATACTCTACTCACTGCCGACAAAAAAATATTGGCTTATCCACACGTAAACTCAATATGGTAAGCGGGTTTCCATTCCTTTTTTTTACTTCTTCGTGATTTGTGTCCTGTTTTTGGGATTCATGCTTAAAAAGAGTAGATTATTAAGCTGAACCCTGACCGCTTGTCCTGAGCGAAGCCGAAGGGCTGATAGCTGACTGCTGCTTTTCCAATGCAGAGCGATAAATTTGGAATAACATAATGGCAAG
>DASCNB010000195.1:0-10936 GCA_036011265.1 Nitrospinota bacterium | reverse complement strand
CCGCTTGATCAGTAGCAATACTGTCCCAGATATCTTCAACCAGTCTTATCCTATCTTCAATCGGAAGATTACGTAAATAAGCTGTCATAGTTATTTCCCCCGTTTACATTGTAACATTATTTCACTCAAAAAAAGAAATGGGGTCAAATCCGCTCATGGCTAACAATATTATACAATAAGTGATTATATACCCCATGACCATTGAATCAATTGATTTTTGCCACAAAGGCACTAAGGTAGAAAGGAAAGGGGAGTGTTGGATTTAATAAAATAATAAATCTCAATAACCCAAATACTAAAATAAAAAAACCTCTAAGGCAACACACCCCGTCTCCATCGGAGCCACCCCTCCTTCGGCAAGCTCAGGACAAGTTCTCAAGAGGGGAATCAACCTTTTCCCGATCGGGGCAGACTAAATAAATCTATCAATTGGAACATTAAAGATGGCACTTAATTTTTTGGCAACCTCTTTACTAATACCTCTTTTACCGGTTTCCATATCAGATATTTTTTGTCTGGTAAATCTTCCAAGATTTTTCCCCAGTTCAGTTTGAGTTAGTCTAAAATTTTCTCTATAGATTTTTATTGTTTCTCCAGGAGTTAGAGAACTTTTAACATCTTTATACCATTTCGTGTTAAATATATTCTCAAATTCTTTTTCTTCTTTAAGCACCTCCATATTCGTGCCATATTTTTTTCTAAGAAATTTAATTACATCAGATGGAACTTGACCTTTAATTTCAAAAAGTTTCTTTTTAGTATGGTGCTTTTTCACGACTGCCAACATAATAAACCTCCACAGAAATTGTTCTTTTTTGATGTTTCCAGCATGCCACCCAGGAAGTTCCTAAATGGCAATGATATTTTGTGTCACTCAATTTGCTATAATTTTGCCAACCCGGCTGTTCAGGACCAATATCTTTTAAATCAGTAACTAATAACACAAATTTCTTCTGAACCCAGGAAGGAAGTTTTCTTAAATTCTTTAAGACCTTCCTGTTGACCAAAATCTCATATTCCATTAATTCAATGTACCCTTATTATGGGTACATGTCAAATTCTTTTTAACTTCACCAAACGGGTATACGCACTTTCGGTGTGATAGGGAACGACAGTGTGGGGAATTCGGGAATCAACCTTTTCCCGATAAAAATCCAGTCAATCCAGTTCACCCTGTGGAATCTTTTTTCTATTTTTATAAAGTTAACTCGTGAAACATTTCTATTCCACGGGGTAAATCCTGCAAAGCTGAGCTTAGATCATGTCAAATGCAGTTTTATCTTAAAAAATCTGTGGTAATCTGGACTGGGTAAATAGGAAAAAATCGTCATGAGAAAAAAAGCAAAATATAAATCCTTTCAGAGTAGTCGGTTCAGGAAATCTTTATTAAAGTGGTATCAAGCTCAAAAGAGAGACCTCCCCTGGCGGAAAACCAAAGACCCTTACAAAATTCTAATTTCAGAAATAATGCTCCAGCAGACGCAGGTGGATACGGTAATACCTTATTACAAAGCCTGGATGAAGAAATTCAATACTATTAAAAAACTTGCCATGGCTTCTCTTGATGATGTGCTAATGCTATGGGAAGGATTGGGATATTACAGTCGGGCAAGGAACCTCCACCTGACAGCAAAGGAAATAGTAAAAAATTATAATGGTAAAATTCCCGGTTATTATGAAGATTTGCTTCATTTACCGGGTATCGGTACATATACGGCAGGGGCAATTGCCAGTATCGCTTTTAATGAACCTGTTCCCGCAATCGACGCGAATGTAAAGCGTGTATTGACCCGTCTGTTTTGTCTTTCCCCCTCGTCATCAAATGATAAAACATTTTGGGAACTTGCCGTGAATTTATTGGGAAGCGCCCCTCCATCGGAATTTAATCAGGCAATGATGGAGATCGGGGCCTTAATTTGTATTGCTAAAAATCTCCGCTGTCCAAGCTGCCCTATCCGTTCTTGTTGCAAAGCATATTCAAAAGGGATGCAGGCCCGTTATCCCGCTATTCAAAAGCCTAAAAAAGTAGAAGAGATTGAAGTGGTTCTCGGAATTATATTTAATAACGATATGGTTTACATACAGAAACGTCCTCCTCAAGGATTATTTGCCGGTTTGTGGGAGTTCCCCGGGGGAAAAGTGGAGCCGGGCGAGAGTCCTGAAAAAGCCCTGCACAGGGAATTAAAGGAGGAATTAGGAGAGAAAGTCAGGATTATCAGCAATGGAAAATCAATTTGCCACAACTATACCCGCTTTAAGGTCCTTCTCCATCCTTTTATATGTTCAGCTCGAAAGAGATTTTCTCCGGGACCAGGAAAGGGAGAGTCCCGATGGATTTCGCGGGAAGAATTGAAGAACCATGCTTTCCCTGCCGCCAACCGTAAAATCATTCGAACTCTTCGTTTCCCCTGAACTTTGTGCCTTGGTGGCTAATATACAGGCTGTTGCCCAAATAAATTAAGAGAAAAAGATGCTTCGGCAGGCTCAGCATGACATTGATATTTTTCAGCATGACACTGATATTTATCACCATGACTCTGATATTTGTCACCATGACATTTATGTTTGTCACCCTGAGCCTGCCGAAGGGTATTTGGATTATGAATCCGATTTGAGCATCAGCCCTTAATATATTGACAATATCTCCTCCCTCTTTTACAATCCGTTTTCCAAATTTTTACTTGTTATGGATTTGCAATTCGTAACATAATGCCTATATCAAATATTCATAAAAAGGCTTTTTTATTATGTCACCTTTGAAAATTAGAAAAAACGTAGTTAAGAACGTAAAACGTATTGTGATTAAAATCGGGAGCGGAGTCCTGACCAACAACACAGACAAAATAGATGAAGCCGTTATAAAAAAAATAGTCCTTCAAACATCATTGCTGGTAAAGAAAGGGTGTGAAGTTTTAATTGTCTCTTCCGGGTCGATTGCCGCGGGAAAGACCGAGTTGGGGATTAAAAAAGCATTGACCGATATTCCTTCAAAACAGGCGGCGGCAGCCGTGGGACAAAGCCACTTGATCGGTTTTTATGAAAAGCATTTTAAAAAAGAAAAACAAAAAACCGCGCAGGTGCTCCTGACACATGATGATCTCAGTAACCGCCGCAGGTACCTTAACGCCCGAAATGCCCTGATGACTCTTTTATCTTTTCATGTCATTCCGGTAATTAATGAAAACGATATGGTGTCGGTACATGAAATAAAGTTTGGTGATAATGACACTCTTTCCGCTCTGACAGCTCATCTTGTGGACGCCGATCTTTTGGTGATTCTTTCTCATGTAGACGGGTTATTTTCCGGAGATCCTGCTAAAGATGAAAAAGCGACTCTTATTCCGCTTGTAGATAAAATCACACCTGCTCTTCAAAAAATAGCGGGAGAAAGCAGTTCCCCTGGAAGCGTGGGTGGAATGAGTACAAAGCTAAAGGCCGCGAAGATTGCTTCTGACAGCGGTATTTCAACTATTATCGTTAATGGGACTATAAATAATATAATAACCAAAGTTTTTAAAGGGGACAATATCGGGACACTTTTTTTACCCTCCGAGGACAAGTTGAACCGGAGAAAACACTGGATCGCCCATACTCTTAAAGTAAAAGGAACACTTGTTCTCGACAACGGAGCGAAAAAAGCCATTATAAAAATGGGAAAATCATTACTCCCTTCCGGAATCTCCGGGGTTACTGGAAATTTCGACAGCGGAGAAGCGGTCCATTGTGTGGACAGCAAAAAAAAAGAATTCTGCCGGGGTCTGGTAAATTATAATTCCAGGGACCTAAAAAAAATAATTGGAAAACATACTTCCAAAATTGAAGAAATTCTTGGTTTTAAAGTTTATGATGAGGTAATTCACAGAGATAACCTGGTTATATTATGATTTTGGAATTTTTAGCCGATTTATTCTATTACTATATAAAAGCTTGTTTATAGAGATATGAAATATTCCCTGAAAGTCTTTTTCTGTAGAGTGTCCCTCTATGTTTTGCCCTTTTTGGCGGTCGGTTGCGGTACCCTCGGCCCTTCCGCGATAAAAGGCGAAAGAATTAATTACAACAGCGCGATTCAGCGGTCCAATGATGAGCAGTTGCTTCTCAATCTGGTGCGCCTTAAGTACCGGGATACTCCCTTCTTTATGGAAGTCACCAGTGTGTCATCCCAGCTTACTTTCAGCACTTCTGCCGAAGCCAATGTGACCATTCCGGAAAAGGCGGGCAAGATCCTGGGGCTTGGAGGAGGCGCCGCTCTTACGGAAAAACCCACTGTTACTTACACTCCCTTACAGGGAGAAAAGTTTATTCAACACTTGCTGACACCGGTGCAATTGGACACCATATTGCTGCTTTACCATTCCGGATGGAGTGTCAAACGCATTCTCCATTTATGCTTGCAACGCATTAATGGAATTAAAAATGCGCCCAGCGCGTCAGGACCTACACCGGCAGGTGTTCCCATCTACAAAGATTTCGCGCATGTAGCAAATTTACTTCGCTCATTGCAGTCGCGAGACGCGTTGGATATTGCTTATGAGGAGAGAGAAGGCTCTTCCCGTGTGGTATTGCGCCTGGATCAGGAAGCACTGGACTGGAAGGAAGTTCGGGAACTGACAAATTTCCTGAAAATAGCTCCCGGTAAAACAAGTTATGTCCTCACCACTGACCCGCTTTCAAAAGCTTTAGATCAGATAATAATTGAACCCCGTTCACTATTGGGAATTATGTTTTATCTTTCTCAATCGGTTGAAGCGCCGGCCCGGGACCAGGATAAAATTACTATTACGCAACATCCCTCTGGGGAACCTTTTCACTGGAACCAGGTTACCGGCGAAATTCTAACGATACATTCCCTGCCGACATCCCCGGAGCAGGCCTCTGTGGCAGTCGAGTACCGTGGAAGCTGGTTTTATATTAACGATTCCGATTTGACTTCAAAATCTACTTTTTCACTATTATCGCAATTGTTCGCATTGCAGGCAGGAAAAATTAAAAGCCAAAGCCCTATACTCACCCTGCCAATCGGACAATAATAGTGGATTGACATGCCGCTCCTTTGATAAAGATGGCAAGACCTTTTTAATTTCCTCAGTGTTGTTGATTTTAATGTTTTACAATTATTGCTATCTTTACTCTTTTGTTTTATTATATTTTTTTTTCTGCTCGTGAAAAATGTGGAGGATATAAGAAGTTATGATAGAGGAAAAAATAAAACAGATCGCGCAAGACGCTAAAGCCGCTTCCAGAAAAATGGGGGGAATTAACACAAAAATCAAGAATGACGCCCTCTTGAAAATGGCAGATGACTTAATAGCAAATACTGATGAACTCGTCAAAGCGAATTCCAAAGACCTGGAATTTGCGAAACAAAAGGGGTTGACCAGCGCCATGCAGGAACGCCTCATGCTTAACAAAGAACGTATCGAAAAAATGGCGGACAGCCTCCGTGAGGTGGTGCTACTAACCGACCCTGTAAGTGAAATTGTAAAAATGTGGCGGCTTCCGAACGGTCTCCAGGTAGGAAAAATAAGAACACCTATTGGAGTAATAGGAATTATTTACGAATCGAGACCTAATGTGACAGTCGATGCCGCTTCGCTCTGTTTGAAATCCGGCAACGCTGTGGTTTTGCGCGGAGGTTCGGAGTCAATCCACTCAAACATAGCCCTTGCTAAAGTACTGACTAAAACGGCGAAGGAATCAGGCCTCCCGGAAAAAGCTCTTCAACTTGTTGATATCACTGACAGGAGCGCTGTACATGAATTATTAAAAATGGACGAGTATATTGATTTAATTATTCCCAGGGGAGGACACGCGTTGATTCGAACGGTGGTAGAAAACTCATCCATCCCTGTTATTAAACATGATAAAGGTTTGTGTCATGTTTATATCGATAGTAAAGCTGATTTGAAGATGGGTGAAGAAATAGCTTTTAACGCTAAAACTCAACGCCCTTCAGTTTGCAACGCTATGGAAACTCTTTTAGTGCATAAAGATGTGGCGGAAAAATTTCTGCCTTCCATGATCAGCCGTTTCATTAAAGCAGGGGTCGAAATTCGAGGATGCGCTAAAACTAAAAAGATCGCAGGTGATATTAAAGAAGCTTCAACTGATGACTGGGACACGGAATACCTGGATCTGATCCTTTCAATTAAAGTTGTTGAAAGTCTTGACGCAGCTATCGATCATATTACCCTTTACGGTTCCATGCTTTCTGAAGCGATTGTTACAACCGATTATAACAGGTCATGGAAATTCCTTCGCGAAGTGGATGCTTCGGCCGTGTATGTCAATGCCTCAACCAGGTTTACTGATGGAAATGAGTTTGGCCTCGGAGCGGAGATGGGGATCAGTACACAGAAACTCCATTGCCGCGGTCCCATGGGATTAGAGGAGTTGACTTCTACTAAATATATAATATTTGGTGACGGACAAATAAAGAAATAATTCAGGTGTCAGGGTTCAGGGGTCGGCGATCAGGAATAAAAGATATGACCCATGATACCTGAATTATAAATCTCAGCGCTCTTTGCGGTTAGATGAGCTTAAAATAAATCATTATGAGAGTTGGCATATTAGGAGGAACATTTAATCCTATCCATTTTGGACATATTTATCCTACATCTGAAGCGGCCAGGAAATTAAATCTGGATAAAGTCCTTTTTATCCCGGCATACTCCCCGCCGCATAAGCCCGATGGTGAAATTATTTCCGCGCACCATCGAAAAAATCTGATCAAACTGGCGATTGAAGATTATCCCAATTTCGAACTTTCGCCTTTGGAGATAGACCGGAAAGGCATTTCCTATTCGGTAGATACCGTTTCAGCCCTTAGGAAAAAAGATGATTCTTTTTTTTTTATAATAGGACTGGATGCTTTTTTGGAAATTGACACATGGAAAGAGGCGGACCGCTTATTGAAAAGCTGTAATTTCATTGTTGTCACCCGTGATGAGCCTGTTTCTGATCAATCAGAAACTGTTGCAAAAAATCTCTCTGAAAAATTCAGAGATTTTCAGTTTCATTGCGGAGCGGTAGAACCTGAAAGCGGCTTAAAGTGCATCAAGGCGGATTCTTCGCCTTTTTTCATTGTGCCACTCGAAACAACCCCGGTTAATATATCTTCCACGGAAATT
Organism: Nitrospinota bacterium; assembly: GCA_036011265.1. Taxonomy (GTDB): domain Bacteria; phylum Nitrospinota; class Nitrospinia; order CAJXCL01; family CAJXCL01; genus CAJXCL01. Next base: position 3,803 of record DASCNB010000195.1, on the reverse strand, counting down.
CGAGAGAAAATCAAACGCGGTGACTCCATTAAAAAACTAGTGCCAAAAAATGTAGATATTTATATTGAAAATAAAATGCTTTACCTTTAAGATAAATATCGATGGGATTATCCATAGAAGAAAAAACAAAAATTTGTTATAAAGCGGTCATCAATAAGCAAGGAAATAATGTTGTAATATTAGATTTAAAAAAAAGGACGTCATTTACAGATTATTTTTTAATTTGCAGCGGTAACTCAACCAGGCAAGTCCAGAGCATAGCAGATGAAATCATTGAATGTTTAAAGGCTGAAGGTACTAAAGGTATAAATATTGAGGGCTATCAAACCGGGAAATGGGTACTTTTGGATTGTTTGGATGTCGTTGTTCACATATTTCACGAAGAGGTAAGAAGTTTTTACGACATTGAGCGATTGTGGGGAGACGCGCCTGTAGCAAAGTTTGCTTTGAATAATTAATTGTATATAATATTATTATGGACACAAAAACAAAAGAGCAATTTAAAAGTATATTGACCGGCATGAAGGATAAGTTGTCCTCGGGTCTGGAAAGACACCTTAACGACAGTAAGGAAGAAGTTAATGGCGGTGTTCCTGATATTAGTGACGAGGCTACCCGCACTTATAACCGCCAGGTAATGTTAAATTTGAGCGAGCAGGAAAGATCTCAATTAGGTAGAGTGGAAGATGCCATTCAAAAGCTGGCGGATGGACGCTATGGAGTATGTGAAGAATGCGGAGACCGTATTCCTGTTAAACGTCTGAAGATAGTCCCTTTTGCCAAATTTTGCGTTGCATGCAAAAGTAAAATGGAAGAAAACCCTTAAAACATACCCCGATGTCTTTTCTACAGATCCTTTTCTTTGCCGCTCTTTTAGTAGCTTCTGTTTATTTCACCCTCCTGAATCAGGCTATAGTCCCTATTAATTTAACAAGTTCCTTGGAATACAAGCTGCCGGTCAGCATTCTGGCATTAATAATTTTCGTTTGTGGACTTGCAATAGCCTCAATATTAAGTTTTATTGCCAATTCCAGGTTCAGAATCGGTCTCTGGAGAAAATACCGTAAAAAAGATAAATTGAGCAAAGACTATATAAAGGGACTGGAATATTATATTTCCGGGCAGCAAAAAAAAGCCATCCCTTTATTAAAAAAGGCCGCGGGGGAGGACTCTAAAAAAACCATGCCGCTGGCATTACTGGGAAATGCTTTCCGGTCCCAAAACGATTTTGAAAAAGCGATTAGTTTTCACCAAAAAGCTAAATCTATCGCTCCTTCGGACAAGTTCGTTCTGAAGAACCTGGAAAAAGATTACCAATCGACAAACAACCTGCCCCTTCAAAAGGAAACAGTCAAGGAACTGGCTTTAGTAGAAAACAAAAATCTGGATAGTTTATTTAACTTGAGAGACGTGCATTTGAAAAGTGACAACTGGAATGAAGCTATTAATGTTCAAAAACAGATTATTGCAAAAATTAAAGACCCGGATAAGCGCAAAGAAGAAAAAAGAAAAGCCGGTATTTATTATTATGAAAGCGCTCTGAGCTCTTTCGACAATGACTCCTTTCAAGCTGCAATTCAAAATACCAAGAATTCGATAAAGGAAGACGCAAATTTTACAGCGCCTCATATATTACTGGGGGAAGCTTATTTAAAATCAGGAAAAGAAAAAAAGGCGCTGAAAGCCTGGGAACAAGGCTATAGGGATACTGGTGACCCGCTTTTTCTAAAGCGGATTGATAAATTCCATATTGATCGTGACCGTCCTGAAAAAGTAATTGAATTATATCAGGATGCTATTAGTAAAAATCCAAAAGCCCACCTCCTACATTTTTTATTAGGTGAAACTTATATTAGATTTGAAATGTTTGATGATGCCATGTCCGAATTCCAAAAAGCATATGCTTTTAATACGGATTCTATCGCTCTCAATTTGCTTATAGGAAAAATTTACGAAAGAAAAGACGATTTTCAGTCAGCCTCTATCGAATACCAGAAAGCATTTCAAAAAGAACTGGCCTCCGCTCTAAAGTTTACCTGCGGAAAATGCGGCTACCGGGCCAGTAAGTGGGTGGGACGTTGTCCTGAATGCAAAGAATGGGACATTAAGAGTTTTGATATAAACAGGCCTGAGCAAAAGCTACTGGATTAAAGGTCCAAAAATCATTGAGTTAAGCTTCCTCCACAACTACTTCCACTGCCAGCCGTACAACCATAACAATGGTCTCCAACCTGAATATCAGTACCAATAAGCTCTTGCAACGCTACTTCTCCAATTATATATGGCTTCCCGTTTTTTAGATACAGGTCAAGCATCTGGTTAAAATCACAATCATAAAGCTTTCCATCCCAGCCGACACTTACCTGGGTCCTACACATAAGGTGCTCTACAACTTCAGTGTTAAAATTTCCTTTCAGTAATTCCAAATAATGTTCATATTTCCCAATTTTCTTTAAATATCTTTCATAACGGTTAATGGGAATATTGGCAAGAACATATAAATTGTTAAATACTATCCCAAAACGGTTGAAAAGTTCATGCTTATATTGCTGTTCGAGTTTTTTTTGCATGGGCGGCAAACTTGTACCGGTCGGATTAAAAACCAAATGCAGCATCAGATTAGCGTCATTTTTCCCATAGCCGATGCCATTTAACATTTTTAACGCCTCGACACTCTTTCTGTAGGCCCCGTGACCTCTAATCTTGTCAACATTCTCTTCTAAATAACAGGGAAGCGAACAAATGAGTTCCACTTCATTGTCTTTATAAAATTGAGGAAGACATTTTTTGTCATTCTCCACAATTACAGTTAAATTACTTCGAACCATAACATGGCATTTAATATGTTTTAATGAAGAAACGAGATGCTCGAAATGGGGGTTGAGTTCGGGCGCGCCGCCGGTAATATCAACAGTTTTAATGTTTGATTCTCTTACAAAACTAATCACTCGATCCATAGTATCAAGTGTCATTATTTCGTGACGATCAGGGCCAGCTTCAACATGACAGTGCACGCAGGATTGGTTACATAACTTTCCGGCATTTATCTGAAGGGTATCTACTCCCTTTCTTTCTAAAGAAATAGATAATCTTTTCAAGTTGTCGCTAAAAGTTTTCATCAGGTTTTTTCATTTTCTGCTTTGCAGGAGTAAGAGCATTATATTACAAATCCACCTTAAAAGAAAACAACAATAGGAATTGAAAGGGAGACCTTTTTAGTCTATTATTTTTTGAAATATGAATACATTCCTTTTAACACTTACAATTGGAGTAGTTGTATGGGCCATCAAGCTACAAGCGCGCAACACGCATTTTCTCCACATGGCTCAATTGGAGAAATATCAGATTAATGATTATATATCCTGGATTTCTCGAAATAAAAAACATCTTCCGGACCTTAAAGAAATATATTTTACTGCAGCACTTGTTTTTACCGGTTTGTGGTGCCTTTATTTAAACCTGGATAACGCGGAAATACTGCTCATAATATTATGGATAGGAACTACCGCTTACCTTTTTTATAAAAGGGACCGGCCAAAACACAAGAAGAAATTAGTTTTCACACCCAGGGCGATCAGGCTCTTTATAACATCGAACCTGCTATTTCTTTATCTTATCTCGGACATGCTGCTCCGGATTTTCTCAAGCACACAATACGCGACACTTCTGGTTATATTTGTTGTTATTGCCGCTCAAATCATGTACCAGCTTGCCTTCTATTTTATTTTGCTCGGGACATTAATCAACCACCCAATAGAAACCTTTATCAATAAATATTACATGCGGTCCGCCAAACATATAGT
>DASCNB010000194.1:0-7652 GCA_036011265.1 Nitrospinota bacterium | reverse complement strand
CAAAAGGCGCGCTGCCAAAACAGTACCAGGATAGTGGAAACGGTCCATAATAAAACAATAACTTCTGAAAGCGTCCCTTCATTAATAAAAAAACTAATTATAAAAAGAAAGGACAAGAACCATACAAGGCTTGTTTCTCTAAAAATTGGCTTCAAATCAATTAAAATTCTTTGCATCAACCTTTTTAAATCTTTCTCTATATAGCCAAGTGCTGTTTTTATCCTCGCGCAACATTGAGACCAACATAATCGATTTTGCCCCCAGTGCTTGATTGTAATGTTCGCTGCATAAAGAACTAAAACTATAATAAAATTACCAATAATATTGAAAGCGCTCTCCCATTGCCCCAGGAAAACTAAAAAGAAAGTAAAAATAACAAATGGAACGATATTAACAATCTTAAGCAGAAAAGCAGCGGAAAAAAACCAGCCGGATAAAACAAAATAAATTGGTTTTTCCTCCATTATCCCAAATGAAAACATATATATTGCCAGTGTGACAGGTAAAATATATAGTGTTTCCGTGTTACCTGAATATGTTCCAATCCTTGGTGAACTGGAATAAAAAATATATATTAAAGCAGCTAACAATGCCGTCTCAGTATTAAAGAGGTATTTAGAAGCGAAAAAAATAGCTATAGTATTGAAAATATTATAGACAAACAAAACCCTTCTTAAGTTCTCTGGATTATTCCCAAAACATCTATAAATAAAAGAATAAAAAGATACTATGGTGAATGGAAAGAATATCCAATAATCTCTAATAATTCTTACCCCTCTTTTATAAAAGTAAGGAAGATACGTATAAAATCCAAAATCTTCATCTATAGGAAAGCGAAAATAGGGTCTCTGGAGGAAGTATCCCATGATTAATATTGGAACTAACAAAAGGCTTGCAGTGAATGTATCCATTATTTAGTTCTTAGGAATGTTTTTGGGCATTCTTTAATTGTTATTCACAATCTAACGGGAATCTATTCTCGAATTGACGGTTATTTGACATAATAGCTCACATAGTTAACGGATTTTATCCTGAAATAGTTTAACTTGATTGGACTTAACGCTCAGCGTTCTATTTAAAGGGTATTTTTTTTTATCTATTTGATTCTTTTGAATTAAAAATGGAAATCCCTATGCTATTTATTTTAAAAGGATATCAATACTTTGAGAGAATGTTATTTCATTTCCACGCAGGAGGGAGATTTTTTTGCAGTTCAATATTTCCAAATTTTTCCCCTTGATGCGGCTGCCCAAGTTGTTTTGCCCAATTGACCATTTTTGATATTCCCCGGTTTAAATCTACTGTAGATTCGCATCCAAAAAAATCTCTTACTTTTTTATGAGAACTAAAAGCATGAACAACTTCCTTGCGTGGTTCGAGGTATTTTATTTTTGGTTCTATTTGAAAAGCGCGAGCTACTTCCTCGGCTACTTCTAAAACAGCATATGGTTTGTCTGCTCCAACATTAAAAATTTCTCCATAAGCATCAGGATTTTTTATAGAGTTCGCAATCACAGGAGCAACATCATCAATATGGCTAAAGGCCCTGGTTTGAAGACCATCTCCAAATATTGTCATTGGCTGTCCATTCAAAATTTGATTTATAAAAATACCTATAACGTTGCGGTACCTGTCTCCGATATTTTGAAGCTCTCCATAAACATTATGTGGACGAAATATGACATAGTTAAGGCCAAACATTCTATGAGCAGCAGCCATGTCCATTTCTATCGCATATTTGGCAATTCCGTAAGGATCTTCAGGCTGAGGAATGCTTGATTCAGTCATGGGAGTCTGGGCCGGACCATATACTGCTATGGAGCTGGTAAAAACCAAACATTTCACTTCTTGCCTTACGCATGAATTAATAATATTTATGCTCCCTATTACATTGTTATTATAATTAAAATTTCTAATAAAATGGGACAATCCTTCGGCAGCGTAAGCAGCCAGATGAAATACATATTCAAAATTGTGGTCATTAAAAAGACTTTCAACAAAGCGCTTATCAGTCACACTCCCTTTGATAAAGTCAGCTCCTTCAGGAAGGTTATCTTCAAAACCGCCGCTCAAATCATCAAGTATGGTTACACAATAACCATTTTTCAATAGTCGGGCAGCCACATGCGCTCCAATAAATCCAGCTCCTCCAGTAACTAATACTGCTTTATCCTCATTCATATCTAACAATAACACCCTTTATAGTGAAAAAAAAATCTTTGCGGCAAACTTATAACACAAACTATATGCATACAAACAATTATCGGTAAATTCGTGCAAAATCTGCGTCTTTTTTGTTGTATGATAATGCGATATTATAATGTTATCAATTAAAAAGGAGATATTCTCACCGACAGATGATCAAGAATGTGATTGTTTCTGATTAAGCAAATCAGTCACTAACAATTTTTCAAGCGGTTTACCGCAATTTTCTTAGATGAAATGAAGACACTACTGTTTTGCCATGCTTCTAAAAAAATAGGGATGGGGCATTTCATAAGACAACTCCAAGTTGCCGAGGAAATGAATAGCCGTGGTTATAAAGTTACTTTTGCTGTTTCCGATTATAATCCTGCCGTGACCTTGCTTGAAGAAAAAAAAATATTTTATATTAAATCTAAAAAAATGCCTTTTGAAGTCAAACCGGAATATGAGGCGGATATTGTTATTCTTGATATTAGCAATACTGACGCGAATTTTATAAAATCTCTTAGAAAAAATGGAAATAAGGTGGTAAGTTTTGATGATCTGGGTACCGGCAGGGACCATGTGAATATTTTGGTTGACTCCAATACCGATCCTTCTGATTATTCAAAGGTTAGAAGCTTATTTGGTCTTAAATATGTTATTGTAAATAATCGTTATTCAGCATTTAGAAGTCTTGAAAAAGTGGTGCCCAGGAAAATTGAACGAGTTGCTATCTCCATGGGAGGAACTGATCCGAAAAGCATAGGACCTGAAATTGCAAAATTTCTTTTAAAATCCGGGTTAAATTTTAAAATAGACCTCATTTTAGGAGCGGGTTTTAACGATAAGGATATTAAGCCGGAAAGTATGAATTTCATCCGGAATAACGGTAATAAATGCAATATTCATAAAAATCTCCCCGATCTTGCGGAAATATTATTTAAGTCGGATATTGTTATTTGTGCCGGAGGAATAACTCTTTATGAGGCTTGTGCGGTAGGAACACCGGCTGTGGTTATCAGTCAGGTTGAACATCAACAACAAAAAGCCTCAAGAGTTGAAAACCGGGGAGCGGCAATAAATATGGGAATGTGGAGAGATGCTGTCCTGGCAAAATTGGTTCCAACCATTAATTTTCTTGATAGTTCGAAAAGGAAACAGATGAGCATAGCTGGAAAAAGGATGGTAGATGGAAAAGGATTGCAAAGGGTTGTAAATGAAATAGAAAAATTATAAAAAAAGGAACCACAGATTTCACAGATTACACTGATTAATTAAATCGATGAGAAGAGATGAAAGAACACACAAAATCATTGGTGCGGCAATGGAAGTTCACAAAGCAATGGGGCCAGGTCTTTTGGAAGCTGTGTATCAGGAATGTCTGGAAATTGAATTTGAAGAGAAAAAGATTCCCTTTGTCTCACAAGCAAAGTTAGAAATATTTTATAAAAGAAAGAAACTAAAAAAATATTATGTCCCGGATTTTATAATTTTTGAAGAAATAGTAGTTGAGATAAAAGCAGAAAAAAGTTTAACTAAGGTGGACCAAGCACAAATTTTAAATAGCCTCAAAACAAGTAAGCATAAAATAGGTTTACTCATTAATTTTGGAGAAGAATCGTTGCGTTTTAAAAGGTTCATTAATTAAAGCAACAATTATTTTAAAATCTGTGCCATCTGTGAAATCTGTGGTTCCTAAAAACATATGAAAAAACAAAAAACAATAATGATTATCGGCGGCGGGGTAATGCAAATCCCTGCTATCAAAGAAGCTCAAGAAACGGGATTAAAGGTTATTGTAACCGACTACAATCCTGATTCCGAAGGGCTTAAGATGGCTGATTTTCCGATGTTGGTCAGCACTCGCAATATTGATATTGCAGTAATGAAGGCTCGAGAGTTTCATGGTCGTCATCCGATTGATGGTGTTCTTACTGTTGGTACCGATGCTTCGAAAACTGTGGCTGCCGTTGCCAACGCCCTGAAGCTGCCCGGGATAAGATATGAAGTTGCGGAAAGAGCAACAAACAAAATTAAAATGCGACAACGTTTGCGAAAAAAGGGTGTTCCGGTTCCTGATTTTTATGGTGTGTGGAATCTTGATGAAGCCAAGGAAGCCATGGAAAAGCTGGGGCTTCCCCTTGTGATCAAACCTGCTGATAATATGGGAGCACGCGGCGTCAGAAAGATCTCTGTCCGGGAAGAACTAATTGAAGCGTTTCATGCTGCTAAAGATGCTTCCATAAGTGGTGAAATAATTCTGGAAGATTTCATGGAAGGACCGGAATTGAGTATTGACGCAATAGTAATCGAAAATGAGATTTTCATTACTGGTGTTGCGGATAGAATCATAGAAATGCCACCTTATTTTATTGAAACGGGGCATATTATGCCTTCAGCGTTGCCTCAAAAAGATATTGACGCTGCTTGCAAAGTAATGAGTGACGCAATAAGGGCCGTTGGAATAGATACCGGGGCGGCTAAGGGTGATATTAAAATAACACCGGGCGGCGTTGCTAAAGTTGGGGAAATCGCTGCACGATTGAGTGGCGGCTTCATGTCCTCTTACACATATCCTCTTGCAACGGGTGTAAATTTATTGAGAGCAGCCGTAAAATTAGCAATTGGGGAAAACAGCTTTGATTTTACCCCTAAATTTAAAAAATGTGCGATTGAAAGAGCTATAATTCCAAAACCTGGGAAAATTCTTTCTATAGAAGGGCTCGACAGGGCAAGAAAAATTAAAGGTGTTGCAGAAATTATTATGCATAAAGGCGTCGGGGATACCATGCATGTCCAGAGAGATAACATGGAAAAAGCTGGAAGTGTGATTGTTGTTGGGAGTAACAGGGAAGAAGCCTTGGAGGTCAGTCAAAAAGCATTGGATACCGTTAAAATAAGTATTGATTCATCAATTGAAATAAACCTTGAGAAAATAAAAAATAACGCTCGTAGAAAATTTGCTTTGGCTTGTCGGGTATGTAAAGTATGCGATGGTATTGAATGTGCCGGTGAAATGCCTGGAATGGGTGGCATAGGAACGGGCAGCTCTTTTACTGCAAACCTCGCATCTTTAGCTAAATACCAGATCAGGACTAAAATGATTCATTCTGTTAAATACCCGGATACATCAGTCAATATATTAGGACTGCATCTCTCTGTCCCTGTTCTTGCGGCGCCGATAACCGGAACTCTTACTAATATGGGTGGCGGGGTTGATGAACTGGACTATTCGGAAGCGGTTATTGAAGGATGCAAAATCGTTGGGTCTATTGGAATGGTGGGAGATGGAGCGGAACCCGAGAAATATAAGATAGGCCTTCAAGCTATAAAGAAAAACAGGGGATGGGGAATCCCTATTTTTAAACCAAGGGAATTTAACCAGGAAATAATCAAGAGAATCCATGCGGCGGAAAAGGCCGGCGCAAAAGCTGTTGGGATAGATATCGATGCTATATCTCTTAAAACAATGGAACTAAAAAAACAGCCTGTTGGACCAAAAACTGTAAAAGACCTGCAAGAGATAAAAAAAGAAACTAACCTGCCGTTTATTTTAAAAGGAATTATGACGCCCGAAGATGCGTTGTTTGCCGTGGAATCGGGTGCTGACGCGATAGTTGTTTCCAATCATGGTGGCAGAGTTATGGACTTTATGCCAGGCTTTGCAGAGGTTCTTTCCCCTATTGTAAAAGAAGTAAAAGGAAAGATAACTATTTTAGCGGACGGTGGAATCAGGACAGGATCAGATGTTTTGAAGGCTATAGCTTTAGGAGCTGAAGCTGTTTTAGTTGGAAGGCCGGTAGCAATTGGGGCAGTGGGAGAAGGAAAAGATGGAGTGGTTTTTATCTTTCAAACTATGATTGAAGAGTTTAAAAAGGCAATGGTCATGACCGGATGTGGAAGTGTTAGTGATATTGATTCAAAAATTATTTTTAAGAAAGATGTTAATCCTTCTTATTAGACAGGATTAACGGGATGGATACAGGATTAAGTTATCCAGTTTTAGTTTGTTATCCCCTCAAAAAAATCTTTGCTAAAAAAATATGCTGCATATTTATAATACAGATAAGATAGAGCAAAAAATTAGTCTATCGTTACGGGAGTTAAAAGAAGAATACGGCGCTTCCGCCATAAAACTTTCCACAGAAGATGCCGGAATGAGTTTTGAGCAGATTGCTTACTGGGCTCAAATTGCTTCTCCTGTTTTGCCTGTGTTTGTTAAAATAGGTGGTCCGGAAGCAAGAAACGATATGAAGAGGATATCTGCTATAAAGCATATTTCCGGCATTATAGCTCCCATGGTAGAAAGCAGTTATTCACTCCAAAAATATATTAGTTCGCTGAAAGAAACATTTGAAAGGTTTGATGACTTATCAAAACATATCAATGTCGAAACTATAACCGCCTTTGAAAATCTTTCTCAAATATTTTCCATTTCTGAGATCAGCTTTATCGATGAAATTACTATTGGAAGAGGAGATCTCTCCAAGTCTGTATGCAAAGAAGTTGATGGTCCTGAAGTCAATGATATGTGCAAAGTCATTGTTGAAGCCGCGCAAAGAAAGAACATAAAAGTATCAATAGGTGGGGCCGTTAATCCAAAAAACGCAGAACGAGTTTTTAAGCAAATCAAACCTGACAAAATCAACACAAGAAGCGTGGTCTTCAACAGGGGATGTTCATTAGGAATTGAACGGTCCATTTTAATGGCATTGGAGTATGAAATCTTGATGCTGAAAGAAGACCTCCGGCTGGGGTTCATTTCAAAAAATGAATCAACAGATAGAATTCAAAAATTAAAAAAAAGGATGGCTACAACCTGAAGCAATCTTTTTTGCAAAGGTTTTTCTCTGCGGTAAATTTATTTTGGTTGGGGCTCCTTGGCTGCTCTACGCTTTATGTTACTAATGCGCTTCCTGCTTCCACAGAAAATAACTCTTTTTCTTCTAACCTGGATTTTTTCAAAGAGGCATGGATAAAATCTTTAAATAGGGGGTGGGGGATAATGGGAGTGGATTTAAATTCCGGGTGGAACTGAACAGCAACAAACCACGGGTGATTTGAGATTTCTATAATTTCTACCAGATTTCCGTCCGGAGAAACGCCGCTTATTATCAGCCCGGTTTCTTCCAGTTGAAGTCGGAATTTATTGTTAAATTCATACCTATGGCGATGTCTCTCTGAAATCTCACGTTTTTTATAAGCTGCATACGCCAATGTTTTTTTCTTTAATTGGCAGGGCCACGCTCCAAGTCTCATAGTACCGCCTTTATAAGAGATTCCATTCTGGTCAGGCAAAAGATCTATGACAGGGTGTTTAATATTTGGGTCTATCTCTGAACTGTTTGCTTTTGTAAGACCCGCGACATTTCGAGCATATTCAATTACAGAGCATTGCATTCCCAGGCAAATTCCTAAAAATGGAATTTTATTTTCCCGCGCGTATGTAACCGCCTTTATTTTTC
>DASCNB010000193.1:0-6797 GCA_036011265.1 Nitrospinota bacterium | reverse complement strand
GATAATATTCTGAAATCGGAGAGAAACATTGCCCACAGAATTATTGAAGAGTTTATGCTGACAGCCAATGTTGTCACGGCAAAACATATTTTTAAGTCCCGCGTACCGGGCATTTATCGTATTCATGAGAACCCGGACCCGGAAAAGATAGCAGAGTTTAATAAATTTATTCATAATTTTGGATATACCATAGATGACCCTAATAATGTAAATGCAAAATCTCTGCAAAAACTGCTTACTTCCGCACAGGGAACAGCGGAAGAAAAATTAATAAATCATGTCTTGCTCCGCTCGATGAAACAGGCGGTTTATACTCAAAAAAATTCAGGGCATTTCTGCCTTGCTTTTGACTGCTACACTCACTTTACTTCTCCTATCCGGCGCTACCCTGATTTAGTAACACATAGAATTTTAAAGACGTTATTAACCAAAAAACGAATTCCGAAGAATAAAATCGATTTTTTAAAAAAAAGTTTACCTGCAATAGCAGAACACTGTTCTCTCAGGGAACGTATAGCCATGGAGGCGGAACGGGAAATTATCGATTTAAACAAAGCGCATTTCATGATGGATAAAATTGAAGAAGAATTTACGGGATTTATCAAAGGGGTAACATCCTTTGGCATTTTCGTTGAACTGGAAGACTTATTTGTGGAAGGGCTGGTTCATATTTCCTCCATAAAAGACGATTACTATATCTATCATGAAGAAAAGCATTCCATTATTGGAGAGCATAAAAAGAAAGTTTATCGAATAGGTGATAAAGTTAAAATCGCTGTGGAGAATGTCAGCATGGGAAAACGGCAGATTGATTTTGTTTTAGTATGAGTTTTTTCAACGTAGAGGACGCTGAATCTGCGAAGTTTTTTTAACCACGAAGAACACGAATTCAAGTCTTCATAGGTATTCTTCTGAGGGCGAATCTTGGTTGGTTTATACCAAAAAATCACGAAGAAGATTAAGATTAAATTCATGAAGCTCACTAAACATTTATGAAACTCTCAAATGTAAAGGTGGGATTATTAATAAATTTAATGTAAAGACCTTAAACAAAGGCATTAAAAGATTTGTTTTATAATCATCACTTTATCTTCGTGACTTTCGTGTTCTTCGTGGTCAATGATTTTGGTTGCGGCAAAGATGGACTGTGTGCTCTGTGGTAAAATAATAGAAAAATCATGAAAGAAGGAAAAAAAGTAGTAACTGAAAACAGGAAAGCAAGGCACGATTATTTTATCCTGGAGACTTATGTCGCAGGAATAGTCCTGAAGGGTACTGAAGTAAAATCGTTAAGAGCCAGTCACGCCAATCTGAAAGACAGTTACGCCGGAATTGAATCAGGAGAGGTTTTTTTATTTGACTGCCATATTAATCCATATACTCACGGGAACATAGAAAACCATGATCCTCTTCGTAAACGAAAGCTACTATTAAATAAAAGAGAGATCAAAAAACTTGTTGGAAAAACCGCTGAAAAGGGGCTTTCCCTGGTGCCTCTTAAAATATTTTTTACCGGGGGAAAGGCAAAAATAGAAATTGCTGTGGCGAAAGGAAAAAAACTTTATGACAAGCGAGAAACCATTAAAAAGAAAACCGCCGAAATGGAAGTAAGAAGGGCGATGAGTGAAAAAGGAAAATCTTAGTCAAGAAACAGCATTATAAAGTGTATCGCGTTCTACCGGCTCTCTCCCTGCTTCCTGTATTAAACTAATTAAGTGATTTTTTTCAATATATTCTTCTGTGTTTGCGCCTGCTGAATAGGTGATTTTTTCCTCCACTACAGTTCCATCTATATCATCCACACCGAAAGATAGGGAAAGCTGCGCGATCTTTGGACCAATGATAATCCAAAAAGCTTTTATATGGGGAAAGTTATCCAACATAAGGCGGGAGACAGCTAAAACTTTCAGATCCAGTAGTCCGGTTGTAAAGTCGACATTATCTACCCTGTATTTTTTTAGGATGAAAGGCAAAGTGGAGTGCTATAACCACTATAACGGTTTAGTCCCTTGACCCAGAACGGACAGTAAATCGTCAACTCTAACCTTCTAATGACCAGGATTAATCTGAAGAGACAACCTGATTGCGCCCCTGTTCCTTGGCTCGATAGAGCCTGTCATCTGAATGGCCCATGTAACTGACCATGGTGTCCGTGGAAGTTGGCACCTTAGCAACCATTCCGATAGAGATCGTAAGATGGTCAGCTACATCACTCTTTACATTTGGAATGCATAGGTCAGCAATTGCTATGCAGATCTTCTCGGCTAATTTCTCTCCGACCTGTGAGGACTGATCAGCAACCAGAACGCCGAATTCCTCACCACCAATACGGAATACATAATCGACCGGACGACGGCAGAGCTCTTTCACCTTTTGACTAACCTTCTTCAAAGCCAGATCGCCTTCGAAGTGGCCATAATGGTCGTTGAGTTTCTTGAAATAGTCGATGTCAAACATGAGGAACGAAAGAACGAGTTTTTCTCTCTTGGCTCTTCGGAGTTCTCGTTCGAAAACTGCATTAAAATGCCTGCGGTTGTACAATCCAGTAAGTTGATCCGTGATCGACAGATCTTCTAATTTACAATTCGCCTCTTTGAGTTTTTCTTCTGCATCCTTGCGCCTAACTATTTCACGCATGAGCTCAAGAGTTCTCGAAGAAATACTCTCGTACATATTGAGTACTGCCTCAATCAGTATACGGGTCGAACCTCTCATTTCTTCGTCTGATTTTTTTTTCGCGTCCTTTAAAGAGGCCCCTGCTTCGATGTTGTGCAAAACAAAAGCCATACGTTTGTCGCTATCAATGATGTGGAGCGCAAGCCAGCGGATGAGAAATTTCACGATGTGTTCAGTCATTTCTATCAAAGGCTTGTCGCTATGCTCCTCTCTAAGTTCGAGTACTTTCGGTAAAAAGGAATTGTGCGCTTCCTGATGTGATACCAGCCATGGGTCATCTCCGAAACAACGGGCCCATAAAACAGCCTCGTTTTCAAAATGATAACCCGCATATGCAGCTAACTCATCAAAAATACTGGTGAGCATATGGGGGGTACCCAGAACTAAATTTTCGGCAAGTTTATTCAACAATTCGACGAGCCTTTTGTGTTGCTCATCAACAATATCAATGCCGGTTTCAAAGTTCTTATTCCAAGGAAAAATATCGAACCTATCAAGGTGGGGCGTAACTATTTTAACCTGTGAATTCATGTGTATTGTTAAGTATAGTCCTCGAAGAAAAAAATGGAACTGCTTTAATTCGATCTCTAACCGCTAATTTTAACCGTTTGAAAGAAATATTAATATATCATATCAAAAAAAGATTGTAATCTTTTTTGTGAAAATTTTGAAGTAGCTCTTATTTAAAGATTACATTCTCCTGACAGCATCGCTCGATATTACGACTATGGATTATTCCTTTGGAATATGCATACAGAATGATCTTCAGCATCATGGCAAGATCATAGGCAGGGGTTCCCGTCTCATTATTCTTATAGTAGTCGTTAAATATTGATAAATCGTAACAGTTAAGCTGCACTTATAGAGTTTATTGAGTCGCCCTTACAGGGCCTGAAATTTTTTACTACTCACACCCCAGGGCGGCGCTCCGCTTGCTCCGGGCTTTCAAAAGGAAATGGCTATTTTATTAATACATATTTTTTACGCAGCTTAACTGTTACCAAAACCACCAGACTCTCATCGTTAGCGCAAGGGATATGGCAAAAAAGGAGCGAAGATAATATGAAAAAAATAAAAAGGAAAATATCCCGAACCACTTTAAGTCGACTGAGGAAGCAAGTGAATTCTAGGACTCTCATGGCCTGGCAGATTATTGGAAAAAGACAAAAGAAGCGGACATAAGAAAAGACCTTATTACGTTGGAGTTTTGTCTAAAATCGCGAAAGAACTTCAAAAGGTGTATGACAGACAAGAGATTTCTATAGAAACAGTGGTCAATTTATGGTTTCAGGAAAAATTACAGATAACTTGATTTGTAGAAAAAGATGGCTTACCCATAAAATACCTTCGAGAACAGTCCACCTGCGAATCAAGAAACAGCATTATAAAGCGTATCGCGTTCTACGGGCTCTCTCCCAGCTTCCTGTATCAAACTAATTAAGTGATTTTTTTCAATATATTCTTCTGTGTTTGCGCCTGCTGCATGGGTGATTTTTTCCTCCACAACAGTTCCATCGATATCATCCACACCGAACGATAAGGAAAGCTGCGCGATCTTTGGACCAATCATAATCCAAAAGGCTTTTATATGGGGAAAGTTATCCAACATAAGGCGGGAGACAGCTAAAACTTTCAAGTCAAGTTGTCCGGTTGTAAAATCGATATTATCTAACTCTGTATTTTCAGGATGAAAGGCTAACGGGATGAAAGCTAAAAACCCACCGGTATTATCCTGGAGATCACGAAGTTGAATCAAATGATTAACCCTGTCCTCAACGGACTCAACGTGTCCATAAAGCATGGTGGCGTTTGATTTTATATCCAATCCATGGGCTGTTTTCATTATTTCCAACCACTTTTCTCCGGAGGTTTTTTCCGGACATATTTTCTCCCGGACACCGGGATCAAAAATCTCAGCTCCGCCTCCCGGCAAAGAATCTAGACCTGCTTCTCTTAATTCAATAAGCGTTTGTCGAACAGTAAGACCGGAAATATCAGCTAAATGAGCAATCTCAACCGCCGTAAATGCCTGTATATGTACATCAGGAAACCTCTTTCGCAACGCTTTCAATAAATCGAGGTAATAAGAAAAAGGAAGATCGGGATGGAGTCCACCAACCATATGGAATTCACTTACGCTGCCGTCATTATGAGATTCCGCTGCTTTCAGAATCTCTTCAATAGTCATCGCGTAAGCGTTTTCTTCACCTTTGCTTTTACTGAACGCGCAGAACCGGCAAAGGTTTTTACAAATATTCGTATGATTAATATGGCGGTTGTTTATAAAATATGCGTGTTGCCCGTTTTTTCTTTCTCTTACTATGTTGGCAAGATAACCCAGCCCTAACAGGTCATCTGATTTAAACAAGGCTACGCCATCATCAAAAGAGAGGCGTTCCTTGTTAATCACTTTTTTTTCAATTACGTTTTTTAAAAACAGATCGGAAAAACTAAACATTACTAAAATATACCATATTGCGGCGAGGCGCCACAACCAAATGGAGCTGCCGCTCCAGTAAGCAAATAGAAAAAACTTGTTCAGCTTTGCATAAGGCCCTGTACTCTGCATAAGTCGTTGTAAAAGGAAAAAAAACAAACAACGACAAACTGCAACTAAACAGCGTCTAAAAAAACAAGCTTATTCAGAGTGATAGTATGTCGCGGAGTGATGACGAACCTATTTTAATGTCAGGAGTACAAAAGTTTTGTCCAAATAAGAGTTCTAATTTTTACTTAATATCTTAAACCTCCATTTTTTAATGATAGTCCCAGCATGTAGCTACCATGGCGCGCTTGCCGTAACTTTTCCCAATGTAGAATTAGCAATAAGCTACTGTCAGCTATGGCCTCCCCGGTACTATGAGTCATCTGAGTCCCTTTTATTTTTCTTGTATCCCTCGCTTTTTTGACTTGGAATCTAATATTCCCTCCATGGAGATTATAGGGTCTCCCACTTTCTAAAGCAGGTGGAAATGGGGTAGGTTGAGATATTGTTACACTCTCTGACAAATGGGAGAGAAACGAGGAATATTTTAAATTCCCCTCTACACCACCCCACAAAATGCCTGTTAGGGGGCGGTGGCTGGAGGAATTTTAAAAGGATATCCGGTAATTCTGGATAAATTTAATTCGTACAAAAAAATCGAATGAAATGCCTCATTAGGACCAAACGCTCAATATGTTAACAATTGTCTGCCCATGTAAACCTACTGATTCTACTGAGGAGGTTAATATTTAACCGTCGCTTCCACTTTTTTATTCCGGCAAAAAAATCATCTATTAAGGCGCTAATTGATTTACGGCAACATAAACGTCCACCTCTGAGTCGGCACCTTGAGTAAATCTATTATTGTCAAAAGCCATAAAACCGCACTTTCCCGGACTTTTGCAATACGATGATGCCGCACCAGTGCCTATCAAATTATTCAGGTTTTCAAAGGTTTCCATAACATTGTGAAGAGACCCTTTGTGGGTAGTCATAAGATAGTCCGAGGCTGGTATTTTCATATATTCCATTCCCTCGGGAACTTTCCTAATATCAGACACTTCAATGCCCGCAAAATAACCATACTTATCAGAAGAAATATCAACATCAACCCCATAACAAGTTCTCGGATTTACTGCCCCCTTTATTTCCTTAATTCTGCAACCGAATTCTTTCCATAAATTAGAAATTGCTTTTGAAATAGGCGCATATTTTTTATTATCTACAACAACTTTAAGTCCTACAAGTTTCATTCCTTCTTTACCAGTAACGAGTTTTGGTCCAGAAACATATTTTTCTGTTCTTAGCCCTTCAACGAATTGTTCCGTTCCTTGTTCTTCGATAACTGTAAAATTTTCCACTTTTTTTGCACTCATCTCAAATACCTCCATAATTAAAATTAATAAAGCATATTCATAAATTAAGTAAAGAGCTTAAATTATTCCAATCTTACTTTTCTCCATCTCAAATAACCTAAAGAAATAGCTTCACCCCCTTTAAAATGAATGATAATAAATAAAATTATCTTATAGTTCAATATTAAATGTATTTGCATATATCGAAAATATAATTCACATGTGCTTTCATGTCAAGTAAAATATATATTTTTTTAACAATAAATTTATTTATTATAAAT
>DASCNB010000192.1:0-3358 GCA_036011265.1 Nitrospinota bacterium | reverse complement strand
TTACCGAGCATCATGAAGCCCATGCCTCGTCCGCTTTCTATCCATCTCCTTTTAAAGAAGCTGCTATATTAACAATTGACGGAGTAGGGGAATGGGCTACTGCAAGTTATGGGTTTGGAAAGGACAAAGAGATTAACCTATTAAAGGAACTTCATTTTCCGGATTCTTTAGGGCTTCTGTACTCGGCTTTTACTTATTTTACCGGATTCAAGGTGAACTCCGGAGAATATAAACTTATGGGGTTGGCTCCTTACGGGGAACCTCGTTATAAAGACCTTATTCTAAAAGAGTTGGTTGATGTTAAGCAAGACGGTTCTATTCGCCTGAATCTTTCATATTTTGATTTTTTGGGCGGTCTCCGGATGACGAATCAACGCTTTTCTCAACTTTTTGGTGGTTCTCCTCGCAAGTCTGAAACACCCGTTACAAAAAGAGAAATGGATATTGCTGCCAGTATTCAGGAGATAACAGAGGAAATTGTTTTAAAAATGGCAAATCACGTTTATAAAGAGACTAAACTCAAAAATCTATGCCTCGCTGGTGGAGTGGCACTAAATTGTGTGGCTAATGGGCGGGTATTACGTGAAGGTCCTTTTGAAACTATCTGGATACAGCCTGCAGCAGGTGATGCTGGTGGTGCTTTGGGAGCAGCCCTCAGTGTATGGCATCGCTATCTTAATGAAGATCGAAAGATACCTGACGAACAGGACAGTCAGAAAGGTTCTTACCTTGGACCTGCCTTTTCTAATGAAGAAGTTAAAAGTTTTTTAGAAAAAAATCAATATCCATATCATTTACTACATAAAGATACAAGAGCACATAGCATTGCGAAGCAGATAGCCTTCGGAAAAATTCTTGGTTATATGGCCGGTCGTATGGAATTTGGACCAAGATCTCTTGGAGCAAGAAGTATACTTGGAGATCCGCGTAGCCAGGAAACACAAAGTATTATGAATTTAAAAATAAAATACAGAGAGTCATTTAGACCTTTTGCACCTTCAGTAATTAGAGAAAAAGTTTCAGAATATTTTGATACGGATGAACAAAGCCCGTATATGCTCATAGTGGCAAAAGTAAAAAAAGAAAGATGTTTTTCTCAGCCTTCATTTAACGGATTGGGAATTCTGGAACGCCTGAATTTTAAAAGGAGCGATATACCGGCTGTAACGCATCTTGATTATTCAGCCAGAATTCAAACAGTTAGTCAAAAAGATAAACCTGATTATTATGAGATAATATCAGAATTTGAAAAATTGACCGGATTCGCGGTTTTAGTCAATACAAGCTTCAATGTGCGTGGAGAACCGATTGTCTGCACACCGGAAGATGCTTATAAATGTTTTATGCGGACAAAAATGGATGTTCTAGTAATAGAAGACTTTATCCTTCATAAAGAGGAACAGCCTCCACGGGAAGAAGCTGAAGAGTGGGAAAATGACCTTATCCTTGACTGAGAAAAAAGAAATCCGGAAATTTGGAGCAGTTGCTCTTCCTTTCTTCGGGTTTCTATGTATTCTAGCTGTATGGCGACAGAAAGTTTTAGTTGCTTGTTTTTTTGGCGCTCTGTCGTTGCTGGGTACGGGGTTTTTAATATTACCGGGCATTCTAAAACCCGTATATGATAAATGGTTGCAAATTGCCCATTTTATAGGCAAAGCAATCACTGTGACAATGTTGACTATAATGTATTATTTTGTCATAACACCTTTTGCTTTGATGAAAAAAATATTTGGTGGTTCTCCTATTTCATTAAAGCCAGACAAAAGTGTTTCATCATATTGGGTCAGCCGTTCTGAATTAGCGCAACCAAAAGAAAGGTTTATAAAAAGATTTTAAGGAGTATAAAAATGCCAAACCAGTCCATAGTAAAAGAATTCTGGGAGTTTTTAAAATTTAGAAAACGTTACTGGCTCTTGCCTATTGTTATTGTGTTGTTCCTGTTCGGAGCGTTGATAGTTTTTACAGAGAGCAGTGCTGTAGCGCCTTTTGTTTATGCTTTGTTTTAACTGAATAGGGAAGCAACAGTAAAAATTTAATTGACAAAACTTTTTGAACTCTTTAAGATGGCAGGTTGTATTTGGAGCCGAGGTAGCTCATTCGGTAGAGCAAAGGACTGAAAATCCTTGTGTAGGCGGTTCGATTCCGTCCCTCGGCATTCCTTTTAATCCCTGCAATTGAAATTAATCACAGGTTCAACCCTTTGCCCTCATAAACCTCGTTTTTCCTCAATTGTGCCCATTTTGTTACATCAAGTTTCAGTTTATTGTACCAGTAGAGATTTCGCAGGCCTCGTTTCTTTAACCTTGCTTCTATTTTATCTTATCTGAAATCATTCATCTGCTTAAATGGAAATTTATTAAACCATTACCATACCTCTGTTAAAAAATCAAAATAAATGCAGTATAGAAAAAAGCGGTCATTATTGCAAACGCCACAACAAAAAGCGCTACGTTATTAAACACCCAAGAATTAAAATCTTCCTCTTTTTGAAAAGAGGAAATATAAGATTTTAAATTAGCTTTTGAATCTATATTCCTTTTTAGCGATTCACGAATTGAATCAAAAAGGTTTTTAATGCTAGATGAAAAATCAGCCATAGCTTAAGTTTTCTGAACTAGTTGGTCAATGAAAATTTCTCTATTAATGACTTATAAAAAAATTGATACGGTTTTTCTTTGTAATTTTATTAGCATAAGGGTTAATGCTTGATAATATCATATTCAGGACTGATAGGGTAAGAATGTTGGAAGTAAAAAGAATTGCTGTTTAGTCAGCGGGTTGGAGAATAATAACTTTAAGCAGATTAAAAAAAATTCTGTATTTATAGTTTCTCCAGCAAAAAAAGCTTTCGTGTCCTTTGTGTACTAAGCTATTTCAAACACTGCAGTGGTTTACCTTGGATTCCACGTCTCCTTTACTATTTTCCATTTACCATCTTCTCGCCTCAAGTATAATTTTTTAATACCTTTATCATTATATAAATCCTCGAAAAAATTTTGGATAAATTGTATTTCCCCCCTACTATTTTTAATAGTAATTTTTAAATCTTCAGCAGTAACAGTTATTTCTGAAAATTTTTCAAATGTCTTTTTTTTGTGTGCTCTCCATTGGTCAAGGTCCATCTTTCTTCCTGTAAATCTTTTGGAATAAAATGAGATAAAAGTATCAATATCCTTTTTCTCCCAGGCATTTATCCATCTGGCATAAATTGTTTTTAGTTTATCTTCATCCGTTTCTTTCTCTATATCAATTTTTTTTACTTTATTAAACAGTTTTTCTCTGTCAAATTCCAGGGCGGTCACCTTTGACTTAAGAAACGCTATCTCTTTTTCTCTTTTACTAAGAGCAGTTCTGATAG
>DASCNB010000191.1:0-11961 GCA_036011265.1 Nitrospinota bacterium | reverse complement strand
AATTCAGGGCTTCTTTGAACACTTTTATTGATTTATAAGGATTTCCTTCTTCTTCGTAATTTTTTGCAAGGCCAAGGTAATTATTAACGAACTTTTTATTTAAAGCTATTCCTTGATCAAAAAAATCTTTTGCTTTATCGTGATTTCCTTCTTTCTGGCACAGGATACCAATGTTATAACATATTTGAACATTATGGGGTTCTAATTCCAGGACTTTCAGATAGTTTTTCTTGGCCTCTTTTATATCACCCATTCGTTCATAGGATTTGCCTAGCCCCTGATAAGCTCGTGGAAAAGTAGATTTAATTTCTAAAGCTTGTTTGTAGAGCTGTACTGCCTGCTCAATATCTCCCATTTCAAAATAAACATCGGCTTTCCCGGTTAGAATCTCCGCGTTTTCTCCGCCGACTGCTAAAGCTTTGTTGAAAAGGAGAATGGCCTTCTCAAAGAGTCCCTGGTCTCTTAACTTATTCGCGTCAAAGAGGAAACTCATTATTTCCTGGGAAACGTGAGAATCTTTCGGTTTCCTAAAAACTTCGACCAGTTTGTTGCTGAGAGAAATTGGATCGGTAGGAATAATTAAAAATTGAGAGGCCCCTGCCTTAAGACCAGAAACAACTTCTTTCTTTTCAAAAGATTTTTCCATAAAAATGAAGGGAATTGTTTCAGGAGCTCCAAACTTAAGAAGCATTTCTTTTAAAATTATTAAAAGTTGAAGTCCGGTTTGAGAAGAGGCGCTGCTGTCCAGAACTTTAAAGTTGCAGATAATTAGATCAATACCATCAACATGTTGTTTTATTTTGTTTATAATTTCTGCAGGAGTGTTAGTGGCAGTGATATGCTCTGGAGAGAAATCAAGTGTTTTAAAATTATCTGCAAGCTCCTCACGTGTATCAAGATCTCCGCTGATAATAAAAATACTTTTATCTAATAAGTGAGAAACTTTTTCTCTGGCCTGTTTCAATTGCTTTTGCCGGTTAAGAATGTCCTTGCCCTCTTGGCGGTAATTTATTTCTTTCATGATTTTATACTAACAAAAAATCTAAGAAATGTTTTTTTGCCAAACCCAACCGATCAACTAAAACCACTATCTAATTATTATAACATTAACCCCGAATAAAATGCCTGTCAAGAATATTCCCTGCTAGAATTGACTGAGCTATTTAAAACAGAAAATGTTAAGCAAGTGACTCCTATAGCATTGTTATGGGATCAGTGTGTGAATAAAATGACTATCTATTGAGCGGCATGCAGCTTAGCTGGAGATGTGATTATTTCGCGTTAATCCTATTTTTTTTGTCCGGTTCTCACCATTTTACGACGCATGTATGCAATTTTTGCCTGCAAAGGGAGATGTTTAGGGCAAAAATCATCACAACCTAAAAGTGACATACACGCAAATACACCGTCTTCATCGCCGACAAGTTTATAATAATCTTTATCGCTCCGTTTATCTCTTGGATCAAGACTATAACGGACAACTTTATTAAGACCAGCGGCACTAACAAACTGATCTCGCATCAAAATCGTGCCACAACCCGCGACACAGCAGCCACATTCCACACAACGGTCAAGTTCGTAGATCTCATCCGCAAGATCGGGTTCCATAGGTTCTTCAATTCTGCTTTTGTCAATTTCATGCCCTTGATCATGAATCCAGGTCTCAAGCCTTTCATTTAGACCACGCATCCATTTTCCGGAAAAGACAGAAAGATCACCAATTAATTCAAATAGAGGCAGGGGAGAAAGTGAAATATCAGGATCCAGGTTCGAGGTCAATGTTCGACAGGCTAAGTCGGGACGACCATTAATGACCATCGCGCAACTACCACAAATACCCGCACGACAAACAAAATCAAATTTGAGTGAGTTGTCATATTTTTCCCTGATATCATTTAAAGCAATAAACAGGGTCATTCCGGGAGCTTCTTCTAACTCATATGTTTCAATACGGGCGACATCGTCTTTAACGTTAGGGTTAAATCGCAAAATAGAAATTCGCAGGGTCCTTCCTTTTTTATTACTCATCAAATTTCTCCTCTAAACGTTCATTCCGGCCGCGATATTTTTTTGGTAACTTGTCATCATAAGGCATCAATTCATTTTGAATCTCAAAACGATCCGCCCCCTTATCTATCATCTTCTTTTTAATCCGATCAACTTCATCCTGACGTACTTTTGTGTCATCATGATGAATGGTCATGTCTTTGCCATAGCCTCGAAATCCCGGTGGCAATTCCATGGATTTAATATCCAATCCTTCATAACTAACCGTTGGTAGAGTGTCATCATCCTTTGGCCAGGTTGTTAGTGTACGTTTGAGCCACTCTTTGTCATTACGCTCCGGACAATCCTCTCGTGCATGAGCGCCACGACTCTCTTTTCGCAGCAATGCCCCATAAGCCACACATAGCGCAATTTTAAGCATCTTTTGTGTCCGATAAGCGTTAAATAACTCCGGGTTCGCTGCTTTAACCTTATGTACAACTTCTATATTGCGGCTGCGCGTTAATAAGTCTTTGAGTTCATCTACAGCAGACTGCAAATCTTTTTCATTACGGAAGATACCAACCTTATCCATCATAATTTTTTCCATGGCACGGCGCAGAGGGTAAACACTTTCACTCTTAGGTTTAGGTTCTAAAAGTTTGTTGATTTTATCCTGTTCCTTCTTAAAGAACCGTGATATCGTTTCTGTTGATATATTAATTTCACTCTCTTTACTGTCACAATAGTCCGAAATAAACTCCGCTGAGATCATACCTGCAACTACTGTTTCACTAACTGAATTTCCTCCAAGACGATTAAATCCATGAAGGTCCCAACACGCGGCTTCTCCACTGGAATATAAACCTTTCAGAACTTGGGATTCACCCCTATAATTTGTACGGATACCACCCATTGAATAATGTTGTGTAGGACGTACCGGAATGAACTCGTCAGCGGGATCAATTCCAAGAAAACTCTCACAAATCTCTTTTACTTCACGAAGATTTTTCTCAATGTGTTTACGACCCAAAATCGTAATATCAAGCCATAAATGGTCTCCATAACGGGACGGAACACCTTTACCTTTACGTATATGTTCTGTCATGCGTCGTGAAACAACATCCCGGGAGGCCAGCTCCTTTTTCACTGGCTCATAATCCGGCATAAAACGATAACCATCAACATCACGTAATAATCCCCCATCACCACGACACCCTTCTGTTGTTAAAATACCGGCCGGGACTATGGCGGTGGGATGAAACTGAACAGCTTCCATGTTACCGAGAGTAGCCACCCCGGTCTCAAGTGCTATAGCCTGTCCGGTACCCTGACAGATCACCGCATTTGTTGAGACGCTATAAATACGGCCATATCCTCCGGTTGCAATTGAGGTTACTTTTGCAATATAAACCACCAGTTCACCGGTCATTAAATTTCGGGCCACCGCGCCATAACAACGCCCATTTTCATGGATCAAAGCCATCGCTTCCATACGTTCACGAACCTCGATTTTTTGTTCTAGGGCTCTGTTACCCATCGCGAAAAGCATGCTGTGTCCTGTTCCATCTGACGTATAACAGGTCCGCCATTTTTTTGTACCACCAAAATCACGCGCATTGATGAGACCATGGGCTTCGTCTTTTTCAGTAATCGTCACTTTTTCGGCATTAATTACAACCTGCCGGTCACCTCGTTTTACACGGGACCACGGGACTCCCCATGCATTAAGTTCACGTATCGCTTTCGGAGCCGTGTTAACAAACATGCGAGCTACGTCCTGATCGGCGCTCCAGTCACTCCCTTTAATAGTATCTTCAAAATGGACGTCTTCATTATCACCTTCACCCATAATAGAATTGGCAAGACTGGCTTGCATGCCTCCCTGGGCTGCGGCAGAATGTGACCTTTTGGGAGGGATCAATGTTAGTAAAATTGCGTCATGGCCACGCTCTTTTACTCCTGTGGCCGTTCTCAGGCCTGCAAGTCCGCCCCCGATAACCAGTACATCTGTATATGTTATTTTCATTAATGACCTTTATCTTTGTGATCGAGAGATATAATGCTCCCCCACGTTATCTTTATGTTCTAACCCTATCTTCATATATGCTGCTAATGTAACAAAACCTAAAACCAGAAAAAAAACCGTAATTATTTGTTTCAAGTGCCTAAGAGATTTACGACGCTTTTTAGCATCATCACCTTCAAAGCTGACCCATTTCACAATGAGACGGTACAGACCAATAGTACCGTGAAGTTCAACGGCCAGCAAAAGGACAATATATAACGGCCACATCCAGCTTGAAATAACGCGGTCAGCAGAAGCAAAAGGTCCAATATCAGCAGGGTTTGTCATCATAATGTACAGATGTATTGATGCTAAAAAGAAAAGTGAAAAACCTGTTATGAGTTGATAAAACCATAATGAAGTCTCACTGTGATTTATCCGTGTCATATGGGTCCTAAAAATCCTATATTGTCGATAATTGGCTGGGAATTTACGCACAGCAACAAGAGCATGAATAATAAAAATGGTAAAAATAGAAGCTGCCGCAAATGTGACCAGGAGATGATAAGATTTGCCAAATATGTAGTAGCCCTCAAAAAACCTTGCAATCATATACATGGCCTCTTTCCCCAACAATATACTGGAGACAAAAAACATATGGGCCCACATAAAGAGAGCAAGCAACAACCCTGAAGCGCTCTGGATAAAATCAAGCCTGGCGGGGAGAGGATTTATCTCTAATCTATCACTACGAAACTCTTTCCATTTAGGCATCGTCATCCTCCATTTATGGTTATAAAGAAGTCTTTATTTTGGAGAAAGCATCCTAAAACCTCAACGAGTGTTCAGAACCGACAGCAACAATGCGTGCTTTTAAAAGAGAAGCTCTTTGAGATTTGAAGAAAGAATATCAAATCAGAATTTCTAAGTCAATTTATTTCCTTTTTTAAACAAGCTAACGCCACCCTGAATATGCTATCATTCTATATTAAGC
Organism: Nitrospinota bacterium; assembly: GCA_036011265.1. Taxonomy (GTDB): domain Bacteria; phylum Nitrospinota; class Nitrospinia; order CAJXCL01; family CAJXCL01; genus CAJXCL01. The sequence continues at coordinate 6,973 of DASCNB010000191.1, read as the reverse complement.
TCTCTAAGAGCAGAAACGATGAAGCTGTTCCAAATCCATTCTGATAACTATAAACTTCTTAAACCTGATCCTCGCATTAGGCTTCGATAGTTGTAAATAGGAAATATCGTATGGCTAAAGCAAAAATTTTGGTTGTTGAGGACTCAAAGGAGATTGCCTGCCTGATTGAAAAATATTTGAAGACGCTGGGCTATGCAGTTTCAGCATTAGTTGTTTCAGGAGAAGAAGCCATCAAAAAAACAGAAGAAAATAAACCGAACTTGGTGTTGATGGATATTCAACTAAGTGGAAAAATGGATGGAATTGAAGCCGCGGGAATAATACGCGCCCGGTTTGACATTCCATCCATATTTGTTTCAGGTTACGCGGATAAAAAATTATTAGAACGAGCTAAAATAACGGAGCCTTTTGGATATATTCTTAAACCTTTTAAAAAGAAGGAACTCCAGAGCAATATTGAAATGGCCTTATACAAACATAAGGTGGAAAGGGAGAGAAAAAAACTGATTGAGGAACATATGTCAGATTTACAAGAATACACAAAAAAAATTGTCTCTGCTCAGGAAGAAGAAAGAAAAAGAATAGCATCTGAATTACATGATGGTATTGCTCAAGATTTAGCCGCCTTACTTATTAAATTAAAAAAACCTAACAAAAAACCTTCATCAAATGACCAAAATTTAAAATCTGTCACTAATGGTATCGCTGCAGCTATCGAAGAAATAAGAAATATATCTGAAAACCTTCTTCCATCCGGACTTCTTGTTTTAGGTTTGCAAAAAAGTATTGTTTCGTTAGTAAATCGAATGTCAAAAAATCATAAGGTTAAAATTCAATTTAAATCAGAAAATATTCTAACAACAGAAAACCTGGAAAAAGTAAAACTGCCTGATGATTCCAAGATAACAATCTATAGAATTATTCAGGAATCACTAAATAACGCCATTAAACATTCAAATGCAAGCAATATTACAATTAACTTTCAAAAACCAAAAAAAAATTTAAAGGTAATCATTGCTGATGATGGTACAGGGTTTGACCCAAACAAAGTAGGTTCTAATTGCCTCGGGATTTTAGGAATGAAGGAAAGAGCCAGGGCCTGTAAATCCAATTGCACTTTAGATATATTGACAGAAAATGGAAAAGGAACAAAAGTTATGCTGGCTGTTGCTGTAGAACCTGTAAAATCTAAAAAGAAAAACTGAATAAAAGACAGTACGTGGACCAATACATAAAAGGGAAAAAATGCCACTAATTAAATGGACAGATAACTACAGCATAAATATTAAAGAAATGGACGAACAGCATAAGAAACTGGTGGGAATTATTAACGATATATGGGAAGCAAAACAAATTGATAAGGACTTTGAAGTGTTAGAGAAAACTTTTACTGACTTAATAGAGTACATAGAATTTCATTTTGGAAATGAAGAGCGCTTGCTTGAGCAACACAATTACGATTATTTTGATGTGCATAGATTAGAGCATAAAATTATAATTGAGGAAATTTCAAATCTACATAAAAAATATTGCTCTGGTAATAATATCGTTGCAGAGATGGTGCATTTTTTAAGCAGTTGGTTGACGGGCCATATTCTGGATAAAGATAAAAAGTACGCAGTATTTCTTAACAGCAAAGGCGTAAAATAGCGTTAATCCTAACCGCTTTCCCCATTATTGAAAATAGAAATGACAGCGCTAAATAAAGATAAGGCTCAATCGGAGGGAAAGGCTGTTTCAGGCACACATAAATCTATTAATTTATAAGGCTATTTTGATTTTAGCCTTCCATGGCCTCAACCCTTCGGGCGGCCTTCCTTTGGAATCCGTCCAATTCGGCTTTCCTGCCGAATTGTGGTGGAGGCGGCGGGAATCGAACCCGCGTCCGAAAACCATTCACGTAAGGTTCCTACATGCTTTTCCTGTTTACGAAATCTCGCGCCCTCGTTCCCAACAGGCAGGGCTCTTCGGACACCAGCTTTGATAGAATCTCGTCAGACCGCCTCAAAGCAAAACGGTCCGACCAGTCCGCAGTGCGACGTCCTTTTTAACCCCGCGGACAAAGGCCAAAAGGACGTTAGCTGTTAATTAAGCAGCTAAAGCATATTCATAATCATTGGCGATTATGAGTTTGCCGTTTTTTTACCAGGCCAACGGCGTCCTGGGCATGCAACCTTCGCTTCAGAAATTCCCGTCGAAACCTTTTCGCCCCCTTCAAATTAAAGATTAATTATTTATTACTAATAATAGCACGATTCTTAATTATTTTCAGGCATACTCAACAAAAAAACCTTTTCAGTAAGAGATGTCAGTCCTCGTTCTTTGAAGCGCGGAAAATCTTTCGATACTTCTTGTTCTTGCAATTTCACAATTTTGAAATTATTTCCGTACAGATTATTTACTTCCTTTTCGCTTACGGAAAACGGAGGACCTTGCATTTCTCTCTGTTGATATTCCAGAGTTAGAAGCAGGACACGGATACCCTGTACTGCAAACTTGTAAGATTGTGTTTTTTTAGTCGCAGTTTGGTTTTCCCCCTTACTGCGACTTATGCAACGCTTAGCACAATTTTTGTAAGTAGACCGGGCGGTAGCCCATTTGGTTGCGGTCCCTTGGCCGCTCTGCGGTAAGACGGAAACAAAGTGTTTAGCGTATTGTTCCCGCATTTCAGGCGGCAGAGCAACGAGAGATGCTCTGTCATAAACACCGGCTACCCCTTCAAGATGCGACGGGCGCAAATCAAAAAAATCGCCGCACAGAACATCAAGTGTGCCGCATTTCCATCGAATAAATTTATCGTCCGAAATTGAGGAAGCCTGCAGCCTGTTTTCTTTAAAGAAAGTTTCTACTCCCAGGGGACTGAGTTCCACTCCAAGCACGGGATGTCCCCGGGATTGTATCCAGAGCAAATCGCGGCTTTTCCCGCAAAGCGGAACAAACACGCGCTCATTATCATCTAATTTAAGACTTTGCCAGTATTTCTGCAACGGACCATTGATGTCCTCCTGATGAAAACCTATTTCATTTTTCTTCCAACGTTCATGCCAGAATTCAGGGTCCATAGGTGTAAACCATTATTAAATTAAGTTTAAAAAGATAAAGCTGTATCAGCTAATATCATTTCAAACTAATAGTTTAACATTTTCAAACCTGTTCAGGTAAATATAAAATTAGACGCTCATACCTGGTTGCGGCTACGCCACGCTATGGTTTATTATTAAAAGAACACTTCCAAAAAATTATTTTGTGGTCACAATCCCCTTGAGCCCCCTTTCTTAAAGGGGAATAAAAGAGCTGAAGTGAGTTTTTGGAAGTGTCCTGAAGTGTGAAAACTAATAATAACCTTTTATGCTGAATTCCATTATGGGAAAAAGGTTTTATTACAATTTTTTAATTACGCTCTTTTTATTCTCTTTATTCCTGGCCCCTCAAGTTTCTGCTGAAAAGGAATTGAAGCGAGAGAAGAATGAGACTCAGAACATTAAAAAACAAATTAAGCTGAAAGGAATACGCTCAAAAGACGGTCGTTTTGTAGATAATGAAAATGGAACAATTACAGATACTAAAACTAACCTTATGTGGGCTAAAACTGACAGCTATTCAGATTTAGGGAATTGCCTTGGCTGGGATGAATCAAGGAAATACGTCATTAGATTAAGCACAGGTGGATACAACGATTGGCGGATGCCCACAGTAAAAGAGTTAAAATCAATTTTTGAGAAATCTAAATCAAATAAAGATGAAACTGGAAATGCCTTTCACATTGATCCCATCTTTGCGCCCGGCAGCGGATACTGGCAATGGACGTCTGAAGAGGTTGGCTCCTGCTGCGCGCGATTCATGCTCTTCAGCAATGGAGATATCCTTGAATACACCCGTGAATGCTTTTTTACCGGAGGAGTACGCGCGATACGACAAGACAAGCGATGATTGTTTAATAGTGTAATTACTCCACTTTCAGCGGATAATCCGGGGTAGGATTGAGAGGACAGCTGAAAAGATATTCCCCCGGTTTCAGGTCAATATTATAATCTTGTGTCTTTCCTGTTTTAAGTCCACCGCCAGACGCGGAAGGGAGAATCAACCTTTGTACTCCTTTTCCCCTTACCCAGAAACCAAGTTCATATGGTACATTTTTATTTTCTACCCTGAAGATGGTTTTGCCGGGTTTGAGATGAAGAATTTTGTGCGGGCGTTCCTTTGAGGTTTTTCTGTTTATTCGTTCACAGTCATCACTCTTTTTAACATTAAAAGCTTGTGGCTTTTTTTCCGCTTCAATAATCGTGCAGGGAGTTTGCGTTAATTTTATAATCACCGGTTCCGCGCTCAATGAATATGCGGAGGTAAAAGTGATAATAAATAAAGAGGTTGAAAACAGGAAAAAAGGTTTGTTCATTTTCATAAGTCCCTTTTAGGAATAATTGCAACAACCGGAGAATTAGTTGTTAAACTTATGAGTCAAGTTTAGAATATCACATCTATCGTAGTTGAACAATATTTAGAATTATACTATTACTCTATAAAAACTTGTTTTTTTAGTCACAGTTTAGTCGTTGTTTGTTTTTTACCTTATACAACAACTTATGCAAGGATTGGTTTTTCATTTTTTAGGCACTGTTTGGTTTTTGCCTTTTACAGTGCCTTATGCAGAGCACAGCGACTTATGCAAAGCTTAGACGCTGTTAGTTCTTTCTTTTTTAGTCGTTTTTTAATTTTTCCCTTTTACAACGACTTATGCATAATACAGCGCCTTATACAAAGTTGAATAAGTTTTTTTGTTAGTTCATCGGAGCGGAAGCTCCATTTGATTTAGGCCTTCCATGGCCTCAACCCTTCGGGCGGATTACAATAACATCCGTCCAGTTCGGCTCTCCATGCCAAATTGTGACTGCGGAGCCTCTCCGCGTTATGCTTTATGAATTTTCGTGTTCAAAGGTTACTGGATATATTCCGCTGCAAGCAAAGTGCCTTAGCCGCAGCTCTGGTTATTGCAATCGCCTTTGCCATCTACATTTTCCCGGTTGTCAAAGATTCCTCATCTGCTGATAAAATGAAGTTTACTCTGGAAGACACCGGCACTTCACCACCTGTCGATAAATCTATCCGCAGTGTCAGGATAAGTGACATTGTTTTTGATACCTTCGATGGCGGTTCAGTTCCTCTCTCCCGGGCATCCGACTCTCTAATCAGCCGGCTTCGCGACGCAATTCGTCCGATTTATGAACCTGTTTATGAAGGCCCTGAGGGAGGTGCCTGGCTCGCTGCTAAAGATTTTGTTATAGGGTATGCCAGTAAAGACGAAGCATTTGCTTACCCGGTTAAAATGCTCAATTCCCATGAACTGGTCAACGATAAGATAAACGGTATCTCCCTGCTTATTAGCTACTGCCCTCTTTGCGATAGCGGGATAGTTTACGACCGCAGTTTAAATGGACGGGACCTTGTGTTCGGCAATACCAGCGCCCTTTATCAAAACGACCTTGTGATGTTCGATCACCAAACCGGCTCATACTGGTTCCAGGTCAGCGGAGAAGCGATAGTAGGTACTCTTACAGGAAGTAAGCTAAAACTACTGCCGTCGGTAACTATCCCCTGGGGTCAGTGGAAAAAGCTTTATCCCGGTACCCGTGTACTTTCCCAAAACCAAAATCTACCGGGACATTATAACTATGACCGTGACCCCTTTAGAAACTATTCTCGGAGCGTAGCCGCGATGCGGTTTCCGTTTCCGGTCGACACCGACAAAATAGGCAAAGCCCTTGGGCCTGCGGATATTGTCGTAACCGTTCATGCCGGCAACAAAGAGAAAGTTTACCCGCTGTCGCATATTGGCAATGGCGTGGTTAATGACAATGTGGGAGGCGTGCCGGTGGCGGTTTTTTCACGGACTGATGGTCCTGCAGGAAACACATTTTTAAGAACAGTAGATGGACGGAAGCTGACATTCCTGTTTGAGGCAAAGTTGTTTAAAGATAAAGAGACAGGTACAAGCTGGGACTTCAACGGAAAGGCAATTTCGGGACCACTTAAAGGAACTCGTCTGCAAGCTGTTGCATCCCGACGAGCCTTCTAGTTTTCAATATCTTTAGCAGTTCCAAACGCTGAAATCTATATGCCGTAGTACTTAATTTCTAATGGTGTGTTACCAGTAACCGGTTTTTAAAATCTACCGATTATCGGTAAATGATTTTTATCTGCAATTTGTGCAGATGACAAGCAAAGGCTATGTGTCTGTCACCCTGAGCTTGTGAAGGGTCTTCATTTAGGCTCAGTATGACAATATCTGCGTCATCAGCGAATTCAAGTCTTCGCAGGCATTCATCCATGGGCTAATCTGCGAAGCCACGCTTAGCGGGGCGAAGCAAACATCGGCGGTCAATTTTAACAACCGATTTTATCGGTGAGTTTTTTGGTGGAGATAATATGTTTCTGCATGCCCAGCTCTTTGGGTTTGAGTCCCATTGCAAGGCCTACTAATTGAGGAAGGTGGAGAACGGGGATGTCCAGTTCCTGCCCAATTTCTTTCGCGCTTTCTGGTTGATAGGGATCCAGGCTAAGGTGGCAGAGAGGACATGGGGTAACCATACAATCAGCTCCTTCTTTTTTTGCTGAAGCAATATGATTGCCTGCCATGGTTATAGATTCTTTTTTCTTCATCATTAAATAGGGGAAGCCGCAGCATTTTAATTTTCCTTCGTAATCTATAGAGGTTCCACCTAATGTTTCTATTAATACCTCCATTTCTGTTGGGTTATCGGGATCATCAAAATCCGACAATTCAAAAGGTCTTAATAGATAACAACCATAAAAAGGGGCGACTTTCAAACCATCCAGTGCGACTGTCACTTTGCTCCTCAAGCTGCTGAGGCCAAAATCCTCTGATAAAACAGTCAAGAGGTGCTTGATCTGCACTGTTCCCTTATATTCATGTCCACCTTCTTTTAACGTTTCATTAATCTTGTTTTTATATTTT
>DASCNB010000190.1:0-19004 GCA_036011265.1 Nitrospinota bacterium | reverse complement strand
CAGGATTACAAAGACAAGGTGGCCAGTATAGACAGAGTGATTGATAAGAAAGTACAGGATTCTGTGCGAAAAATGATGGAAAGTGTTAGATCAACGGGAAGAGGAGATACTAAGGAGACATTTAAAGGAGAACCTGCAGCTGGTCAGCCTGGGACGGAAAAGGAAGGGATGGCCACGAGTGAAGCTCAGGAAGGCGCAACAAAGAAGGTTTCTGAAATGTCTTCTTCCGGGGAAGAAAGTGTTAGATTAACGGGACGAGGAGATGCCAGCGATCTATTAAAAAGAGAACCTGCAGTTGCTTTACCGCAGATGGAAAAAGAAGGGATAGCCGGGAGTGAAGCTCCGGGAGAAGCAACAATGAGAGCTACTGAAATGTCTTCTTCCGGGAAAGGAAATGTTAAATCTGAGGGACGAGGAGATGGCAGCGAGATTATAGAAGGGGAAGCAACAAGCAGCTTGTCGGGTGCGGGAGGGGAAAGGATGGCTACGAGTGAAACTCCAGGAGGTGCAACAAAGAAAGCTTCTGAAATGTCTTCTTCCGGGGAAGGTAGCGCCGGTGATTTTGGAGATGAAATGGAATTAGCCGCACCTCCTAAGTTTGAAAGAGTGCTTACCCAGGATTATAGTCTAAGCATTACTATACCGCCTGGAGAGTTCCTTATGGGTTGTGATGATGTCCCTCAATCAGACCCGCGCCATAAAGTAATAATTGAAAAGGCTTTCAGAGTCAGCAAATACCCTATTACTATTATCCAATTTCTTCAATTTGTAAAGGAGACGGGTTACTTTACAAGCGTTGAAAAAAAACAGGTTTGCGGAGTCACGGTTGGTGGTGGAGATCAGGTTAGAAGGAGCCATAATAATAAGGTGGTTGAGTTTATTCTAAGGGGCCCTGTGACAATTGATAATGAACATGCGACCTGGAAACAGCCATTTGGTCTAAAAAATATTTTTGAACAGAAATTCAACCATCCTGTTACTATGATTACTTGGTGGGACTGTATGGCTTATTGCGATTGGCTGTCTAAAAAATCGGGAACGAAATGCCGTCTTCCTACTGAAAAAGAATGGGAGTATGTGGCATCTAATAGAGGACAATTAAAACCGGGAGAGTTTTACTGGAGACACGAGGAAAGCCTGGAAAAACATTGCAACGCACAAAACAGTTTCGTAGGTGATACTACTCCTGTAGATCAATTTTTAGAAAATAAAACTGTTGATGGAGTACGCGATATGCTTGGCAACGTCTGGGAGTGGACATTGGATGCTTATTACGATTACTCCGGGTCTCCTGATAGGGATGATGTCAGGCAGGAATATAAAGTTGTTCGGGGAGGGTCCTATGCTATGGATAGGGAAAAAATAAATACCTTTATTAGAAGGTCTTATAAAATGATGTACGCCTCTTCGAACATCGGCTTCAGGGTTGTCAGCGAAGAATAGTTTTTTCGACAGGATAACAACAGGATTATTAACACTGAAATTTTTTTTATTAGGTGCCTACCGTATCCTTAACGGTTATCCATCAACCGGTCTTGGTTTTCGATTCTCATCCAGTGCCACGTAAACAATTGTTGCCTCGGTAACCTTTATTACGCATTTCTCTATACTGTCACGTTCAGCGTATGCGATTACCTTGATTGTCATCGATGTGCGACCTACTTTTAGTATTTCGGCATAACAGCTCACTAGGTCGCCCACAAAAACCGGTTTTTTAAACTCGAAATTGTTTACTGCCACTGTTGCTACACGACCACCGGAACGTTTCATGGCGGCTACTGCTCCAGCAGTATCGACATGGGAGATTATCCAGCCGCCAAAAATATCTCCGGTAGGGTTCGCATCCTTCGGCATCGCAAGCACTCGGATTGCAGGTGTACTATTTTTTGGCAATTCATCATTACAGTCGCTCATAAATGTACCTTTTATATTTTAGCTTATAGATTATCATAAAGCTGAGAGGTGCTGCAAAGAAAAGTGATTTGCCACAAAACTGAAGATTCCCGGTAGTTTATTGTAGTGAACTACAGTTACGGTAGCATTCTAACGCGGTTGGGTCGGCTAAAGCCTCTTTATTTTTAGGATCTCTTCCCTGTACTACTTCTAATACGCCCAACTCAACTTTTTTACCGCTAATAGTATAGGGAATTTTCTCAACCGGAAAAATAACAGCGGGAACATGACGGGGAGTTGCCCCGGAACGAATGGTTTTTTTTATCTTTACTGTAAGTTCATCAGAAAAGGAAATGCCGCTCGACAATTTTACAAAGAGCACAATCCTTACATCTCCCTTCCATGGTTGACCAATGACTATACTATCTTCCACCTCGGGAAGAGATTCAACAAGGCGATAAATTTCCGCTGTTCCTATGCGAACACCGGCAGGATTAAGAGTGGTGTCCGAGCGACCATAAACCACTATTCCTCCTGCAGTACCCTGCGATTCTGTTAAAGCAATATAATCTCCATGAAGCCACACCCCGGACACGCGGTCAAAGTATGCTTTTTTGTAGCGGGTAAAGTATTTGTCGTTCCAAAAGAAAATTGGCATAGATGGAAAAGGTTTTTTGCAGACCAGTTCACCTTTTTCACCTTTAACTGACTGCCCGTTGGTATCAAAAGATGCCACATCCATTCCAAGGCCAAAGCACTGAATTTCCCCCCTATAAACCGGCAACACCGGATTTCCGAGAAAAAAACAGGAGATAATATCGGTCCCTCCACTTATAGAGCTTAACTGAACATTTGATTTTACGTTACGATATGTCCAATCGAAATCCTCAGGAAGCAGGGGCGACCCTGTAGAAAGAATGAGCCTTAGTTTTTTTAATAAAAATTTGTTTTTAGGAATTATATTCCTGCTTCTGCAGACACCAAGAAATTTTGCGCTTGTTCCTAAATGAGTGATTTTCTCGTCATCAGCTAATTTCCATAGTACCTTAAGATCAGGGTGCGAAGGCGAGCCGTCAAAGAGGGTAACCGTTGCCCCCACAAAAAGAGAAGAGACAAGCCAATTCCACATCATCCAACCACAGGTAGTAAAATAGATTATATTGTCATCCCGGTTTAAATCCGAATGGAGCATAAGTTCTTTTGCGTGTTGTAAAAGCGTGCCTCCTGCCCCATGAACAATACATTTTGGAATACCGGTTGTTCCTGAACTGTACATTATGTATAGAGGATGGTTAAAAGGGAATCGGAGGAAGGTAAGAGTTTTTGCGGATGGATCTAAAAAATTATTCCAGGTTATCACTTTTTCCTTTAAGCCGGGAAGTTCTGAGGGATGATCTTTAACAAATGGTATAATTACGACTTTTTCAATTTCAGGAATCGATTGGACTATTTTTTCTATTTTCTCTAAACAATCAAATTTTTTTCCATTGTAAATATACGCGTTTACTGTAAAAAGAACGCGCGGCTTGATTTGACCAAACCTGTCCAATACACCTCTCACTCCAAAGTCGGGGGAACATGAAGACCAGGCTGCCCCCAAGCTTGTAACGGCTAACATGGAAATCACTGCCTCAGAAGCGTTTGGGAGGAAACCGGCAATGCAGTCTTCAGGGTGAACGCCCATTTTCCGCAAGCTTGAAGCTACTTGAGAGACGGTAGTAAACAGTTTTTTATAAGAGTAACGGAGAGTTCTTCTTGATTCAGTAATGGAAACCAAGGCTGTTTGATTGTCTCTGAAACGGAGAAGGTTTTCCGCGAAGTTCAGCTTTATCTCAGGAAAGAAGTGACCACCGGGAGTAATTGGTTCCTTCTTATCGGGATGAATTACAGGATCTTCCAGACCTTGATAAATAATCCCGCTGAACTTCAGCATCTCCTTCCAGAAATCTTCAAAATGATCAACCGACCACCTGTGCAGTTCATTGTAGTCCTGCATCCCCATCTTTTTCATAAATTGAAACATTTGAGTTTTCTGAAGATAATCTTTATCAGGAGACCAGATGGGTTTTTGTTTAATCATGAGAGTTATCCTAATGTTGCAAAAAACGAAATCGGTCGATTACTCTCACTCAGAATGACACACGGGAGGTTTTAGATTGTCATCCCTTCACTTTGTTCAGGACAGGTCTGAGTCCTTTGGTTGTCATACTGAGCGAAGCGAAGAATCTCCGCAATTGGCTCACTCCGCGCTTCCCCTCCTTGGTAAGGAAGGGATTGATGGGAAATTCAGTTACTATTTGAAATTTCATAGTGTTTCTAGGCATACAGCAGTAGCTTCTCCACCGCCAATACAGATTCCGGCAACACCGCGTTTTTTCCCAAAATCTTTTAAGGCTGAAATCAGGGTAATTACTATCCTTGTTCCGGAAGCGCCGATAGGATGGCCGAGCGCGATAGCACCACCAAAGACATTAAGCTTGTCATGAGAAATTTTTAAATTCCTCATGGCTGAAATGGCTACAACAGCAAAAGCTTCGTTGACCTCAAAGAGGTCGACATCATCAAGATCCCATGAAACCTTTTTCATTGCCTGCGATATAGCGGTTGCCGGTGCAGTTGTAAACCACTCTGGTTTTTGCGCGTGAGTTCCATAAGATATCAACTTTGCCAGAGGTTTTATCCCAAGTTCTTTCGCTTTTTCTAAAGAAGTTAAAACAATTGCGGCAGCGCCGTCATTAATAGTAGAGGCATTTGCGGCGGTTACTGATCCTTTTTTGCCAAAAGCCGGTTTCAATAAAGGGATTTTTTTAAATTTTACTTTGGACGGGCCATCATCGGTCTTAACCATGACATCTCCTTTAGGACTTTTCACAGTTACAGGTGTGATTTCGTTATCAAACTTCCCTTTTTTCTGAGCAGCCTGGGCTCGACGGAAACTTTCTGCCGCATATTCGTCCTGCTCTTTACGTGAAATTCCCTTTTCAGAAGCGCACAAATCTCCGCAATTTCCCATATGAGTATTGTTGTAAGGGTCCCATAATCCATCATGGATCATAGAATCAATAAGCGCCTGGTTTCCCATTTTAAATTCGGCGCGCGCTCCAAGCAAAAGATAAGGCGCGAGACTCATGCTCTCCATCCCTCCAGCAACGACTATATCACTATCACCAAGAAGAATTGACTGCATGCCAAGCATTATAGCCTTCATTCCGCTTCCACAGACTTTATTAATTGTCATCGCGGGGACCGAGTTTGGGATTCCCGAGTAGATGCTTGCCTGCCTCGCGGGGGCCTGCCCCTCACCTGCCTGCAAAACATTCCCCATTATCACTTCAGATACCTGTTCCGGTTTTATCTTTGCGCGCTCAAGAGAGGCTTTGATTGCAATTGATCCCAGACATGGCGCAGGAATGGAAGCTAAGGAACCAAGAAATGCTCCAAAAGGTGTTCTTGCCATTCCTATAACAACTACTTCTCTCATCTTTTTACTCCTTTATATTTTGGAGCTTATCATAATCGTTACGACCTGACAAGAATCAGAACCCATCTGTGTGTTATAGTTAAAGCACTTATTTTCAGCATTTTTTTATGCCGTACATCCTGTTTATTCTAATCAGTCTTATTTGGGGAAGCAGCTTCATATTGATGAAGAAGGCTTCTCTTGTTTTTGGACCTATCAGCATTGGTGCTTTACGCGCGGTTGGAGGCGCTCTTGTTCTTGCGATTGCTATAAAACTTGTTAAAAACAATTGGGGTTTGGACCGAAAACTCCTATTCCCTATTGCTTTTATTTCGATTACCGCTAATATCTTGCCCTATACTGTCTTGCCTCATCTTGTATCTCTTTATGGTTCCGCTTTTATTGGTATGATGATCGGGCTTGTGCCGTTTATGACCATTCTTTTCTCCATCCCCATGTTAAAAGTATGGCCGACAAAATTACAGACAGCAGGAGTGGTCAGCGGACTGATCTGTCTTGTAATTATATTCTCTGACGGCTTACAGCGCAGTATTCCAGCGGGCAGTTTGTTTCTGGCAATATTTGCTCCTGCCTCTTATTCCTTTGCAAACACATTTATCAAAAAAAACCTGTCTGCTGTTTCACCTTTGTCTCTCTCATGTGGTCTGCTAACTATGACGGGGCTGGTTTTGCTGCCAATAGCAGTTGCGGCAGAGCCTGTTGATTTAAATAAAGACCTGAGTCTCGCTATTATTTCAGTCGCACTATTAGGAATTTTCTGTACAGGAGTTGCTACTTATATGTTTGTTCGCTTGATCAGTGAGAGAGGGCCGCTTTTTGCCGGAATGGTCGCGTATGTTATTCCTGTGGTGGCCCTTATCTGGGGTTGGATAGATTCGGAAACCATATCTTCCTTACAGATTTTTGCTGTGGCAGGCATTGTGGCATCGATTGTAATGGCGCACAGCAGTGACAGTTAGATAAAAAAACTTAGCGAATGTATTTTTTACAGTCTTGCCTTCTAAGGGTTTTTATGGTAAAAAATTTTTACTTAATTTTCAGAGTTATGCTATTAGTTTCCATTAAAAGGAGAATTTTATGTTTTCGCATATTGACGATATAACTATAAATTATGAAGAAGAAGGCGTACAACTTGTTAAAGAACTCGATAAGATAGTTCTTACAAGAGGGGCGTGGTCAACAATTATATTCAAATACCAGCAATGGGATCAAAAAAAAGAAGAATACGCTGCGGACCGTTATACCATTCGCCGGTATCGCAAGATGCATGACGAATATAAACAGCAGTCAAAATTCAATATTTCCAATAAAGAACAGGCGGAAAAAATTATTGACGCGCTACAGGGTTGGATTAATTCCTGACTGTTGATAGCTGAATAGATTTGCCTGACGGGAATTGGAGAACTCATTGCAGATTTAGAAAAAAATCCACTTAATCCTGTTTATCCCGTCAAAAGAATTTTAAAGGGTTTGCCATTCCCCTCTAAAAAGAGGGGTGCCACTCCGTGGCTGGGTGTGTAATGCTAACCCCTGACAACTGATTTATTTTTCGCTGCATTTAATCCCTGACACCAGCTTTATTAAAATCTTCTTTTCCTTACTACCCTTTTTCTCTTCCTGTCACTTATAGCTTCCCAGCAGTCTTCTTCTTCGATAGGGGTAAAATAATCAGCCTCATCTTCTAAAATAGCAGCCGTAGATTTTTTAACTGCCGCGATTTCCACTCTTACCCCTTCACTTTTAAGATGCCTCACAAGTTCTATGTAATCTGAATCGCCGGAAAGAATAATGATTGTATCCACCTTTTGCGCGATTTGAGTAGCTTTAATGGTTAACGGTATGTCCGCAGACTTATGGCAGGGGACAACAGAGCCGTGGTAGTTCTCATGTAACCTGTCAGCGAGTTTCGAAGAAATAATTTTTCCTTCCCTGAAGTACATTAATCGGTTCAGTTCCCTGTTTCTCAGAAGTTTTGGGATGAGCGAATCGAAATTAAGCATCACGTTTTCATTTTTATAAATGGAATGGAGGCTTCTTTCGATATTATTTCCGTCAATAAGGATTGCGACAGACTGGCTTATATTTATCATGTTTTTTTTGATTTAATTAATTTAAAATGAAACGATTAATTATACTACAGAATTATAAGGAAGGAAAATTATAAACTATCAACTAAATGCTTTAAGTACGAAGGGCACGAACATGAAAAAAGGGAATCAGGCGCCAGAGATCAGGTGTCAGAGAGAAACAATTAAAAGTTATCAATTATCTGTTAGCGGTCAGCAGTCAGCTATTGGCGTGCAGCTATTCACTCCATATAAAAATCCGGTCAATCCCATCAAAAAATATTTTCTTTGTGTCATGAGTTTACTTTTTTACTTTTATTTGCTTTCCCCGCTTTCCTTACATGCTGAAGAAAAATTAAATTCTGATAACTCCTCTCGAATCCTTATTCAAGGAGAATTTAACGGTTTTAAATTCGCCACTCTTTCTTCCTGCAGGGGTGAATGGGATGAGGCATGGTGTTTGGACGCGATTCCCAGGCCATGGAGTTCTGAAGAAATAAATCTCATTACAAAAGCCTTAAATGATATTGAAAACCATCATAAACTCTCTCATTTTCTTAACGCAGTTAAACAATCTAAATATAATAAGTTATATCGATATAACATAGCCCCGCATAACCCATCACAGGCCGCGTCTGCTTCTTCATCAGTGGAGGTAAAAAGTATTGATTTTTATAATAATCTCTTCAATCACTGGATGAGAAAAGTAGACTCTGATGAATATTACGAAGAAATCATAAAGGGGACTCTGATTCATGAAATGACTCATGTCATCGACTCTTTAAACATGGAAAGCCAAGCGCGAAAGTATTCTCATGCCCCTCAGTTTACGAAGCTTTCTGAGTGGGACTTTAATTCTATAGAGAATCGATGGCAGTACGGAAATGTCACTCCTTTTATTATTCAGAATACCTTCTCTTACTTCACAAACTTAGTGAGTCAACAACAATATCAACTTTATAAAAAAGAATCCGATAAATGGAATAAGACTTATAAAGCTGTTTCTCTTTATTCCGCTATAAGCCGCAAAGAATCGCTGGCTGAGATGACAAAAGCAATCGTATTAAATAAAGAACAAACAAAAAAAATTCTAAATCTCCGGCTTATTGACTGGATAGAACAAAAAGTCCTCTTAATTGAAGATACCGACGGATAGCTGCAGAAGCCAGTTAACTGCAGAGTACACAAAGACGTGATCTACAGGGATGTGAAATGGTGAATTTTTTATCATTGCAAATTGTTAACTGTTAATTGATAATTATTTCTTGACACCCGGTCCCTGACAGCTGATATAAAAATATGGCAATTTATAGTAAATCTCATATCCACAAACATAAATGCACTGCCTCATTAATCTGTTGCATAGATTTTCGTTTTTGGAAAGCAACCGTTAACTTTGTACAGAATACACTTGGAATATATGACTTTGATCTTATTACTCATGCAGGTGCGGCAAAAGTTCTTGTTGAAAAGAAAACGGATATAATTAATATTTTAGAAAAGCAGATTAGACTTGCAGAGAGGCTTCATAAGGTAAGCATGATAATAATAGTTAATCATCAAGATTGCGGTGCTTATGGAGGATCAGGAAAATTCAAGAATCAGAAAGATGAGTTTTCTCATCACTCTCAACATGTTAGAAAAGGAATTGAACTCCTAAAAAAGAATCATAAAGAGATAAAGTTTGTAGGTTTATTTGCTTACTTTAACGAATTTGGTGGAATAGATTTCAAAAGGTTAGATTAGCCTGATGGAAATTTGAGAAAGATAAAAAAGATCTGTGCATTAAGCTGAATCCTGGCTGCTTATCTTAATTCCTAAACCCCGATCGTTTGTCCTGAGCGAAGCCGAAGGGCTGACCCCTGATTCATTGCGCCGCCTTGGTTAGCGAACTATACCTGCACACGCGGTTCCTGCCGCTTTTTTTCGCTTCGTATAAGGCAGAATCAGAGTTGGAAATCAGGTCCGTGGACGATTCCACACCTTTGCTGGACGAAACGCCGAAACTCATTGTTACTGAAAGTTCCAGTTTTTTATGCTCCACACGGCAGACTTCGGACTCGATTTTTTTTCGTAGGTTTTTGGCGAGTTTCATCGCAGCTGTCTCGGGCGTCTCCGGTAGAACAAGCGCGAATTCCTCGCCACCGTACCGTGCCACGATGTCGGTGTCGCGCAATTGGTCTTTCAATATTCCGGCCACTGACTTGAGGATAACGTCGCCCGCCTGATGGCCGTAAGTATCGTTCACTTTCTTGAAAAAATCTATATCCGTCATCACCAGCGACAACGTCTGCTTGCCGCGGGTGTGACGACGGAATTCTTTTCGGATGACGAGATCAAAATATCCCCTGTTGTATATCCTGGTGAGTTTGTCAATGAAGGTATGCTCCCGGATCAGTCTGGATTTATCCATGGCGTTTGTGACCTTCTGCATCAATTCTGCAGACTCAAACGGATAGGTGATATAATCGTCCGCACCGAGCCGAAGACCTCGAAGCCTTATATTTTGTTCTGTTTCCCTGCATACGAATATGAACGGTACAAGCTCATAATTTTTCAGGTTGCGAATATAGTGGCAGAGTTCATACCCGTCCATCTCCTCCATCTCACCATCGGACAAAATCAGTTGGTACTGGTGAGCATTAACAAGTTCGATGGCCTGTTTGCCGTTAAGCGCTATATCTAATTTGCAGCCGGCATTTTTGAATTCGGATTCCACCCTTTTCAGGATGGATTTTGTCGGGTCAACTATCAGTACGGAGCCTCCATCCGTTGGGTCGGGCGATTGTGGTTTTACCTTTCTCGGGAGATGATAAACTGTGGGATCGGTCTGGTAGGCGAACTTCAGTATACGTTTCGTCTCGACGAATTTCAAAAGCGCATTTTTAATCCTGAACAACAATTCATCGGGGTTCATCGGTGTTCGGATATACTCATCCGGTTTGGCCTTGAGCCCCCGGATTTTGGCGTTCAACGTATCGAAACCGGACGTCATCAGGATAAACGGTATATTGGCGTGTTCCTCGGCCTGTTTCAGCCTGTGGCACAGTTGTATGCCGTTTAAAGAGTTAGAGAACATATCCGCCACGACTACGTCCGGCGGCTGTTTCTCGACTGCATCCAATGCCGCCTGGCCGTCGGTATGAAATACGATTTCATAACCGGCCCCTTTCAGGCAATCCCGGTATCCCTGTTCCTTGTCAGGGTCCTTGTCCACTACCATTACTGTGATACTGTTAAGTCCTGTCATAATCCCCTATAGGGTAATCCGCTTCACCGATATGTTATAAAATCCACGCCTTGCAAAAAGCGTTAATAAAAGCAAAAACTAAATAGCGCCTAAGCTTTGCATAAGCCGCTGTACAAAAGCAAAACAGCGGCTTATCTTGATTGCATTATATTGTTCATGAAGAAAAAACTCAACCAATAAAATATTATCAAAATCTGTGTTCTTTACACCCTTGCGTTTGAAAGTAATGCTCTTGGGATGCGGTAAAAAAGATTTTAAACAAACATGTCTTGAGCCCTTCGGTAAGCTCAGGATAGGCAATATCGAGGGAGGGGGTTCAAAAGATGTGTAAATTCCCCTTTAAAAAGAGGGGTGGCTATGAAATGGCTGGGGTGTGTAATGCTGACCGCTGTATTTAATCCCTGATCCCCAACTCCTGGCACCTGACACCTGTCTTTATGATCCCTGATTCATTGATTGCTCTAGTGAACATACAGTCATGCAGAGATTTGACCTTTTTTTATTAGCAAACAATTATTAAGCATATTAAATAGACCTGGCAAGCTAACTAATAATGCAAGAACTAAAAAAAAGTTAGCCATCTGAAAAAAGTACAATTGAAATTTTGGGTTAACTATAAAGAAAAAAAAACAAAAATTTAAAGATACACATTGAAAGGAAAATTTCATTTTCCCCCACTTATTTGATGCAATTACATTTCCTTTTATTGCAAAAAAGTTTCTTATAAAGTCTACAATAATATCTCTAAGAAACATAAAAACTACAATAATAGAATAATACAAACCAAGCTTTAGGAAGGAAAAAATAAGAACATAAACAAGAATTTTATCAGTTAGCGCATCTAAAAAGCTGCCAAGATTTGTTTCTTGATGAAACTTTCGTGCAATAAAACCATCTAAGAAATCTGACAGAATGGCAATCCAAAATAATATTATAGCTATTCCAAAATAGTCAGGTGTTTTTATGAAAAGTAAAATAGTGATAGGGGTTACTAAAAGTAGCCTGAATAAAGTAACCTTGGTAGCAACAGTAATTAGCATTTAAATTGCATCAATTATTAGTAATTAATGGCCTCTCCCTTATTTTCTAAATTCTTGTAAAGGGTGTCCAGTCGACCTACAAGCAAAACTCTTTTTAGTACCATTGTAGCAATCAATAAAATAAAAATAGGACTAAATATCCATATGTTAAATTCATGAGTAGTCTCTAAAAAAAACATTGTAACTGAAAGAATGAGATACCCTGAAAAAAGATTGTCCGCTAAGCCAGCATTGGCCTCCATCTTTTTCAAAATTGTACCTGCGACTTGATCTTTTTTAGCTATCATATCTATCTTCTCATATAGAGTAGAAAAAATCTCACGTAAAGATTTAGTAGGAATAGAGGTCTCAAAGTTTAATATTCTAGTAACCAATTGTAAAAAGCCCCATACAATATAGTGTATAATTGCACTAATTGTCGTTAACAAAGTACCAGCTAAATAACCAGCTCCTAAAACCACGAAAAATACCGATGTTTTATTTAAAGTAGTTACGTTATCAGAATATAAATTAGTCTCCCAAAACAATACAATAACAAATGGTATACCAGATGATATTCTTGCTATAAGATCATAGTATATTTCAGGAATTAAGCTTGCGACAGACCCTGAAGACATAATTTACCATCTTTAAGTTTTGAAAATATAACGACCTAGATAAGTGGCGTAAAACATAAAACAGAAAACCTTTAAAATAAATTAAAACGGTGGATAGCAGATAAACCATAGATAAAAGGAGTGCTGTTTTACGTCCATCTTCATCTTTTCGTTAGGTTTTAATTTTTTTATTATGTAAATTTAATATTAATCTTCCCCAAAAGGTCCCATTGCAACGTTCCCAACCTTTTTCATATCACCTTCTGGATAATCTGGTGGAGAGAAGCCAGCCTCAACCTTAAGACCTTTTTTAGTTAAGAATATGACACCTTCTATATTTGCATTTCGTTTTTCAAGGTTTTCTGTAAACTCTTTGTTTGTAGAAACTGACATTTCCATCATTTGTTTTAATTCGAAGGGACCTCCAATAAATGAGTATCTGGCATTTAGAGGATCGATTGACGTATTTTCTTCACGCACACCGATATTTATAGTCATGTTTTTTATATCATTTTTCTTAAGGTTTTTTATTAAGAGAATGGTTTCAAACTTATGTTTTGCATCATCATATCCCCATTTTTGAGTATGAAAATCCATAGGTGGCTGATATAACCATTTTTGGCTATACATAAAAGGCTGCACAATACTTCCAATAATTCCAATTATGGCTAGAATTATTGGGAGCCAAAATTTTATTAACATATTTTTTGGGTTAAAGCTTACTATTAAATATGCTTTAGTATTTGGCTTAATATTGTGTTTATTTGAGAGAGATAAGTGATTTTTTTTTACTGAAAAATCAGTAGTGGAAATTTGATTTCCCTCAATGTACAGCTCCTCGCATTGGACACCTGGAACTTTTAATATAGGAATGTCCCATTTTCTCGTACCAGAAATAAACTTTTGGGGATCAAGAACTACACTGTCTTGCTCTAATTGATTACTCATAAACTCAACTCCTTTCTAATGTTTTTTTAAAGTATATATGTATAGACCTAACGACCCGGGTGACGGGTTGTGAACAAAGGCAGTTAAACTTTAAAATACTGAAAACATTAATAGCAGAAAAACTATTATAATTTAAACTAGCTGTTCACAATCCGGTCTACTCGATTGTTAGTTATTTGGTTACGTATTTTCTGTGGCCAAAAGAACCGAAAACTGTCGTCTACCGTTTAATTTTCTATTAACCTTGATATAGCCATAATTTGATAATTTTCTGATCACTGCTTCTACCTCACGGTTACGAATAGAATTATTGACTTTACGCATAATATCATTAATCTCATTGTATGAGGCATTAGAAATTTTCTCACTACGAAGGCTTTTCAATATAGAGCGCTCACTTTCGGTAAGGAGCTTGAGTTCATCAATTTTTTCGTGAATGTAGCCTTCATAACACGACTCATACTCCTTCAGTATTTGGATTTCGCCAACACTGATAAACATTCGCTTTATCAGCACTAAACGATTCGAAATATTGACGCTCAGGAAGCTTGCAATGACTATGAGAGAAAGAACTAACTTGTATCCCTGCAACTGCTCTTTATAAATAATGCTTATGGCTAATATAATTCCACCCACTAAAACTGAAAACATGAGTAAGAGCAACAAACGGCTAGCCACTTTGCGTTGTACTAAAGCAGCCAATGGTGATATTTTGACAAACCTTTCTTCCATTGGGGTTAGTTTCCCACGCTTCTGAGAAAGCAGCCCAAAAACAGACGTAATATCTTTTCCGAGAGTAAAAGCAGTACTTACTGCACCAATAGCTGGTGCTGCGGCAACAAGCCATGCTATGCCAACTTCAATCATATTCTTTCGACCTCCATTTTTTGATAGCTAACATTGTTGATAGATGGAAATAGTTTCTATCTATTGCACCTATATAGCATGTAATAAATTCCATCTATAAGTATATTAAAAAGCAAAATATGGAAAAAAATGTTTGCGTTTTTCATGTTTTGCATATATATTGAATATTATAGAAAAATTTCGTGATATTGAATATTAAGACATTAAACATGGAAAACTTGATGTTGCTTGTTTTTTTAGGCACTGTTTGGGTCTTTCTTTTTTAGACCCGCTGTTTAGATTTTGTTTTTTTACAGCGGCTTATGCAAGGCTTTGAGAGAGCAAAGCGAGATTCTTCGCAAGCTCAGAATGACAAGAAACAAATAATAAAATCACAACCCAGATTACACACCCCGTCGCCGGAGGCGACACCCCTCTTTTTAG
Organism: Nitrospinota bacterium; assembly: GCA_036011265.1. Lineage (GTDB taxonomy): Bacteria > Nitrospinota > Nitrospinia > CAJXCL01 > CAJXCL01 > CAJXCL01. Next base: position 4,440 of record DASCNB010000190.1, on the reverse strand, counting down.
AGGGGAATATTCACCAGAGGGATTATTATCACTCGAAGTGAGTTGTTAAGTCAAGGAGTTGTTGCTATAGCCATCAGCAGTTAGCAAAAGAAAAAAATAGAAAGGGATTCCAGGATAAGCAGGATTATTTTTATAAAGTCTCATAAAGTTTATTCCTTCGATCCACTCAGGACAAGCTTTGAGGCTGGAAGAAGGAGATTCTTCGCTTCGCTCAGAATGACAAGCCTAGGACTCAGAATAACAAGCGAAGGACGCGCCTTTTTACTCAATATAATAATCCAGTTAATCCTGTCAAAAGAATTTAAAAAAAAATGAGAACTAATTGCATCTTTATGACTTTTGGTTTAGTCTAAATAAATTAAACACTATAGGAGATAATAAAAATTATGAATGAAAAAAATCTTAATTTTATCGGACAGAATATCAGAATGTGGAGAAGGGCCCGAAAGCTAACACAGGAAGAGTTGGCCCTTAAGGCCGATCTGGCACAGAGTAGTATAACCCAGTTGGAAAATGGCAAAAGAGGGTTTACGCGGGATTCACTGAAAAGAATCACTGATGCTCTCGGTATGCCGATTGCCGCGGCTTTTGAAGAGAAAGCTTCTATTAAAGTTGTCAGGTCTTATGATAAAAAAACAGGACAAAAAAGCCCTGTGACTCAGTACGTTGTTCTAAAGCCTGGATCTTATGAAAAAAATCTTGAGAAGAAAAAAATCGTTAAGAAAGAGATATTGGAACTCATGAATTTATTGCCGGAAGATATTACGGAACATTATCTCCGCTTGATGAAAATGGAAGCGAAGCTCTTGAGGAAGAAATGAAAAACAGCAGTCAGCTTTCAGCGATCAGCAGAAGAAAAAAATAGACGGGATTACAGGATAAGCAGGATTATCCAAAAAACCTTACTTAGTTTATTCCTTCGATACACTCAGGACAAGCTCTGAGCGTGGAAGAAAGAGATTCTTCGCTTAGAATGACAAGCGAAGGACTCAGAATGAGAAGTGAGGGGCCCACCTTTTCACTCCAAAATAATCATAAAAAATCTGCAATAATCAGCGTCCAAGAAATGTTAAAATAAACTGGAGTTCTGGGCAAGTTCTAAAATCCGTGATGGAAATAGTCCTAATTGAATCGTACCGAAAACCGCTATAATAAGAGCTGCAAGGGTCAATGAAGAAATAGAGAGTGGTTTGAATTCCCGTGAAGGCTCTTTCATATACATGAGAACGGTGACTCTGAGATAGTAATAGACGGAGATAACCGAGTTAATTACACCAATGATAGCAAGACCGACATAACCCGCGTTTATCGCTGCGCTGAAGACGTAAAACTTTCCAAAAAATCCCGCCAAAGGAGGAATGCCGGCTAATGAAAACATGAATACAGACATGGTAACTGCCAGCAAAGGATGACGTGTTGCTAATCCGGCATAGTCTTCAAGGTTCAGGTTTTCTTCTCCTTTTCTTCCTAATACGATAACTACTGTAAACGCTCCGATATTCATAAATGCATAGCCTAACATGTAATAAAGAACCGAAGCTGAACCTAATTCATTTGCCGCAACCAGCGCCACTAATACATATCCCGCGTGCGCAATGGAAGAATAGGCGAGCATCCTTTTGATATTGGTCTGCACAACAGCGGTAAGATTTCCAACTGTCATGGTGAGCGCGGCTATAACCCAGATGAGTGTTATCCAGTGATCTGTTATTCCGTACAAGCCTATAAGAAATACCCGGAAGAAAGCGGCAAATCCTGCGGCTTTTGGTCCGACGGACATGAACGCTGTTATGGCAGTGGGCGCTCCTTCGTAAACGTCCGGTGTCCACATATGGAACGGAACAGAGGCGGTCTTGAATCCTAACCCGATAACCATTAATCCGGTGCCCATATAAAGCAGGGTTGTTGAATTTAAACTGCCCTCTTTTATGGCGGCGGCGATTTCATTCAGGTTGGTTGTTCCAGTGGCGCCATAGATTAAAGCCATACCGTAAAGTAAAAATCCTGTGGCAAAGGCCCCTAAGAGAAAATATTTTAAGGACGATTCAGTGGATTCAATTTTTGCACGATTAAACCCGGCTAAGATATAAAGAGAGATGGACATTAACTCGAGTCCGAGAAAGACAGTTATCAGGTCCGCGGCCAAAGCCATCAACATCATCCCTGCTGTCGCGAAAAGAAGCAGGGCATAATATTCACTGTGGTTGATCTCTTCCTGTTCTACATAGCTGATGGAAATGAGAATGGTGAGCGCGGTTCCGATACAGAAAATAACATTAAAAAAAGCGGCAAAGTTGTCTGAGACAATTGTATTATTGAAGGCGTGAACAACGGGGCCAAAGTCATTTATTGATGATATACCTGCCAGTACCACTCCGCCCAGGGCTACCAGTGGTAAAAGTTTTTTATTTTTTATAAACAGGTCGAGTACCAGTATTGCCATTCCTGTCGCGCATAATGTTAATATATGACAAATAGCTGCTAAATTTATTTCCGGCGCTTGTATCATTTCCATATTGTAGTCTTTATTTTAAATGAAACCACGAATTACACCAATTGCACGAATAAAAAAAGATATTAAATTAGTGAAATTTGCGAAATTTGTGGTTATCGTTTTTTCTATTCTTTTTCCCCGGTAAGAAGTTCATAAAATGATTTTTGTGGTTGTGTCTTACTAGCCTCTCCTCTTTGTCTTCCTTCCTCAACCTGCGCGACAAGATGGTCTACTGAACTGTTCATTTTGCTCAAGAAAGGTTTTGGATAGATACCAATCCATACTATAAAAAGGAGCATCGGCACCATTATTATTATTTCCCGCATATCCAGGTCTGATAACTTTTTGTTTTCCGGATTGGAAAGGTCATTGCAAATCATTCTCTGGTATGTCCAGAGAAGATATGACGCGCCTAACATGACCCCTATCACAGCGATTCCCGCAAAGACTTTGCTGTATTTAAACGCGCCGACTAATATAAGGAACTCCCCGACGAACCCGTTTAGACCGGGCAACGCCATGGAAGAAAACGTGACGATCAAAAAGAAAGCGGCGTAAAGTGGGATTTGCTGTGACAGGCCGCCGTACTCTGAAATCTCACGGGTATGACGGCGATCATAAATCATACCTACCATGAGGAAGAGCGATCCTGTGGACAGTCCGTGGTTAATCATCTGGATAACTCCACCCTTTATTCCGCTCATGTTAAAAGCAAAAATTCCTAAAACAATAAAACCCAGATGGCTGACTGAAGAGTAAGCCACCAGTTTTTTAATATCACTTTGCACCAGCGCCATTAAAGCGCCGTAAATAATTCCAATAACGGCGAGTGTACAGACCAGAGAGGCTGCCTGATGAGATCCGTAAGGGAATAGAGGCAGACAGAAGCGGAGAAATCCGTATGTTCCCATTTTCAGCAGAACTCCGGCCAGTATAACCGATCCGGCTGTAGGCGCCTCTACGTGAGCGTCGGGCAGCCAGGTGTGAAATGGGAACATAGGAACTTTAATGGCAAAGGCGACCCCGAATGCCAGGAAAAGCCACCATTGGACGTTTACTGGAATATCAAGCTGGTACAACTTCATGAGATCAAAGGTTATTTCGTTATTAACTTTAAAATTCAAATATACAAGGATTAATATTGCTACCAGCATAAGAACAGAGCCGGCCATGGTAAATAGGAAAAACTTGATAGCGGCGTAAATTCGTCTCGGCCCTCCCCATATGCCGATGATTAAGTACATGGGGATCAGCATAATTTCCCAGAAGACATAAAAGAGAAACAGGTCTAAAGAGATAAAAACTCCTACCATTCCAATTTCAAGGAACAGCATGGAAATCATATATTCTTTAATGCGTTTCGTTACATTCCAGGAAGCAAGAATACAGATTGCTGTTAAAAATGTAGTGAGTAATACTAAAAAGAGGGAAATGCCGTCTATGCCGACAAAATAGTTAATACCAAAACCATCAATCCACGATACTTTTTCTGAAAACTGCATTTCTGCAGTTCCAGCATCAAAACCAAAGTAAATGCGAAGAGAGAAGACAAAATTGAGCAAAGCCGTGCTCAAAGCTGTCATTTTTATTGCGCGATCATTCTCTTTATTGCAAAAAAGAATAGCAATGATTCCCGCAAGTGGTAAAAATGTAATTACAGTTAGCATAAAGGTTTAATGTCACCCGATAAAAAGATACAGAATAATAACAAAACCGATAACCATCATCATGGCGTAATTGCGCACATGTCCTGTCTGGTATTGTCTGACGTGTTCTCCGCAATCCCGGACAAATTTTGCAGTTTGGTTTACCAGGCCATCTACAATTTCTACATCAAAAATTTTCCAAACACCCTGCGAGAATTTCAATCCGGGTTTTGTGATAACCTTCATATAGGCTTCGCCGAAATGCTTATCGAACCATTCCACAGGGCAGCGGGCAAACTT